>JAZDLH010000001.1:0-4642 GCA_043802275.1 Planctomycetota bacterium
GGAGATCCATTGGGCGTTGAAGCGGCCGTTTCGCCGGAGCATCGCCTCCCGGTTTCTCTCCGGGAAGCGGTGCTCGGTGAGGAGCAGGGACCCGCCCGCAAGCTCGGCGAAGACCGGCTCGGGGGGGGCGAAGAAGAAGAGATCGCTGTCGAGGTAGGTGACCGTCTCGAGCGACGCGTCGAGCGCGAGCACGTGCCGCACCGCGGCGGACTTGCAGGTCCAGGCGTACTCCGAGGCGTTCCGGGCCGGCTTCACCGCGAGGAGCGCCGGCGTCTCGAAGTCCTTCTGGAGAACGAGGCGCGCGTGGGGAAGGCTCAGGGCCGAGAGGATTCGAAAGGTCGCTTCGTCCAGGCAGACGACGTAGAGCGCGTGGCCGGGCGCGTGCGCCAAAAGCGACCGCGCGAGCGCGATCCCGCCGAAGAGAAAGCGGCTGTCGAAGAGGATCACGAAGGCGTCTCTTTCCGGCATGGTTCGATTCTCCTCGTCGTTCGGCTCTTTTAAAGGTCCGGCCGTCAGCCGCCCGCCTTGCGGGAAAGGCGGCGCTCGATGATCTTGGCCGTCTCCGCGGCGCGCTGCGCGTAGGTGTGCTCGCGCAGGGTGCGCTCCTCGCCCGCGCGCGCCACGGCCGCGCGCTCCTCCTCGCGGGCGAGGTAATGGGCGATCTTCTCCCCGCACTCCTCCGGCGTCCGGTAGGTGGCCGCCTCCCGTTCCGGAGCGAAGAGTCGGGGCAGATTCTCCTTCCAGTCGGTCAAAAGGAGCGCGCCCATGCCCGTGGCCTCGTACAGACGCAGGTTGTTGGCATAAGGACCCGCCGCGCCGATGTGGTGATTCAGGGCAATTTTCGAGCGCGCGAGGATTTGGTACATCTCCCGGCCGAAGGCGGGGCCCTGGTAGCGGCGGCGGATGGGCGAGAGGAGGCGCAGGTTCGCCACGCCCTGCCCCCAGATTTGGACGGGGCTTCGGTCGCACAGGTATTCGAGGAGGCGGATGCGCTCCCGGTGAAAGCCGAATAGGCTCCCCACGAAGGAGACCGGGATGTCCCGTTCTTGGGGCAAGGGGACGGCCTCCCGCACGCGCGGCTCAAAGGCGAGGGCCACGAACTCGGACGGAATTCCCAGTCGCCGGAAGCGCTCCACGAAATGGGGGAGGGAGGAGAGGAAGAGGTCGTAGCAGCCGAAGTCCGCTCCCTCGTCGAGCGGCGCGGCGCATTGCCCCACGAGAAGCCGCACCTCCGGCTTCAACTCCCGGAGGAAGCGGGGGTCGACCCCGTCCATGGCCTGGTTGAGGAGCACGTCGGGCCGGCAATGCCGGATTTGGGCGGCGAGAACTTTTTCGAGGAAGCGCGGGCGCCATTCGCGGGAAATCCAGGGGAGGAGCCCGCCCCGCAGGCGAAAACGCCGGCGTTGCTCCCTCCCCAGACGGAGTCCCTGTTCGAGGGCCCACGCCCGCTGCATCCAGCCGTTGTTCACGTGGATGTCGTGCGCCTCGTGCCCGAGGCTACGGAGGGCGGAGGAATAAAAATCCGCCATGCCGAAGAGGCTGTCGTTCCGCGCGCGAAGCTGCTCCGCGTAGGGCGCCTCGGCAAGGCCGGGACGTTCCGCGTAGAGCCGCTTGAGGTACGCGGAGTAGGATGTGTTGAGGATCAAGAACTTCATGCGGGAATCCCTATTCCAACCGAGCGCCTTCCCCGGGGCCGGTTCCCGGCGCGGCCTCCGCGAGAAGCCGATGAAAGGCCTCCCGCAGGGCGGGGAGCGAATGTTCATTCAAGTAACCGGCGTAATCCGGGGCGAGCCCATCGGCCCGGCCTCCCCCCGGCGGAAGGAGTTTCCGGATCGCGTTTTTGCACGCCTCGACGTCTCCCTCGGGAATGCTCAGGCCCAGCCCGAACCGCCTCAGACGTTCCTCCATGCAATACCCTCGGCTCACGATCACGGGCTTTTCGAAGAGCGCGGCCTTGGCCAGGATGTTGCTGCTGTGGGGGAAGTCCTCGTACGCGGCAAAGACGAGGTCGCACGCCTCGATCAGGGCGTTGAACTGCGCCTCGCCCGGGATGCGGCCGAGAAGAAGAAGGGCGTTCGAGGGCGGGGCCGCGGCCAGGGCCGCCAGGCGGGAGAGCTCTTCCGGCCGGAAGCCGGTCGCGGCGGGCTCCCCGGCGATTACGAAGAATCGGTCTTCTCCCTCTGCCCGGCGGGCCGCCTCGAGCAGGGTGAAGACCCCCTTGCGCCTGGCCAGGGACCCCACGAGGCCGATCACCTTGCGGCCGCGGGCCCGCTCGAGGACCGCCCGCGCGGGCGCATAGGCCCGGTCAGGCGGGGAGTCGTCGGCAAAGTCCGGAAAGACCACGACCTTCTTCCCCGTGCCGCGCGCGAAGGCGTCGGACACTCCTTCGTCCAGGAGCGCCACGGACCGGCATAGGGGCGAGGAAAACGGCAATTCCCACCTTCTTGGGAACAGGCGCCTCCTCTCCGCCGCCTGGATGCGGAGGAAGCGCGGGTGGAAATAGAGCCCGGACCAGGGATAGTGGAATAGGCGCGCGACCCGGGCGTGCAGGGGCCGGAGCGAATAAGAGGCGTAGGCGTCGAGCCAGCAGAAGAACGCCAGGTCCGGCGCGCGGCCGGCCTCGGCTTCGATTTGGGAAAGGGCCGCCCCTGCCGTGCGCCAATGCGCGAGCATGTTTAGGGAGTCTTGGACGCGCTTCATCGGAAGGCGCGAGGGAGAGGGAGGGAGAAGCCGGACCGCCTCCATGCGCATGGCCGCCTCCGGGCAGCGCGCCTCCACCCAGGAGGTTAGAGCCTCGGGCTCGGGCGCGAAGGCAATCACGCGATGCCCGAGTTCCAGGAGCGCGCGCGCAAAGGTCTTCATGTAGATCTCGTGATGTCCGCGCCGGTACGGGTCGATGAGCGCGATCTCTCTCATGACGATTTCGCCTTTGCCGCGGGGGACGCTTCCTTTCCTTCCGCCCCGCCGGAAGAAGAAAGGACCTGTTCCTTCAGCATCTTCCGGACCGCGGCCTCGGCCTCCTCGACCGAGACCTGGAGGATGCAGTGCGGCTCGTGGGCCTCGCACATGTCCGTGCAGGGCGGCTCGGGTCGCTTCGGCCGGAGGAGCGCGAAGGGCACGCCCCACGGGCGGAAGTACGCGGGGGCGCCTATGAACTTGGCGCCCTCGGCGCAATTCGAGATCTCCACCACGGGCCGCCCCGCGGCTGCGGCGAGATGCTTGGGGCCGGTGTCGTTCCCCGCGTAGAGGGCGCATCGCTCGAAGAGCGCCGCCGCCTGGCGGAGGGTCGTGCGTCCGGCCATGTTCACCGCAAGGCGGCCGCATTCCTGCTCCACCCGCCGGGCCAGGCCGGCTCCGGCCGGCGAGCCGATCAGGAGCGCGGCCGCGTCGTAGTCCCGCCCGAGCCGGCGGATGAGCTCGATGAACCGCTCCACGGGCCACATCTTCTGTTGGGCGCCCGCCTCGAGCGATACGCCGATGACCGTCCGATCCGGCCGGATATCCGCCTTTCGCAGGGTGTCGCGCGCGAAGGCGCGGTCCTCTTCGGTAAGCCAGAGCTCGAGCCGGTCGGTCGAGGGATCGGCGCCCAGCCGGCGGAGAAGATCGAGCCCCTGTTCCACGGAATGCCTGGGTTGGGGGATCTCGAAGAGGTGCGTGTAATATCGCGCCCATTCGGGCCGGAAGGCGAGGGCCTGCCGGAAGCCGACGCGTATCGGCGCGCCGCTTAGGCCGAGGACGCGGAAGGCGCCGAACCAGTCCGGGCCGAAGCGGGGCGAGACGGCCGCGTCGAAGCGCCTTGCTCCGAGCCGCCGGAGCGCGAGCCTGAGGAGCCCGGCCCATCGGCCGAGCCGCCCTTTGAGACCGCGGCCTTGCGGATTGAGCGCGAGGACTTCATCCACGTAGGGGCAATGCTCCACGAGGTTATAGAGCGCGGGCCGGACCATGAGGGCGATCCGGGCCTCGGGCAAAAAGACGCGCATCTCCCGCAGGAAGGGCGCGCTCAAGACCACGTCCCCCACCCCGTCCAGCCGGACGATCAAAAGACTCTTGCAGGCATCGATCCTGGGCGGCTCCATGGCTCGCGTTTTTCCTTTCACGCAAGGCGCAAGGCCCGGCATTTTACAACCGGCGCAAGGGTTCTTTCCATTTCCCGGCAGGACGGCCCGCGAAGAGGCCGCCCCGCAGAATCCGCCGTATCGCGCGGACTCCGCGGGCCGCCCTAGAAAGGACAGGCGCATAGCCCAGGCCTATGTATTTCTGTGGCGGGATGCCGATGCGCGCGGCGCTCTCCCCATAGGCGGCCATGGCCCGCGCGTGCGCGACGAGCCCCTCCCGCCACGGGCCTCCGTCCCACGAGCTCATTTGCTCGAAGCCTTGCTTCTTGAGATGGGCGGCCATTTCGGGCGACGCCTCGGCGTAGAGCGCCAGGACCCCTTGAAAAGAGGCCGGACTCGTCCATGCGATAACGCCAAGCCGGCGGAACGCCTCCTGCGCGGCTTCCAGCGCTTCGGAAAAGCTCCATGGCTCGGCAAAACGAAAGAGGGGCAGTTGGGTCGACTCGGCCTCGCCTCCCGGGGAACAGGGGGCCGGGGCGGCCTTGTTTTTTTTAAGGACCCGGTCCGATATCAAAATGATATCATCC
>JAZDLH010000002.1:0-6322 GCA_043802275.1 Planctomycetota bacterium
GTTGCGCGCATCGCCGAGGATGCTACGCGTGCCGAGCGCCCGGGGCCCGAACTCCATGCGGCCGGCCGCGTGCCCCACGATCTTGCCTTCCGCCATGAGATCGGCCACGCGGTCGCAGAGCGCGGACTCCTCCTCGTAGACAATATACTTGGCGCCCACGGAATCGAGATGCGCGCGGACCTGGCCGTTGTCGTAGTGGGGCCCGAGGAGGCTTCCCTTCTGGCTGTCGCGGGGGAGGGCGGTTCGAGGATGATCCAAAAGCTGGTGCCACGCGAAGAGGGCCGCTCCGAGCGCCCCGCCTGCATCTCCGGCTGCGGGCTGGATCCAGATCCGCCTGAAAGGCCCCTCGCGAAGAATCCGGCCGTTCCCGACGCAATTCAAGGCGACGCCCCCTGCGAGGCAGAGGGCTTCAAGGCCGGTCTCCTTGTGTACGTGTCGGGCGATGCGCATCATCACTTCTTCGGTCACGAGCTGGACGCTGGCCGCGAGATCCATATCCCTTTGCGTGAGAAGGCTTTCGGGCTTTCGCGGCGGCCCGCCGAAAAGCTTGTGAAAATGATCGCTCGTCATTGTCAGCCCGGCGCAGTAATCGAAATAGCGCTGGTCGAGCCAAAAGGAGCCGTCCTCCTTGAGATCCATGAGCTTTTCATAGATGAGATCCGCATACCTGGGCTCGCCATAGGGCGCGAGGCCCATGACCTTGTATTCGCCGGAATTGACCTTGAACCCGGTGTAATAGGTGAAAGCGCTGTATAAGAGGCCGAGCGAATGGGGAAAACGGAGCTCCTTGAAAAGCTCGACCCGGTTGCCGCGGCCGACGCCCCAGCTCGTGGTGGTCCATTCGCCCACGCCGTCGAGCGTGATGATGGCCGCCTCTTTGAAGGGCGATGGGAAGAAGGCGCTCGCGGCGTGGGATTCGTGGTGCGCGGTAAAATAAATCGGCCCGGCGTATCGATCATGCAATTCCCGGTCGATCTCCCGGGGGAGAAAGAGCTTCTGCTTGACCCAGAGCGGAACCGCCATCATGAAGGAGCGCAAACCCCGAGGCGCAAAGGCGAGATAGGTCTCGAGTATCCGCTCGAACTTGCGGAAGGGCTTGTCATAAAACACGACGGCGTCAAGTTGTTCGGGCGTGATGCCCTCTTCCTCCAGGCAATACGCCACCGCGTGGCTGGGGAAATTAAAGTCATGCTTGACGCGCGTGAAACGCTCTTCCTGGGCCGCCGCAATGATCTCCCCGTCCCTCACCAGGGCGGCGGCGGAATCGTGGTAAAACGCGGAAATCCCAAGAATACGGGTCACGAGCGCTCCCTGCCGGATGCGGCAAACTCCCTTCCGGAAGAGAAGCGCATCCGGCAAGGGCTTGGCCTTTCTCTTTTTACCGGAAGAGCGCCACCCTGTCAAGAAAGTGCCTTGACACGATCCAGGGGGCTATTTATGATACCTCAGGAATGAATTGCCCCATATGGTCGCTTAGCTCAGTTGGCAGAGCGCTACACTCACATTGTAGAGGTCACTGGTTCAAGTCCAGTAGCGACCACCATGAGCCTGCCGGGCATCCCTTCCACGGGGTGCCCGTTCGTTGATCCGGCTGTTCGCCAGGAAAAAGTGGAATACGGGGGGACCTTCGATGGGAGGATTTTTCGGAGTCGTCTCGAGCGGGGATTCCGTTCAAGACCTGTTTTTCGGCACGGATTATCACTCCCACCTCGGCACGCGGCGCGGCGGGCTCGCCGTGAAGGACGCGGCGGGATTCGCGCGCGTGATCCACGACATCACGAACGCCCAGTTCCGATCCAAATTCGAGACCGATATTCCGCTGATGCGGGGGAACGCCGGCATCGGCGTGATCAGCGACTACGAAGACCAGCCGCTCATCATCGGCTCGCACCTCGGGACCTACGCGATCGTAACGGTGGCGCTCATCCGAAACGCCGCGGTCCTCTCCCAAGAGGCCTTCGCCCAGGGCGGGACGCACTTCTCCGAGATGAGCGGGGGGGAGATCAATCCCACCGAAATCGTGGCGATGCTCATCAGCCAGAAAAAGTCGTTCGTCGAAGGCATCCGTTACGCACAGGACAGGATCGAAGGCTCGTGTTCCCTGCTCCTTCTCACCGGCGAGGGCATTTATGCCGCACGGGACCGACTGGGCCGTACCCCGGTCATGCTCGGCCAAAAGCCGGACAGCTACGCCGTGGCGATGGAAAGCTCCGCCTTTCCCAACCTCGAATACCAGGAAGTGCGGCACCTCGGCCCCGGCGAGGTGGTGCGGATCACGCCGGAGGGGTTCGCCTCCGTCCTCCCGCCGAGGGATCGCCTCCAGATCTGCTCGTTTTTGTGGGTCTATTTCGGCTTTCCCGCCTCCCAATACGAGGGCGTTAACGTCGAGTCGGTGCGCTACCGCTGCGGCGCGGCCCTGGCGAGAAAGGACACGGTCTCGGTCGATCTCGTGGCCGGGATCCCCGATTCCGGCACGGCGCACGCCATCGGCTATGCGAACCAGGCGGGCGTGCCCTACGCGCGCCCCTTCGTCAAGTACACCCCCACCTGGCCGCGCAGCTTCATGCCGACGGACCAGGCCGTGCGGGACCTCGTGGCCCGCATGAAACTCATCCCTATCTTCGACCTCATACGGAACAAGCGCGTGCTCTTCTGCGAGGATTCCATCGTCCGCGGAACCCAGCTTCGGAACACCATCCGGCGCCTCTTTGCCTGCGGCGCCCTGGAGGTTCACATGCGGCCCGCGTGCCCGCCGCTCGTGTATGGATGCAAATTCCTCAACTTTTCGCGCTCCAAGTCCGAGCTCGACCTCGCCTCGCGCCAGGCCATGAAGGACCTGGAGGGCACCCCGGACAAGCACCTCGCGGAGTACGCGGATTGCGCCTCGCCCCGGCACGCCGCCATGGTCGAGTGCGTCCGGAAGCGCCTGGGGCTCACTACCCTCCGCTACCAGGAGCTCGGCGACCTCGTGGCCGCCATCGGGCTTCCAAAGGAAAAGCTTTGCACTTACTGCTTCGACGGAGCGGAATAGGGCCGCGGCGCGTTCTTTGGCCGACGGCCAATTCCTGCGCGACAAGAAGGAAGAAGCGTCGTGATCCGCTTGTCAAATCTCGCGCAAGAGATCTTCGAAGAGATCCGCCGCATCCCCGTGGTGGACACCCACGAGCATCTCTACACCGAGGCCGAGCGCCTGGTCGCGCCCACGGACGCCACAACCCTCCTTTCGCACTATTGCCGGTGCCAGTTCGAGGCCGACGGGATGGGGGAGGAGGAGGCCGAGGCGCTCTTCGACGCGACCGCGCCGCTCCTCCCGCGGTGGAGGAAGCTCCAGCCCTACTGGGACGCGTTTCGCTTCACGGGCTACGCCTATCCCGCCCAGGCCTATGTGCGCGATGTCTTGGCGTTCGATACCATCGACGAGACGACCGTGGAGGCGATTTCCGCGCGGCTCCAGGCGGATGCGAAGCCGGGATTTTACACCCGGATCCTCAAGAACCTCTGCGGGATCGAGACGGCGATCCAGTGCCGGCCGTCGGTGGAAAAAGGCGACCCGGATTTCTTTGTCTATCTCTGCCGGGACCAGGCGATGGATCTCGCATCGCCCGGCGGGCTCGGCCGGTTCGAAAAACTGACCGGCAAGGTGGTCGGCACGCTCGAGGAGTGCGTCCGGACGCTCCGTGAATTTATCGCCGGGGAAAAGGCAAAGGGCGCGGTGGGACTGAAGCTCTGGACCGCCTATTACCGCACCCTCGAGACAACGGACGTTCCGGCGGCGGTTGCCGCTCGCGCATTTTCGACTCTCCGCAAGGCGCCGGACAAGGTTTTGGAGACGAAGAAGCGGCGCGCCCTCGAGGATTACCTGCTCCTTCGTGAAATCGAGGCGGCCGTGGAAGCGAACCTCCCCGTCGCCATCCACACCGGCCTCCAGGCGCACGGCAGGAACGACATTCGGAACGCCCGCGCCACGCATCTTTATACAATCCTCAAGGCTTATCCGAGGGCGCGGTTCGACCTCTTTCACGGGTCGTTCCCCTACGTGGAGGACGCCTGGGCGCTGGGGCAGTATTTCGAGAACGTGGCCCTGAACATGTGCTGGATGCACACGATGAGCCCGGCGATCGCCCGGCGCGCGCTCGCCGAATGGCTGGAGGCCGTGCCCGTCACGCGGATATTCGCCTTCGGCGCGGACAGTCGCATCGCGGAGAAGGTCTACGGCCACCTCAAGCTCGCCCGGATGAACCTCGCCGCGGTTTTGGCCGAGAAGGTGGAGGCGGGCGCGATGAATCGGGGGGAGGCCCTCTCCGTGGCCCGTCTTCTCTTGCGGGAGAATCCGCGGGCGTGGTATTCTCTCCCTTGAGAATCTTGAAAAGGGGAGGGGGGATAGAAAAGAGGAGAAGAGGAGAAGAGGAGAAGAGGAGTAAAGAGGGAGGGGAGTAGAGGGGAAGAGGGAGCATGAAGACCTACAAAATCGCGCTCGCCGGGTGCGGCCGGATATCCGAAAGCCACTTCTCCGCCATCGGGAAGACCGAGGGCCGGCTTCGCCTCACGGCCGTCTGCGACGTCCTGCCCGAACGGGCCGAGGCCGCCGCGAAGGAGACGGGCGCCGCGGCCTACGCCGACTACGAGGAGATGCTGGAAAAAGCCCGGCCCGACGCGGTGGCTATCGCCACGCCCTCGGGACTCCACCCGGAGATGGGCATCATGGCCGCCGAGCGGGGCATCCACGTCGTGAGCGAAAAGCCGATCGGCATCTCGCTCGCGCCCGTGGACCGGCTGATCGAGACCTGCGACCGGAAGGGCGTCCGGCTCTTCTGCGTCAAGCAAAACCGCCTGAACGCCACCATGCAGATATTGAAGCGCGCCGTGGACAAGGGCCGCTTCGGCCGGATCTACCTCGCGCAGGCGAACGTCTTCTGGCATAGGCCGCAGTCCTACTACGACCTCGCGCCCTGGCGGGGGAGCCGGGCTTTGGACGGCGGCGCGTTTTTGAACCAGGCGAGCCACTACGTGGACAGCCTCTACTGGCTCCTCGGGGAGGTGGAGTCGGTCACGGCCTTCACCGCCACGCTCGCGCGCCGGATTCCCACCGAGGACACGGGCGCGGCCGCGCTCCGCTTCAAGAGCGGCGCGCTCGGGAGCATGACCGTCACCATGCTCGCGTATCCCCGGAACTACGAGGGGTCGGTGTCGATTTTTGGGGAGACCGGAACGGTGAAGCTCGGGGGCGTGGCCGTGAACCGCTTCGAGAAGTGGGAGTTCGCCGAGTACGACGACGACGACCGGCTCGTGGAGGAGTCGAGCTACACGCCGCCGAACGTCTACGGCTTCGGCCATCTCGCGTATTACCGCCAGGTGCTGGACGCGCTGGACGGCAGGGACACCGGCCACACCGACGGCCGGAGCGCGAGGAAGAGCCTCGAGATCGTGCTCGCGATCTACCGCTCCGCCGAGACGGGGCGGACCGTGACCCTGCCGCTCGAGGCGTGATATCCAGACCGCCTTGTCCTTGCGGAAAATCCGCCCTAATGTTCTTGCGGAATCGCCCGTCGCGCCCCGAGGGAAAGCGGCTTTCCCTTCCGCTTGTAGGCGGAAACACGGGACGCGGAGCTTTACTCGATGGGCCAGGCGGGGATGGCCCGGTCGATCTCAGTCATGAGGCCGATCGTGCGGGCGAGCGCGGCGGCCACGCGGCGGTAGTGGGAGATGTCCTCGAGCGAGAGGGTCCGGCCCTTGCGGTCCTTGAGCCATTTTTCCAAAACCTGGTACCCGCCCACGTGGAAGTCCCAGGTCTCCTGGCCGATGCCCTCGAAATACTGGGTCTTGTTCATGTACACACGACCCGGATGCCCGCCTCGGCCGGGCCTGGGGGCGACGTAGCGGGGCTTCTCCACCGAACAGTCGCCCTGCACGGGGAAGCCGGGAAGCTCCCCCTCGTCCAAGTCCGCCTCGAGGAGGTGGAGCCGCGCGAGCTCCGCCCCGAGTCGCGCGAGGCGGGCAAAGAGCGCGCGGTCGGAGGTCACGGGCACGCGCGGGAAGTCAATTTTTAGAAACTCCGCGTAGCGCGAGCGGTAGGCGGGCGAGTGGAATACGGCGTAGATGTAATGGAAAATATCCTCCGGCCCGAAGGTTTTTTTAAGGTCGCCTCGGCCGTCCGAGACAAAGGCGAGCCCGATACGCTCCGAGACATCCTTCACGAACTCCGGCGCGAGGTTCGGCACCCGGCCTCCCGGCCCGGGCGGCCAGGGGAAGGGAATTTCAGACCCTTTCTTTTGCACATGTTTCGATCCAAGTTCTTCAAAAACTGATGGATAGAGGTAGAGAG
>JAZDLH010000003.1:0-4270 GCA_043802275.1 Planctomycetota bacterium
CGCAGGAGCCGAGCGTTTTCCGACACATGAGCGTGGAGGACAACATCCTCGCCATTCTCGAGACGCTGCCCATCTCCCGGCGCGAGCGGCAGGAGCGCCTGGCCGAGCTTTTGGAGAACCTCTCCCTCACGCGTCTCTCCCAGAACATGGCCGACACCCTTTCCGGGGGCGAGAGACGGCGGCTCGAGATCACCCGGGCGCTCGTGCTTGACCCCATGATCCTTTTGCTCGACGAGCCCTTCAGCGGCGTGGACCCCAGGGCCTGCGCCGAGATCCAGAAGATCATCGCCGCGCTGCGGGCCGGCGGCATGAGCATCCTTCTCACCGACCACAACGTCTGGGAGACCCTCACCATCACCGACCGGGCCTACATCATCCATGAAGGCAGGGTCTTGCAGCAGGGCACGGGCGAGGAGCTCATACACGATCCCGAGGCCCAGCGTCTCTACCTCGGCGACCGCTTCGCCGCGGTCCAGGAATCCTTCTCCCGCGCCAAGGCCGTGATCGAGGCGCGCAGCCACACGCAGCATGCGGGTCTCCGCATGCGCCGCACCACCCGCATCGTCAAGAAGGACACCCGCGACGGCATGAAGCCCCTCCTCGAAGAGCCGCAGGGGCCGGTTGCGCCGGATGCAAAGGAGGCGAAACCGGACCTGCCGGCGGGGGATCGGGAAGAGCCGTAACAAGAATCGAGACCTCTCGTCCGGTTTGGAGAAAGAGACCGTTCCAGCGGACACGGAAGCTCATCCTCGTTGTTGCGTGTTCCCTTTGTAGGGCGTCCGCGCCGCCGGGGTCCCGGGGCGGCCTCGATACGGACAGGGAAACCATCCTTTCTACAAAGGCCTGCTGTCGTGCGTCGATACGGAATCTTCCACCCGTTCCTCCTCTCCTTGTATTCCGGGGAGCTCTACCGGGACGTGGCACAACGCTGGCGCGGCGGCAGGGCCACGGCCCTGCTCATGGGGTATCTCGGGCTCCTTCTCGGCGCGAGCCTCCTCCCCACCCTCCGGCAGATCCACGAGAAGCTGGCCGGATTCGTGGAGCGCATCCCGCCTGAGATCGTCCGGGACTTCCCGGAGATCCTGATCGAGCGCGGCATCCTCTCGATCGATCGGCCCGTCCCTTACGTGATCGAGGCCCCGGTGCCGGGGGATCCCGGCCGCAAGACCCCTTTCATCCTTTTCGACACGGCGAGCGAGGTCCCTCCGCTCGAGAAGACCGAGGCGCGGGTCGTGGTCACGAGGAGCGCCGTGCACTTCCGGAAGAACGGCGATTGGGAGACCCAGAGCCTCGCGGGCGTGGAGGCCTATTCCTTTGGAAAGAACAAGCTCGCCTTCTGGCTCTTTCTTCTCAGGCACTCCACGGCGCAGTTTGCTATCCTTCTCCTCTTTTGGTACGGCTACCGCATGACTGCGGTGTTGTGCTACGCACTTGTGGGCCTCATTTACTGCGAGGTCAGGCTCGTGAACCTGAATTACCCGGCCCTCGTGCGCCTGTCGATCCTCGCCTCGACGCCGGCCGTCCTTCTCTCCACGGTTCGCAACGCCCTCTCTCTCTCCTTCCTTCCCACCGGTCTCTGGTGGATCCTGTGCATGGCAATCACCCTTCTGTACCTCCGCTTCGGGATCCGGTCGAACCTCGGTGCGATTCCCACGGAGGACATCGGCCCTCCGCTCAAGGAAACGGAGCCGCCGAGGCCGGACGCAGGCTGACGAAATCCGGTCGCTTCTCGATGTCTCCCGCAGCCTTGAAGGTGTGGAAACGAAGCAAGGCCTTCAGCCGGGGTCTCTCTTTTCTTCCGGGCCGGTCCAAGGGAGGACCCCGCCACGCATGAGAAGCGAAATTAGAGCTGCGACGGCTCTTTTCCTGCCGGCCGGTCCAGGGCGGGAAAGCTCTTGACAGGTTTTCGGGCCGGATTATGATGGTTCGAAACAATGCGGACGGCACAACCGCGGGTGTAGCTCAGTGGTAGAGCGTCAGCTTCCCAAGCTGAATGTCGAGGGTTCAATCCCCTTCGCCCGCTCCATTTTTAAATCATTGCAGTACGCTGCAATTCAGTGCAATGGGGTGCAACCCATTGCAATATAGATGCGTTACGCGCACATCCTCCCCCAAGCCCCCGCATTGTGAAAATCCTCTTTTCTTGCAGTACAGTGCAACAAGAGTGCAATCCATTGCAACCCATGAAGCCAAGGAAAAGCCAAGGGTTTCTTAGATCCGGTTACGGGGCGGCGAAGCGGATGCCCCGCCGCTCGAGAAGAGTGCCTTCCAGCCGGTAGAGCTCTATCCGGGCTTTCAGGTGATTGATGACCACCCCGATCTCGGCGATGCGGGCGGCGACGAGGTCGCGCTGCGCCTGGGCCACGAGGATGGTCGTGGACTTGCCCACGCGGAGCTTTTCGCTCTCGGCCCGGAGGGATTCCTCGCGGTGCTTGCGCGTGGCCCGGGTCGCCTCGATCTGCTCTCCGGTGCGCCGGACCTCGAGAACGGCCGTGCGCACGTCCACCTGCACGAGCTCCTCCATGTTGCGGAAGGCCTCCTTCGCTTGTTGGAGGGAAAAGACGGCCCGGTCGTGGCGCGCCCGCTCGCCGCGCGAGCCCAGGGCGTACTCCAGGCTCAAGCCGGCCTCCACGGTGCGCTCGTGCCCGTCCTTGTCCGCGTGGGTGGAGCCGAAGGATTCGGCGTACCGGGTCTGACCCAGGGTGATGAAGAAGTCGAGCCGGGGAAGAAGACCGTTGCGCGTTCGCACGATTTCGAGTTCCCCCCGCTCGAGGCGCAGCCGCGATTCGGCGAGGTCCGGCCGCTCGCGCAGGGCGACCTCGACGTGCCGCTCGGCCGGCGCGAGCTCGTCCTCGGGCACGGACGGCTTGTCGGAGAGGGCGACCTGCCGCGTCCACCGCCCCGCGCCCTGCTCCCCGAGGAGGCGCAACAGGTCGAGGCGCGTCACGGCCAGGGCGCTGCGGGCGTTGATGAGGTCCTCGCGCCGCTGCGCCACCTCCGCCTCGACGGCCGCGAGCTCGATGTCCGGGAGGCGGCCGATCTGGATGCGCTCGCGCACCTCGTCGCGCTGGCCCTCGGCGAGCTTGAGCGACTCCTCGTAGATTTCGATCCGGCGGCCGGCGAGGATGTAGTCCCAGCCGGTCTCTTCCACCTCCGCCGCGAGCGATTCGGCCGCGCCGCGCAGCTCGTATTCGGAGATGCGCGTGTCCACCCGCGCTTGGCGCAGGCGCGCGAGATTGACCCCCGGGCCGAAACCGCGAAGGAGCGACTGCGTCACCGTCGCGTCATAGAGGCTGGTGGCGGAAAGGGTTTCGTAATTCCCGGCGTCGGATGGATCGCTATCGGTCTCCTCCAGCGTCCGCTCGGCGGATAGCGAGAGGGTCGTGCCGGTGGGCAGGGTCTCTTCGATCCCGAGGGCGGCCTGCCGCGTGGTCGCGCGCTCGCCGAGGCGCGTGATGGCGGGATCGACCGCCCCGGTTTCGGTCCGCTCCTCCGAGCGGAGGAACTCGCGGGAGAGGTCGGCCGAGAGGATCGCGTCGAAGGCCGCGCGTTCCTCCCGCTCGTAGGTGCGCCGGATCGCGGGATTCAGGCGCTCCACTCGGAACGAGGTATTGTTTTCAAGCGCGAGGAGCACGGCCTCATCGAGCGTCATCTCGAGCGGTCCGGACTCCGGCAACGCCTCCTCGACCGCCTCGGACGAGGCGGGGGACGGCGATTGGCCGGACCTGGGCTCCGTTGCTTCGCCCGAGGCGGAGGGGCTGGGTTCGTAGCGGGTGTGCTCCGCCGCCTCGGCCACGGAGGCGGGAGACGGATTCTGGGGATGCCCGGCACCCGTCCAATCGGAAAGGGAGCAGCCGTGGAGAGGGCCGAGGAGCGCGAGCAGGGCCAGGGCGCCCATTCCGCGCCGAAGGGCGGGGGCGAGGCGGATCTCTTCCGGAAGGCTATGGCGATAAGGAGTCATGAGCCGGCCTCCCGGTTCTCCGGAAAGCGGTTGTTGTTGTTGTCCAAGGGCAGGTCGGCCGCATGGCCCGGTCGTGACCGCTCGAACAGGGAATAGATGACCGGCACGAAGACGAGCGTGATGAGGGAGGCGCTCAAAAGCCCGCCGATGACCGTGCGCGCCATGGGCGCCTGGGCTTCGCCCCCTTCGCCAAGGCCGAGCGCCAGGGGCACGAGGCCGAAGCACGTGGTCAGGGCGGTCATGAGGATGGGGCGAAGTCGCCGGCGGCCGGCCTCTTCGATCGCCTCCCTTAGCGGCATCCGGTCCCGC
>JAZDLH010000004.1:0-3131 GCA_043802275.1 Planctomycetota bacterium
CAAGTTCTCGGCCATTAGGATTCCAGTTCTTATCATTAAGAAGTGCATCTACATCTCCATTTACAAGAAGAGTATCATACAAGCCATTAGGCATTGTATTGCGCTTAAGAACTAATTCTTTCATCTCTTCATTGCTAAGAATCGGAACCTCTTCGATGTTCGGCCGTGAGATTATCAGCCCGTTGTGGTCCCTACGAAATCTTTGCGCGTTTGAGTAATCTTTTAGGTAGAGGAATCCACCTCCTCCTGATCCTGAGAATGCCGTGCGCGACGAGCGCGCGGCTGATTGCCGTTCGCTTGATCTCCGCTTCCACCTTGGGGTCAGCGACCGCACCCGGGGCCAGTCCCCACGCGGCTCGCTCTCGAGTTTCCTCTTCGAAGACGGTGGCCTGGAAGGCCGCTCGCAGCTCGGGAGTGATCCTCGATCGGGCGCGCCACACCTCACCCGCTGAAGGCTGGCACACGCCTCGCGGCAACTCGTTCGCCTCGATCCGTGCCGACTCAAGATCCTCACCGGTCCACTCCAGCGGGCGTCCCCGCCTCGCAGCCGACCAAGTCGTCCGGTCCTTCATGGCCCCGATGCCCGACTCGATAGATCCATTATATGGCGGGAATCGGGGCGGTGACAAGAGCTGTGTTACGCCATGCTCGGACAATGCGCCTTGGGTCTCCTCCGCGATGAAGCCCGATCCGTTGTCGTCCTTCATGACGAGCGGCGCGCCATCGATCTCGAAGCGGACGTCGAGCATCCCCACCACCTCATGCGCCCCTTCCGATTCCACCGGGTGCCAGAGGATCTGCTCCCCGCTCGCGAGGTCCCGCACAGCGAAGATCGCCCGGTACCGCCCCTCGATCGGCGCCGGCGGCTTCGCATGGTCCATCGCCCACACCGCGCCCGGCATCGTCCACTCGAGCTCGTGGATGAGAAGGAGGTTTTTCCGAATGTAAATTCCGCGATATCGCCATAAGACCGAGGCGACCTCGCACCGGGGAACCTCGGGGAAGACTCCCTCGAGCCTCCCCACGCCCACTCCCGGACCCACCGTTTCGATGAAGGAGATCACCTCGTTCCTCAACATCCGCCCCGAGTCCTTGAGAGGCCGCCCCCGCGGCTCCGCCTCGAGCGTTCCCTTCCGCGCTCGCCCCCTCCAGTCCTCGAGAGTCCTCGTCGACAGGTCGAGGTCCCCCGCCGCCTCCCCGATCGTGCCCCCTTCGAGGACCACGAAGGAGCCGTACTCCACGGCCTCCATCCGCACGCTCCTCTCGACCGTCCGCCGGCCCTTCTGCCATCTCGTGCTCCGCCGATCTGCACGGTCTGGCCCCTCCGGTTCCGCGAGCGCCTCCGCCACAATCGCCAGGTGCTTCATCTCCTCCGCTCGCCCCGCTTCATCGTTTCCTGCGCCCCGCTTCACGATCTCCGCCTCGACCGCTCTCGTTTTTTTTTCCGCCCCAGCACGTGAGGCATGGTCACCGCGATCTCCTCCCGGATCCGCGACGCCTTCAGCTCACGCTCGAGCCGCGCCACCTCGGCCTCGAGATCCACGATCCGCGCCGCCTCCGCGCTCCGCTCTTTCGGCTTCCGCCCCGGCTTGCGCGGCTCGAGGCCCGCAACCGCTTCCTGGATCACCCTCGTCCGGAGCTTGTGGAAGCCCGCCTCCCCCATCCCAAGATCGGCACACGCCTCAGCGATCGACTTCATCCTCGCGATCGTCTCCAGGATCACCTTCAGCCTCGCCTTCGCCCCTTCGGTCCCCTCCGCCCCCTCGACGAGTTCCGCCCCGCTCGGCCTTCGTGCCATGGCTCTCTCTCCTTACCCCGGAGGAGCCCGGGAGCCCCGCTCGTGACGGGGCTCCCGGACCCATCCCGAGGATCACTTCACTTCCAGGGCCGCATCATCCCCGATTCCGCCTCCTTTCTCCAGTGGTTCCTCGACCGGCTTGACCTTCGCCTCGGCCTTCAGCGCCCCGGCGGCACGGAGCGCCCGCGCGACCCGGCTCCGCCGCGGACCCCTCTTCCGGCCCGCCGACGGCTTGGCCGGCTGGGGGGCCGGGAGACCCACGGTCCGCTGGGCCGCGCGCAGGAGCGCCTGCCACCGGCCGCAGTCCCGCTCCAGGCGGCGGATCTCCGCCCGGAGCTTCTCGACCTCCCGCTCGGCGGTCTTCCCCCGGCCCCGCGGCCTCCTCCGGCAAGAAGCGATGAGCCCGTTGAGGGCCCGCTGCTCCAGCGCGTAGTACCGCGGAGGCGAGATCCCAAGGGCCGTGGCGGCCTCGGTGGGCGTACGCCCTCCGGCCAGCACCTCGAGGATGGCGGCGGCGAGACGTTTCGCCTCGCCGTCGCCATCCTCCACTGCGAGCTTCTTGTAGGCAACTCGCTTGGTGCGGCGGCCTTCCTTCCGCTCATCCTGAGCAACGGGTGGCGGCGACGGAGCCTCCTTCCCGGCGATCAGCGTGTACCCGCTCATGACTTCTCTCCCTCCTTCTCCTCTCCGAAGAGGAACGACAGGTCATCGAGCGTCTGGTCGAACGGCGAGACACCTGGCGAGGGGACCTCGTCCTTCGAGGGATCGCCCGCCGGCGATGCCGAGGGGCAGAGCGGCGGGGGCGCGATCGCCCCGCCGCCCTCCGTAGCCGCCGGGGTCGGCTCCGGCTCCGCCGGCGGGACAAGATCGACCTCCTCCCGCGCGGCGCCTTCGCGCCGGAGGATCACTCGCTCGCCCTCGGCGTGCACGCTGAAGCTCTTCCCGCCTACCTGGCCGGTCAGGTAGAAGGGCGCCCGGGGCTCGCCGTGACGCGCCAGATCGAGCGCGTTCCCCGCCACCCGCTCCTTCAGCATCCGGAGCACCTCGGGCGCGGCGCTGAAGAACCGGTCCGCCGGCACCAGGCCCCCCAGGGCCTGATGGGGCCTTTGAAAATTGTAGTGGTCGATGAACAGCCCGATCCGGCGGCGCACGTCCTCCAGGTCGAGGAACACCGCGCGCTCGGCGCACTCCCGCCAGAGCGTTCCCCAGAATCTCTCAATTTTTCCGAGCGTCTGAGGCCGGCGCGGCGAGGCGACCACCTGGCGGATCCCAAGCTTCTCGAGCTCCTTCGTGAAGGCGCTCTTCCCCCGCCAGGTGACGTACTGGGTGCCGT
>JAZDLH010000005.1:0-33663 GCA_043802275.1 Planctomycetota bacterium
CGCTGTGGCTGCTCTGGTAATAGGGCTGGATGGTGACATACCCGCCCTGTTCGGTCCGGGGATTGGGACCGGGCGTGGCGATGGTGGCGAAGAGCTGCTTCAGAAAGACGTTCGTGTCGGTCGGGTAGGACGCCAGGGCGAGCTCCATCTCTTTTTCAAAATCCTGGTCGAGGGTGACCTCCACGATGCGCGCTTCCACGAGGATCTGCGGGATGTATTGATCCACGCTCTCCGCCACCCGGCGGAGGAGGGGGATGTTGCTCCTCTCGTCGATCACCACCACCATGTCCCCCTCGTCGCTGTCCGAAACGCTGCCGCTGGAGGTCACGAAATTATCCAGGATCCGCTTGAGGGTGGCGCCGCGGATGTGCCGGCATTGGAAGAGGAGCATCTCCTTATTTTCCGATTTTTGCAGCGCTAGGCTGGCGGCGAGCTTGCTGTATTCATCTTCGGTCGGGACTTGAGCCGTGGCCGCCTCGCCGGTGGCGGAGGGAGGCTCCACAGCGGAAGGGGGTGAGGTCGCCTGGGAGAGGACGGGAGGCTGGGCCTGGGGCGTCTCGCCCGCGTCTCGGGGCCTTCGGCCGCGCTCTCTCTGGGAGACGGCTTCCGACTCGAGGACGATTTCCTGCTCTCCAGTGGAAGGCATGCGCCTGCGGGTTCTCTGGAACATAGCCTCGCGGTCTCCGGGGGCTGCTTGTTCCCCGGTGGAAGACATGCGTTGGCGCATCCGCTGGATCATGGCTTCTATTTCCGCGTTGTTTTCCTGCTCCCCGGTGGAGGCTATGCGGCTGCGGAGTCTCTGGATGGCGGCCTCGATCTCCTCGGGACTGCGCTGGCGGCGGACCCGCGCGCCTTCGGCGGGCGGTTCATTTTCGCCCGCGGTTGAGACATTCGGGAAGGACAAGAAGAGGCAGAATACCGATGCAAGAATTAGAAATCGTTTCATGTTCTCTCCAACGAATAGCGTAAAAAAGATTTAGAAGCTCCCATCCCTTGACTGCTCAAAGGATTGCATGTAGCAGTGTATCGCACATTATGGATTTGTCAAGAATGTTGGCCCAACAAATCCATTTGCTATTATCACACCATCAAGGTCTTATAAAATATAACGTTTTCCGAAGACGAAATATTGCCTCTGTTCGCGGATTTTCTTAAGCTCGGCTGATGTTTCGGAACAGCTTGTGCACAAAGGAGTTACTGGGTTCCCCGTATGTCGCAGGCATTGGCGATGTCATCGATCGCCAAGAGGTAGGCGGCCCTGCGCATGGTGCAGGCATACTTCACGCTCGCGGCGTGGGTGCGGTCATAAGCCTCTCGCATGACGGCTCTTAGCCGTTCGAAGACGTGCGCCTTGGTCCAGCGGTCCTGGTTTTCGTTTTGCACCATTTCAAAATACGAAACGGTCACGCCCCCGGCATTGGCAAGGATGTCGGGCACGCAGACGATGCCCCGCTCCTGGAGCATCCGGTCCGCCTGGATGGTCACAGGGCCATTTGCGCCTTCCAGGATGATCCTTGCGCGAATCCGGTCGGCGTTGTCCTTGGTGATCGCGTTTTCCAGCGCCGCGAGGAGGAGGATATCCGCCGGCGCTGCGGTCACGGCCTCTTCTGTCCGCTCCCCGCCGGGAAAATCCAAAAGCGCCTTCTGCCCGTTTTCATCCATCCATGCCTTGAGCTTGGAAATATCGAGACCGCCCGGCTTGGCGATGCAGCCGTATTCATTGGCCACGTGCGTGATCTTCAAACCGAGGTCCTGATGAGCTCTGAGCGCGGCATGACCACCCACGTTTCCGAATCCCTGCACGGCTAGGGTCTTGCCGTGGAGGTCGATTTTGTGGACCTCGGCATGGCGCTCCAGGGTCATCATGGTGCCGAACCCGGTGGCCTCGGTACGGCCCTGGCTTCCGCCCATGTTCAGGGGCTTGCCGGTGAACGCGGCCGTGATGCTTTCGTTGCGGTACTTTCCGTATTGGTCGGCCATCCAGGCCATGATCTGCGAGTTGGTGTTGACGTCCGGGGCCGGGATGTCCTTTTTGGGCCCCAGGTCACCGACGAGGCCGTCCACGTACTTGCGGCTCAGGCGCTCCTTTTCCGCGGGGGAGTACTCCACGCCTTCCGGGAGGACAATGCCGCCCTTGGACCCCCCGAGCGGCAGGCCCACCACCGCGCATTTGATCGTCATCAGGGCGGCGAGCGCCTGCACCTCGTGCAGGTCGACGGCCGGGTGCCAGCGGATCCCGCCCTTGTAGGGCCCGCGGAAGTTGTTGTTCTGCACGCGGTAGGCGGTGAGGACGTCGATCGAGCCGTTGTCCCGCTGGAGGGAGATACGGAAACTGATGACACGGTCGGGAATGATGATGCGTTCGATGATGCGCTTGCCCGGATACCGCTTGTCGAGTTTCAGCTCCTCCGCGGTCTCGCGGAGCAGGGCGTTCACGCTTTCCAGAAAGACCAAGCCGAGAGACTTTTCGTTTTTCATGATTCTCTCCTTGCGGGATGTATTCCTTCCGGCGTCCATGACAAAAGGAGGCGCCGGATTATTGGACTGCATAACTCCTTTTTATAGAAGGAGATGCGCATGTTTTGCCACCTTGCGATAGGCAGCGGCGTACTCCTCGATGACCTCTGGGCGATCATGCTTGAACCAGGGGACGGAATAGGACATTTCCGCCATCTTCTCCGTGACCGGCAGGCTCCCGGCGCCCTGTCGGACGTCGCGCTGGCCGAAGGAGAGGACCGTGGGCCTGCCCATGCGGAAGATGTCGGCCGTGTGAAAGAGCGGATGCAGGTGCAGGGGCTTGTTGCACCCGGGCAAGACCCGGAAGCCTGAAATCTCGGCCGTGACCGCCTCGCAGAAGCGCGCGCAGGGAAGCCCGCCGAGTTCCTCGGCCCGGTAGAGCCCGCGCGGGGCGTACCAGCCGCCCATGGTCGAGCCGGACGCCGCGGGAGGGCGGTGGGCGCGCAAGCCCGGCACGCCCTCCAGGAGATCCCAGAAGCGGTTCATGGCCCGCTGGATTTCGGCCATGCGGCCGTCGTAGTATTTGAGCTGCACGCGCCCCAGGGCCGCGCACATCTGGTTCATGCGATGCTTGTATCCGCCGAGCGGCAGGCCCGCGTAGGGGAGGAGATCTTCGTCGGTGATCTCCGGCCGCGAGGCGGGGTCTTCGATCCAGGGCGCGGTCCGCTCGTAAAAGCCGTACGCCAGGCAGCGCTCGTAGATCGCGCGGTCGTCGGTGACGAGCATGCCGCCTTCGCCCACGGAGATGCTCTTCCCGGACATGAGGCTCATGGCCGATACCTTGCCGAAGGTGCCGCATTTTTTCCCCTTGTAGAGCCCTCCCTGCGAGTGAGAGGCGTCCTCGATCACCGGGAGCTTGTGCTTTCGGGCAATGGCGAGGATCGGGTCCATCTCGCACGGGTAGCCGAAATAATGGACCGCGATGATGGCTCGGGTGCGTGGGCCGATCCGGTGCTCGATGTCCGCCGGGTCGAGGCAGAGCGTCTCGGGGAGGCACTCGGCGAAGTGGACCGCGGCCCCGAGGGAGAGGGCGGGGGCGGCGCTCGCCCAGTAGGTGAGGCTCGGCGCGATGATCTCGTCTCCCGCGCCCACGCCCGCGGCCCACATGGCCGCGCGCAGGGCCTCGGTGCCGTTGGGATAGGCGAGCGCGTATCGGCAGCCGAGCCATTCCGCCCATTCCCGCTCGAACTCCCTGGTGAGCTCGTTCTTGCTCATGGAGCCCGCGCGCAGGACCGCGAGCACGGCCTCCTCGTCTTCCGGGGTGACGATCGGCCACTTGAACAGGTCGCCCGGGTCGCGCGTGAAGCTCCTGGGGCCGCCGTGAATGGCGAGCGGGCTTTTGCCGGCAGTCATGGCTCGTGGCGCCTTCTTCCATATGCCCATGCACCCCCATGCGCGGGGGTGCCTGTGGAATCGCTTGGGTTCCCTAAGTCTATCAGACCAGATTCCCCTCTATTTTTCAAGATGCTCCCCATCCTTTTTGACAAACCGCGAGCGCCACGATAAAAAATATATAAAAATAATTCCCCGGACTCCGCTGTCCGGGCATTATATGGATGGAAAAGGGGGCCTCCATGCAGGACCACGAATTATTGCGGGATTACGCCCGCACGGGTTCGGAGTCGGCCTTTGCCGAGCTCGTGAGGCGGCATATCGACCTCGTGTACTCCCTGGCCTTGAGGCAGCTCGAGGATCCCCACGCGGCCGAGGACGCGGCGCAGGCGGTCTTTTTTATCCTCGCCCGGAAGGCGAAAAGCCTCCGGAAGGGAACTTCTCTCGCGGGGTGGCTCTTTACGACCACGCGCTATGCGGCGGGCCATGCGCTGAGAGAGAGGAGGCGTCGCATGCATCACGAAGGCGTCGCATCAATCAGGGAGAGGGCGGACGCCCGGGACTCGGAAAGCCTCTGGAAGGAGGCGGCGCCGTTTTTAAGCGAGGCCCTTGCCTCGCTCAAGTTCCGGGAGCGGGACGCCGTTCTCCTCCGGTATTGCGAGGACAACTCCGTGGACCAGGTGGCCCGGGAGCTTTCCATCTCCGAGGACGCGGCCAGGAAGCGCCTCGCTTCGGGGCTCGAGAAGCTTCGCGGGTTTCTGCGGCGGAAGGGGATCGCGATACCGGTCGGGATTCTCGCAACGCTCCTCCCGTCCAAGGCGGTCCTGGCCGCGCCGTCGGGGCTGGCCGGCGCGGTCGCGTCCGGGGCGCTCGCCGCTGCCGAGGGAACGGCCCTCTTAGCGACGACGGCCGGCCTGGTGAAAGGGGTGATGAAGATGATGCTTTGGGCCAAGGTGAAGACCGCGGCCGTGGTTACGGTGGTAGTGCTGGCCGTGGGCGGGGTGAGCGCGCCGGCGGTGATCCGTATGGCGGGACCTGACAGCCAGGCGCCGGCTCCGGATGTCAAGTCAATCGCTCAATCCCTATCCTCTCCCGGGGCTGAAGAGAAGAGTCCCGAAGGGGAAGCTGCGCCTGAGCAATCCGTCACCATGATCGATATCAAGAATTGGGAAATGAATCTGAATCTTACTCCCGGCGACATGATTCATATAGGGCAGTGGAGGTATGTTTCGCTTCATGAGATCTATAACGGAGGGAAGCACCTTCGCTTTCTAAGGAACGGCATGCGCATCGAGGTCGCCGTGGAAGGCGCGGAGCCGCACCTGGCCGGAATCATGGTGGAAACGCCGGAGGCCCTTCCCGAGCTTGAGAAGATACTGCGCGAAGAGACGGGGCCAATCACCGTCTGGTGTTTGTACCCCGTGGCGGACAAGATCGCCGATCTTCCCCATAGCGACAGGATAACCTTTTTGGATATGGGCTATAATGAAAGCCCCGATCCCACGGCGCTCGCCAAGCTGAAGAATTTGCAGGGATTGGTCCTTACCAACTTCAAAGATCCTGTGCCGCTCGCGTCCCTGCAAAACCTCAAGGTCCTTTATCTCGCCTTACAATCTCCCATGGACCTCTCGCCTCTTGCGAATCTGCACAACCTCCAGTGGATAGACATCTTTTGCCACGAGGGAAAAATCGACCTCTCGCCGCTCCAGGGGCTGAAAAAGCTTCGTTATCTGCGGTGTGGTACAAAAGCAAAGGGATACGACTTTCTGCGGCAGCTCACGAATATGAGCAACCTGGATTTCACGTTCAGTGATATTTCCGACCTTTCACCGCTTGAAAACATGAGCGTTCTGCGCCGGCTTGACATAACAAACACGCCTGTCGCGGATCTATCGCCTTTGGCAAAAGTAACGAGTCTTGAGGAAATAAGTCTTGGTACTTATGTCCATGAAGCAGATATCAGGGAGAGGCCCAAGACCGGCCCTATCGATATTTCGCCCCTGCAGAAACTGCCGAACCTGAAGAACTTGACCATGTATCCGGGAGCCACCAGAGATTTCACTCCATTGCGGAACATGAAACAACTGGAGTGTATTTCAGGTGTCACGGATGTTGAAATTCTCAAGGGCCTGACCGGGCTTAAATGGCTTGATTTGTCCGGAACCGAAATCCGGGACCTTGCCTGGCTCAGCAACTTTCACAACCTGAAGGGCCTTGGTCTTTACAAGGTATCCCTGCCTGACTTGGCACCGCTGGCCGGTCTTGCCCGATTGACAAATCTTAACTTGGACGAGGTAAAGGTGCGGGACGGCGACTTCACGCCGCTCTCGCAACTAACGAATTTGACGAATCTTCGATTGGTTCGGATGGGCAAGATCAAACTCGGCTCGCTCGCCAAGCTTAAAAAGCTCCATGGCATCACGCTGGAGGATACCCAACCAGCCGACCTTACGCCGCTGGAGGGGCTGGAATCCTTGCGGATATTATGGTTAACCCGTACGGGGATTAGCGACCTTACACCACTACGGGGACTTGTTTCCTTAAGAAGCTTGTACTATATGGACAACCAGTCGCCCGATCCCGCGCCGCTTAAAGATCTGGTCAATCTCGAATCACTTTCTATCCAACCTTTTTTTGACCAAAAGGCAGGGACGATCGGGACAATCGAGCCGGTCGATCCCGCTTTTCTGGCGAAGCTTACGAACCTCCAGGAGTTGCAGTTGCCCGGAATTAAAGGGTCCGCCCTCGCCCCTTTTCAGGATCTTGTCTTTCTGCAGGAACTGGAAATACAAAATCCGGAGATTACCGATCTCACACCATTGCGGAAGCTAACCCAGTTGACCAAGCTTGATGTCTCCACTACCGCCGTCAACGACCTTGCACCCCTTCAGAACATGAAATATCTTCAAGAACTCAGCTTGTACAAAACGCAGGTAAGAGACCTCACCCCCTTGAAAGGGCTTAACTACCTTCGTTATTTGTTTCTTACCGGGACTCCGGTAAGCGATCTCTCCCCGCTAACGAACCTGCCCAGGCTGGCTACGTTACTCTTGAACAATACCAAGGTAAGCGATATTACCCCCCTAAGGAACATGAAGTCCCTTCGCTCGCTTTATCTCAACAACACCCAGGTGGCCGATCTCACGCCGCTTCAAAACGTGAAGACCCTGAAGATCCTCCAGCTTCGGCAGACAAAAATTACAGACCTGACCCCCCTCAAGAATCTGGTGAACCTTGAGAAGCTTGACCTGCGTGAGACATCAGTCGAGTACGAGCAAGTCGTCGCCCTGCAAAAAGCCCTGCCCAAGCTTGCGATCGATCCCTATCCTGTACCCAAGGAAGGAGGGCCTGCCAAAACCGAAATGGAACTCTTTTAATCGCTTGCAAGAAATACGCAGCACACTGTTAAATAAAGCAGTTGGGCAAGGCAAGGGGGCGACTTTTGTGTCGCCCCCGCGCCTTGAAAAAGGAGGAGAGGGAGAGGAGGCGTTCAGAGCGAGGCGAGGACGAGCTTCTGCCCCGCGCGGAGCTTGTTCGGATTTTGTATCTTGTTGCTCTCCGCCACCTTGCGCGTAAGCGCCCCGCGCTGGGTGGTGCCGTAGTGGCGCGCGACAATTTCCGAGAGCGTGTCGCCCTTCTTCACCACGTACTTGACCCCGCTCGCGCCGGGAAGGGGCTTCGACGGTTCCGCCGGGTTTTGCGCCATGATCCGGCTCGGCCCGGTTTCCTGGCGAGGGCGCGCCGGGGGGGCCGGCCGGTTCACGATCTCCGCGACCACCCGGTCTGGAGCGGGCCGGTCGGGCTGATTTTGCAGATATGCGTACTGCTCCAGGGCGCGGTCGCGGTCCGTCTTCATGGAATTCAAATCCCTGGCAAGCTCCTGGGAGCGCATCGCGAGTTCCCGCTCGCGGTCCTGTACCTTCCGGAGGAGCGCCCCCTCGCGCGCCTTCCATTGGGCCTCGGCCTCCCGGAAGGCGAGCTGCGCCATCTCCTTTTCCGACCGGAGCGTTTCCACGCTCTTTTGCAGATTATCGACCTGGATCGAGGAGGTGTCCGGCACCAGGACGAATTCCTGCGTGGCGCCGGCCGGGGAGGCGTCGCCGAAGCTTGACGGCCGGAGCGAATAGAGGGTGGCCCCGAGCGCCAGGCAGGCCGAAGCCGCCGTGGCGAGTGCGTAGCCCGCGAAGGCGCGGCGCGTGGTCTTGCGGAGGCGCGCGCGGGTCTTTGCATGGTCGGACGCCTCGTCCTCCATCATCGCCAGGAGCGAGAGCTGCTGCTCCTCGAGGGCCGGAAGGGTCTCGGTCTTGAGGATGTTCCGCTCGCGCTCGATCTCCTCCTTCTCGATCCGAAGGCCCATGCTCTCCCGCGCGAGGTCGTGGAGCTTGGAAGAGGCGGCCTTGAGCTCGACGATCCGGGCGTCGCGCTCGGCCACAAGGTCCCGGGTCTCTTCGATCTGGCGGTTCTGAAGCGTCAAGAGCTCGTCCTTCTCCGAGAGAAGCGACGCAAGCCGGCGGAGCTTTTCCTGCTTCATGGCGAGACGTCCTTCGATGCGGGAGAGGGCCTTTTCGAGCTCGGCCACCTGCAATAGGCTCGGCAGGTCCGAGAGCGCCTCGGCGGGCAGGACGACCGAGGCCAGGGCGCGTTCCGTCCACTCGGGATCCGGCCGGGCCTCCTCTTCCCCGTCGTTCCAAGCGGTGGCGGCCATCACATCCTCCGCGCTCTTGCCGGTTCCCTGGGCTACCTTGCCCGGAACGATCGCCGGAATCGGGACCGTGGGTCGGGGCGCTTCCTTCTCGACGCGCTGTAGAAGCTCTTCGAGGGTAACCACGTCCGCCTCTTCCTCTGCCGCGTCGAGCGGCTCTTCCTTTCGGGGGGAATCGGCCTGCCGGACGGCCTGGGCATAGGCGGCATGTTGCTCGTACATCTCCTGGGGGAAGAGGATGAGACCTGAGCCGCAATCGTGCCACTCCGCTTCTTGTTCCGGACGCTCGAAGAGACGGATTCGCATGACCTCTTCGGAATCGGGCTCGGCCGTTTCCTCGTCGTCAAAGAGGCGGATGATCTTCCCGCCCAAGTCCTCGGAGCGGGCAGTTTCCTGATCCGGAGCCTTGTCCTTGGTGACCAGGCGGAAGAGGGAGGGCGTGGGGACATTCGGCGCACCGGGCTCTTCATCCGCGGTTGCCTCCTCGGCCGCCTCTTCTTCGGATTCGTCCACCAGGTCAAAGGCGGGCTCTTCGGGTTCCTCGATCATCTCGAAGTCCTCGGACGTGAGCTCGCCCTGGGGATCGAACGAGGCCTGGATGTGGCTGCTTAGAGATGTGGTTTCCACCTCCGGGGCGAAGGTTTCCTTGATCGACGCTTCCGCGGGCTCGGCGATCGACTCCGCGAGTTCCATCTCATCGAAGATCCGCGAAGCGGTTTCCATCTCGGGTGCTTGGGAGGCGTCCTCCAGCAAGGCGGTCGCCTCTCCGGCCGCCTTTTCCGCGTCCAGGATCGCGAGGATCTGGCTTCGAATGGGCTCGGGCCGGAGCGCCGCGAGGGAACGAAGGCGGAAGGAATCGTATCCCCTCCTTTTATAGTCGGTTACGATGTCTTGTGCGCTTCGCATGACAGTTGAATCCTTCCAGAAGGAGCTTCTTCCCATGGTCGATGCGCCGGATTTCCGCCGGCAACGTTGTACAAGGCATATCGCTCACTTATTTATCGTCGAATTGGCAGGGGAGATTCAGGGAAAGCCAGGGCAATTTCATCAGCGAACAGGCCATCCGCCGACAAAAAGCCTTAAGCGAAGCGAGACAGAGCCGAGCCGGGAAAACCCGTGGAAAACAAGGGATAACGCGGGGCAAGATCAGTCGGGGGGAGGATTGACAAAGTAGAGTTCGATGGGGAACCAGCTCGAGGCGAGGTTGCCGGCAAGCCGGACACGCAGAACCCTTGCGGCACTGTAGCGGTTGGCGAGTTCCACCTCGTTGAATGTGCCGGGGATGGCGGCGATCTTTTTGATGCGCATCTGTTTGGCAACGGGTTTTTTCAGGCGATCCATGACGAAGAAAAATCGCTTGCCGGACACGGACATGGCCAGGATCTCGTCGTACTCCTTGTACTGGATCCCGATCGAGGAGTCGGGATAGGTGGCCGCATAGAAAAGGAGGGGCCCGGGTTCCGCGCTGTAGACCGGCAGGGGATAATGGACGCGGATGAAGCTGATCTGCTCGATCATGCGGACGAAGGGGGGGTCGGGATTTTGCAGGGCGCGAAAGAGCGGTCCGATAAGGGATAGGACCAGCACGCCCGCGATCGCCCGGCGCAGGTGCGGCTGCGCGGCAAAGATCCCCCACAGGTGGGAAGCCATCCAGCCCGCCACGACGAGAAGAAGAGGCACCGCCGGAAGAAAGAGACGGGGGTACTTGTGGTAACTCAAGGTGGAGAGGGCGTAACCGATGAGAAGGGTGAGAAGAATGACGCTCCCCCGTCGAGGCGCCCGGGATAGGCGGAAGAAGCCCGAGACGATGAGGAAAAGCACGGCGGGCGCAATCCAGAGGAGAAGGCAGGAGCCGTATTCCAAGACGAGCTCCCGCAGCGAATCGAGGGGGTAGAGAAGGCTCGAGTGGAGCGTTCGGAAGTACAGAAACGCGGACCAGCCGGGATTGATGTGAATGAGCCAAGCGATGGGCACGCACCCGAAGGCCACGAGAGCGGCCACGAGCACGGCGTAGAAGAGGCGCGTCTTCAAGTGCCGGTGCGGGGAGGAGAGGTCCACCCAGGGGGCAAACCATTGCGTGGCCAGGATCGAAAGGAGGTAGAGGGGGACGATAAGAATCCCGCTGTACTTGGTCCAGCAGGCGGCGATCGCGCACACCACCCCGCCGGCCAAGGCCCCTCGGTTGGCCGTCCGGTCGTGCTCCAGAAGGAGCCGGAAGCTTGCGAGGAACAGGGTCGTGAACAGGGCATCGGTAAGCGCCATGCGGCTGTAGAGGAGGTGGTACTCGGTAAAGCAGAGAAGCCCCCCCGCGATGAGACCGGCGCGCCGGTCGAAGAGCTCGGCTCCAAGGAGCATGAGGATCGGCACGGCCAGTGCCCCGGCCACGATCGAGACGAGGATCGCCGCTTCCGGGGCGGGGCCGATGCATTGGTACGCAAGCATGATGAGGCCGTAAAAGAGGGGCGGGGCGAAGTAAATGTCGAGAATGTTCTGCTTCAGGATCTCCGCCCAGGAGGAGGCGAGCCCCTCGCCGGCGCGGAGGAGGTAGATGCTTTCGTCGTAATGCTGGATGGGGATGGTGCTTAGGTTGATGACGCGCACGATAAAGGCGATGAGAAAGGCGATCACCAGCACCTGCCAGCCGATGTAGCGGGTGTCGTTGGAATAGGTCCGGATGCGCTTCATGTCGACTCTTTTGTCTTGACGCGCGTTGCCTGCCGTCCTCAGGGCGCCGTCCCGGGAGTTCCCGCACGGGTCGAGGCGACTGCCGGGTCGATCCTTACTCTCGCAGGCTTCCCCGATCAGCCCACGTTCTTCCGTTTATCGTTATACGGATTTTAAACAAGGAGTCGAGAGACAAGCCCCGGGATGAAGCAGGGTCTCTGGTAAAGAGGGGATGGGAATCCCGGTCCTCCTTTACCGTGAAGGTCCCCTTGTTTTGGCTCAGCCCTCTTGTCCCGCGATCTTCATGTGCGCCGCGCATCGGCTCGCGTCATTCCCCCCGACCGTCCGTGTACGATCGTAGCATCTCCCGCACCCGCTCGCCCGCTTCACCCTCGAGGTTCCTCAGGCGTTGGGGGGACAGGGTTTCCGTGTCCGTGACGTAGAGACCGGGCCAGAAGTCCAGCCCCAGGGTCGTGCAGAAGGAGCGCAGCACGATTTCGCCGGCGTCGAAGAGCCTGGGCACGGGCGGACCGCCGGCGGTCGCGATGAGCATGCAGGGGCGCGTGGGGCGCGCGAGAAATTCGGGGTCCTTCAGGCGAAATCGCCGCAGCCAAAACCCCTGGCAGCGGTCCACGAACCGCTTGACCGCCGCTCCGGGCGCCCGGAAGTAAACCGGGCTCGCCACGAGAATCGCCCCGGCCGCCAGCGCCGAGTCGTAGGCCTCCTGGAGGGCGTCCTTGAGCACGCAGCGGCCGGTCGCTTCGCAGGCATTGCAACCGTTGCAGTCCAGAAGCCCCGGCTGCGTCGCGTCGAAGGTCTGCGTCTCCCAGCCCGCCTCGGCAAAGACCGCGAGCATGGCGCTGAGGAGACGTGTGCTCACGCTCTTTTCCTTCCGGGGGCTGCCGATAATGCCGAGCGCTTTTTTAGGAATCATGATGGACCGATCGCCTCGCCAAGAAGCGCTTCCCTCCCCGGCCGGCAAGCGCGCCATCGAACGACCGCCGCCCGAAATCCCGCGACACAAGCGTATAGGCAGTTGCAAAACCGACGCAAGTCCTTGCTCCTGCGCGCCGGGGTGCATGTTGGGCCGTTTTTGAAACAGCCCGTTAATCCAGGCCTTCCGTTGTATTGAGACACCCGGCGACCCACAGGGCCAGGGAGATGGAGACGATGATGATACTCCCAATGATGAGAATCAAGCCTCGATTTTCGTTCCATTGGATCTTGCCGTCGATCCAGCGGCCCAGGGGGACGAGGAATTTTCTTGTGTAAGCACTGAAATGTCCCCGAAAAGACGCCCCGGCCACGTCCGCTTCGGACCGGTCTGTTCCCTTGTCCTTTGGAGTGCCCGGCTCCCTCTCCTCTTCTGGGACAGGGCACAGGGAAACCGGCTCGATGGTTTCCTCGGCCTTCGCAAAGGATTTCGGCCGGGGGACATGCTCCCCGCCGCCGGTCAAATCCTCGATCACGCCAGCCACGAGGAGGGAGGTGATCTCCTCGGTCGTTTCGGTTTTGGGGAGATCCTCCGCCATGGCCTCGGCCAAGATGTCCACGGCGCTCGGCGCGCTCTTTTCGGGCGTGGCTTCGGCTTCCGGCGCCGGGGGAGCGGGACTCTCTTCCGTTTCGTGCGCTATCAGGGAAACGGGCTCGATCTCCTCATCGGCGGCGGATTCCGAAGGGGTCGTCTCCAAGGGAGCCGTTTCCCGACCCGGGGCTTCTTCCGCCGACTCGGGCAGGACTTCAGCCGGTTCCACAGGCTCTGGAGAGACAGCCTCTGCCTTCCCTTCGGGCGGCGCAGTGGCCGTTGTTTTCTGCGAAACGGCCCCGGTCCCTTCGGTTGTCCGGCCGCCCGCGAGGTTCACGTCAAGGCCGCCTTCTTCCCGGGGGCCTTGGATCCGGCCGCCCACTTGGTAGGGCGTCTCTTGGCGCGCGCCCTCTTGCATGGGGATGATCTGCGCGCCGGGTTCTTCCCGCTTACCATCGATCCGCCCGCCGGTCTCATGCGGCGCCGGCCGGGGAGGGGGCGAAGTTTCTTTGGGAGAAGCAGGGGTTTCGCGCGGTATAACCGACGCATCCGCCTCCGGAGGGGGCTGGGCAGGGGTCGAGTGCAGGATGTCATGGAGGAGATCGCCTTCCTGGCCATCCGCGGCGGGCCGTAGGTCCTGCTCTTCCCACGAGAGGGGGAGGGGAGAAAGGGGCTCGCCCCTTTCCAGGGCGGGCCTGGTGAAGGGCGCCCCGCTTCCCTGCGGGGCGGGTCGATGCGCGGGTAAGGATCGGCCGGACGAGGCGGGTTCATCCTCTTCGAAGTCGAACCCCGCGTCCGACGCATACGGCGGCAGCTTGGCAGGGGGGGGGGGCCGGGCCCGTTCGCTTTGCCCGACCGGTGGCCGATGCGGAGGACGATTGCCCTTCCTCGGGGGGATGGAGGGCGAGGTCGCTTAAAAAGAGCGGACGCTTCCTGGGCGGGGCGTCCGGGGCAGGGGGGCGGTCTTGAGCTGTTTTCTCCGGTTCCATTTCCTTCCCTCGGGATGGTCCCGCCAGCCTTGGACCGCGCGGCTTCCTGCCCATCCGAGCGCTTGCGCGGTCAGGCGTTCATGTCGTCGATCACCTGCCGGACAATCTCCTCGTCCACCACCGGCGCCTTCTGGCCGAATCCCACCATGAGGGCCATGTCCGCCACGTTGTTGACCGAGCGGGGCACGCCCTTCGAGACCTCCACGATGCGGTCCTCCGCGCGGGAGGTGAATATCTCCTGGCGGGAGCCGGCGATCTCGAGGCGGCGGCGGAGGTAGGCGTGGGTGTCCTCGGGCGAGAGCGCGGAGAGGTGGTACCGCACGCTCAGGCGCTGGAGGAGCTGCGGCAGGGCCTCGAGGGTCTTCATGAACTCCGGCTGGCCCATGAGGATGAGCGTGAGGAAGAAGCGTCGGTTCCGCTGGAAGTTGAGAAGGAGCCGGATCTCCTCGAGCGTGCTCTTGTCGATCACCATCTGCGCCTCGTCCACCAGGATGAGGGTGCTCCGCCCCCGGGCGTGGTTGGCGAGCAGGCAGTCATTCAAGAGATGCAAAAGCTCGGCCTTGTTCTCCGTCCGCGGGGACTCGTAGCCGAACTGGTAGAGGATCTCCTGCAGGAACTCCACCGCGGAAAGGTTCGGGTGCGGCAAAAGCGCCATGTCGTAGCGCGCCGGGTCGAGCCGCTCCAGAAGCGTCCGGGAAAGGAGCGTCTTTCCGCAGCCGTAGTCGCCCGTGAGGAGCATGGCGCCCTTGTCCTCGGTGATGGCGTAGAGCATGCGGGTGAGGGATTCCTCGTGCTGGCGGCTGAAGTAGAGGAAGCGCGAATCCGGGGTGTTCATGAAGGGTTTTTCCGCGAGGTTCCAGTACGCCTCATACATCCGGCTTCTCCTCCTCGCCGGCTGGCGGGCCGACGCGCCGGAGAAGCGTGCGCAGCACCTCGCTTCGCACCTGGGGCATCACGGACGGCGCCACGGCCGGCTCGTCCCCGTAGAGCGCTCGGAGGCGGGTGATGTTGCTCGGCCGGTCGGCCGCGGGATAGACCGCTCCCTTCACGGGGCGGACCCGGATGGGACTTCCGTCCTCCCGGATCTCGGCGAAGAGAACCTTCGTGTCCTCCGGCACGGCGCGCTCCCCCTTGCGGACGAGGCGCAGGGATCGCGGAGCGGTCTTCTCCGGCTCCTCGGAGGGGCGGTTCGCGGAAAGAAGCGCCCACGAAAGGACCAGGATCGACGCGAGAAGGATCCCGCCCGGCACGAGGAGAAGCCCGGGCTCCCGCTTCACCGCCGCCAGGGCGCGGTGGAACAGGGACGGCTCGGGGATCGTGGCCTGCGCGAGAATCCGGTAGCTATTGCCCTCGCGGGGGCGGTCTTCGCCCAAGTACCGGGCGCGGACGTCGCCCCTTCCCCCTTCCCCGGACAAGCTCCAGGCCCCCGGCATTGCGCCGGAGGCGCCGGGGGATTCCCCGCCCTTGGGGAGGGAGAGAAGCGTATTCCCCTCGCGATCGACCAGGGCGAGGCACACGGAGTCCTCGATCTGTGCGCGAAGCATGGAGTCCGAGCCGAGGCCCGCCACGAGCTCCGGGCCCGTGAGCGGCCCTGGGAGGTCCGGCAAGGCCGTGGAGAGGGAAAAAATCCAGCGCTCCTGCCGATTCCCCCAGGCGAAGGCAAGGGTCTCGGCCAGGGGGTCGGAATACGGCTGCGAGGCGAAGGGCCGCTCCGCCTCCCAAAGGACCGTCCCGTCCGGCGCGGTCACGCGCAGGCGCGCGCCGCCGGCGGGCAAGAGCTCCGTCAGGGCCTTCCCCTCCTCCCGCAGGATCGCGAGGGCGGAGATGCCGCCGCCGGTCGGAGGGGCCCGGTCAGGCAGCAGGCCCAAGAGGGCCAGGAGATCGCGAAGACCCGCGGAAGCCTCCTGGGATGGCGGCGCCTGGGCCTCGGCGTGGCGGGCGACCGCGAGGGAGAGGAGGCGGGTCGCCTTGAGCAAGATTTCGCGGTCCCTTGCCGCGTAGGCCTGCCAGGCCGCCTGCTGGGCCAGGGCGCGCTCCGCTTCCAGGTGGCGGAGCACGATGCGCGCGTGTTCGAGCGTCGCCTTCACCCTTCCTTCCGTCGTCAGGCGCTGGGCGTCGCGTTCCGAGCGTGCCCAGACGCGTACCCGGTACGTCGCAAGGCCCGCGCAGAGCGCGAGAGCGAGAAAGACCCCCATGAGAACCGGACGACGCGCCTGGGGCATGATCGCTTCCTTCCTCTCCTGGAAAACCGCGCCGCTCCTTCGCCCCCTTTCGTGCCGCACGAGGCAAAGAATCGATTTTTCCTATTTTATACGGGAAAAATTGAATAGGCAAGAAGAGAAATCGGCAAGTTTTTAAGTTCAAAAGGGGGCGGAGGGGGGGGCGTATTCTTCCCCCTCCAGGGCTTCGTACAGGGAGGCGATCTTTTGCGCGGCTCCCTCGGCGGAAAAGCGCGACGCGCGCTCGAGGCGCCCTTCCACGAGGCGTTGCCTGGCCTCCCCGTCCCGAAGGTAGGCCAGGGTGCTTTGCAGCGCCGCATCGAGGTTGCCGGGCTCGGTCAAGATTCCGCCGCCCACCTCGAGGATCGCATCCGGCCCGCCGCCGCGGGCCGCCACGATCGGCAGCCCCGAGGCGAGCGCCTCCACCAGAGCCCGACCGAAGGGCTCGCGCTCGGCCATGTGGACCAGGACATCGCCGGCGGCGTAGACCGCGGGCATCTGCTCCGGGAGAAACGCGCGAAAGATCACGGCGCGCTGGAGGCCGAGCCTGCGGGCGTGATTCTGGAGCGTCTCGAAGAAGGTGCGCGTGCGCGGCGGCGCGGAGCGCGCCGCGAGAAGCCCGCGCGCGTCGGGATGGATCTCCCGTATCCGGGCCAGGATATCCAGGAAGAGATCCTGCCGCTTCCACCGGGCATGCTGGGCCACGCAGAGGAGGAGCGGCCCTTCCGGCGAAATCCCCAGGGAGGCGCGCGCTTCCTCCCGCCCGGGAAGACGGGCATAGGGGGAGAGGTCCACCCCTCCCTGGATGAGCGCGATGCGATCGCGGGGAAGATACCGGCCGGTGAGCTCCCGGACCGGCGCGCTCACGGCGATGGCCGCCCGGGCAGAGCGGCCGAGCGTCTGGCCCGCGAGGAAGGGGAGGTTCAAGTCCCGGTTGTGCCAGAGGAGAGGAACCCCGCCGCCCTTCCTCGGCGGGAAGGCCGCCTGCAGCGCGGCGCGCGTGGTGTTGGCGTGGACGAGGCGCGCGCCCGTCTCCCGCGCGATCCGGTGGATCCGGCGGGAGGATTGGCGGAGGTCGCGGAGGGCGGCGAGGAGGCGGAGGGGATTCCTGGTGCGCCGGAGCGGGACCATGGGGAGGGTCTGGACCGGGATGCCACGGGCCTCGGCGGCGAAGAAAAACTCGTCCCCCTCGCCCTGGGGAAGCACGAGCATCGCCTTCACGCGCGACCGGTCGAGGTGGGTGATCAGCTGGAGAAGGCTCTGCTCCGCCCCGCCGAGGTTCCCGGAGGAAGAGACGTAGAGGACTGCGACGGGCTCGGACGAACTCCTTTGAGCGGGAGAAGAAGGGCGCGTCTCCTCTCCGCCTCGGGGCGGGGTTTCCATTGCGCTCACCCTATCTCGTTTCCGACGAACCTCGGCCCGCTCGGACAGCCGGAAGCCGCTTTAGTCATTGAACCATCGCTGGTATACGACGCGGGTCCGGGTGGTGCCGAAGTCGTCGTACACGTAGATCACGGCCTCCACGCCCCGCGTGGCCGGGATATCCCCCCAGTTGCCCGCGATGGCGCACTCGCCGCGCACCGCGATGTAGAACCAGTTGCTCTTGCCCACGTAAAGCTCCGGGAGCCTGCCCCATTCGCGATCGCCGGCGGTGGTCACGCCGTTGTCCACCTCGCACGTCGAGTTGTAATGCTGCGAAATGGCGCTGGGGGGTAGGGAATCGAGGTAGCCCAGGCCCCAATCCGTTCCCGACGCGTCGAGGTCGATGTCGTAGAATCCGGGGGTGCTGCTGCTCGTGTAAGCGGTGGTGTCATCGTTGAAGAGAGAGTTCAAGAGGTCGTTCACGGCCGTTTCCATGCGCGCGGAGCGCGCGATACAGGCCGTGTCGGGCACGCTCCCCCCCCAGTGATACCACGTGGGCGATGCGGGGGGCGTGTAGGTGTAAAAACTCCATTCGTCGGAAGAGGGGGTAGTGCCGAGGTCCTGGTTGTATACGTTGAGGATGTCGTAATAGGCGTTTAGCGTGTTGCTCTGGGTGAGGAAGTAATTCTCGAACGACTGGATCGATTGGCAGGGATAGCTCCCACCCCCGATGCAATACTCCTGCATGGCGAGCTTCAAGGCTTGCAGGATGTCCGCCTGGTAATATTCGCCGTTAATGGGGGCATAGGAGGAGTCCGGCCAGGTTTGGCCGAAGAGGTCGGTGAAAACGGCGCTGTCGTCCAGGGGCCCGATCAGGGTTGCGCCGCCGTCGATGTTGGCTCCGTCGTCGTCTTCCAGCGCGTCCATGCCGGGGATCCCGAAATCCGGGCTCGAGGAGCCCTGCAGGGCGAAGAGGTCGCAGGTATAGAGGAGGCAGGCGTTGCGGAGCGCCCTGGGCATGGTGTTGAGGTTCAGGGCATTCAGGACGTCCGAGTGCCCGGTCCCGCGCATGGCCCGGGCGGTGCTCCCGAAGGGGATCATGCGCGTCAGGGCGAACCTTTGGTTGGGATCGTGGGATGCGAGTTGCAGGATCGACCGCTGGGGAGCGACGGCGAAGTTGTCGTTGAAGAAGGTTTGAAGGTCGGCGTACTCCCCGGTGCCGGCGCTCGTGCGGGCGAGGGCGAGGGCCGAGAAGAGATTTTCCTCCCAGGTTGCGGGGTCGGCGTCGGGGTTGCAGTAGAGAAGCCCCGAGAGGTCGAGCGTGACGATCGCGTAGCGGAATTGAAGATTTTCATCCCCGGTGTCATTGGGGCCGAAGATCCTGCCCCGATAAAAGTGGACGGCGTCGTCGGGGTAGAGCTGGTGGGTGTTGTCAAGGCCGTAGACATCGGGGAGGACCGTCATCTCCACAGTGGCTGGAAGGCTGCCGGCGGGGGAGGCATTGAACTCGGTGAACCAATCCTGGTTCAGAGCGGTGTAGGAGTCGGTCTCGTAGTGCTCGGCGATGCGGGCCAGGGCCTGCGCGAGCCCCTGCTTGGCGGCGAGCTCGGCGTGGACGCGGCGCTTCATGTTCCCCGCCATCGAGCGGTGGAGCGACATGGACGAGAGGAAGGCCGTGGCCATGATCACGAGGATCGCCAAGACCCCGATGCAGACCACGAGGACGCTCCCGCGCTCGCCCCGGCGTCCGGGGCGCGTGAAGGGACGGTTCCAGGCGGGATGGGCCGGTTTCACTGGCATCGCGTGTTTCCTCCGCTTTTAGTTCCCGGGGATGGAGGTGTAGAAGGAAAAGGTGCGCTCGATGGCGGTTCGGGTGTCGCGCAGGGTGAAAGCGATCCGGAAGTTGGTCGGCCAGTCGGTGGGATTCGTAAAGGTCCGGTCCGCGTTCAGGGTTTCAAACGAGCCGTCCGAATAATACGCGATCCCTCGAAGGAGCTCGGCATGTCGAGGTCATAGATCTGGGTGGCGAGCGCGCCGGGGGAGACCGACGCGTTATATTCGTAAGCCCGAAGGAGCCGGCGATTCGTCTCGTCCCAGGAGTATTCCACCCACATGAGGTCGTGAGAAAGTTCGGAGGCGCCGTCATAGTTCATGTCGAGCGTGGGGGCGGTCGTGAGGAAGCGGAGGGAGCGCGGGGGGGCGCTCGTGAAGGTGATGGCCCCGCCGGGATGGACGGACTCGAGCTCCTGGGTCATGCGCATCATGATGCCGCGGGCGCGGTCGTGGAGGCCCACGTTCGCGTTGGTGATGGTGATGGCCTTGGCGGCGCCGGTGAGCGTGTAGGTGACCATGCCGATGATGATGAGCCCGAGGGCCAGGGCGACCATGAGCTCGACCAGGGTGAAAGCGCGGGGCCGTCGAGGTTGCATAGGCTTCTTCCTTTCCGGCGGTCCTTGAAAATCGCCGCCTTTTTATAAACCGGTGTGTCGCCCCGCGTCCCGTTCGGGCTTCGCTCCCGTAATTGTTTCAGCCCGCTTTCGCCTCCTCAGGTTCCGTTCGCGTCAGGGCTTGTCGTAAACATAGGTCCTTAAGGTGCACACAAGCTCCCGCTCGGCCAGGGCCCGCTCCGCGGGCGTAAGGGGCGCAAGGGCCGAAGGGGAGAAGTCCAGGTTGTAGACCCGGATATTCACATCGAAGAGGCTGTTGAGGGGGGTGGCCGCGTTGTCCAGCGTGTAGCGGCAATAGTAGCTCCCGCGCCCGAGGTGGGCCACGTCGCCGATGATCGTGGTATAGGTCCCGGAGACGGCATCAGAACCATCAGCGGCGTAAATGCCCTCCAGGTCGGCCACAAGCGACCGGGCGGCGAGGGACCCGGTGCTGTCCTGCATGGACCTCCGCCCCCATTTCATGGCGAGCGGAAAGATGCTCAGGATGCTCGCCAGCCCCACGGCCAGGATCAGGACCGAGAAGGACACCTCCACGAGGGAGAAGCCGCGGGGGCCCGCGCCCGGTCGCGCGGGGTGGGAAGAGGTAGGTGACAGCTTCATGCGCAGCCCTCGGTCGAAAGGGTCAGAATTGGTAAAGCTCCCCGGTTAAGAGCAGCACGTGAACGACCTTCCAAAACATCGGCGTGTCCTCTTCGTTATTCATGCAGATGGAGATCGTCTCGTAAGTCTGGTCATCCTCATAATCGCCCCCCCGGACGACGGTGCCGATGGGCGTGAAGCAAAGGTACTGCCGGTGGGCCGCGCTGCCCGGGTAGAGACGGTAGTCGTTGTTCACGTCTTCCAGGTAGCCGCCGGATTCGGTGTATTGCTCGGTCGCCACGGTAAGGAGGCGCGTTCCCTTCTGGAGCGCCACGGGCTCGTCCGCGAGGTCGGCGTTGTCGTTCCAGTCCGAGGGCGGGCCCTGGTAGATGAGGAGCAGGTTCTTCTGGGAAAGCAGGGTGTTGTAGGTCACGTACATGGGTTGGTTCCGGGTGGCGGCGAGGCTGCGCGCCTTCATCATCACGCCCTCGAGCGAGCGGATGCTGCCGTCGAGCGAGCGGCTCCGATAGAGCGGCATGAATATCGGGAGCGTCATGAGCGCAAGCATGATCATGATGGACATGACGACCAGGAGTTCCAGCAGGGTGAAGGCGCGTCTCTTCATGGCGGGGCGATGCTCCATGGCTCGGGCCGAGGTTCCCTTATTCTTCCACCGTCTCCCTGGCGTACAGGTCGTCCGCCGTGCCGGAGTTGCCGTTGAGCCCCAGGCTGTACAAGAGGTAAGCGCCGCCCGCGCGATGCGCGTCCGCCGGGGGAATATAGACCAGGGGCTGCGGGTAATAATCGTCGCCGAAGGGAATGTCGAACGCGTCGGCCAGGTTGGAGGCCGTATCCCATTCGGCTGTGGAGAGATTGTCGGGCACCGGGTCGGACCACTTCAGGGACGTAAACCGGTCCGCGGGGAATTCCGCCTCCTCCAGGTAGACCGCCAGGATGTCGCGGAACTGCCCCCCCTCGTTATACACGCCAGGGTAGGCGTTGTATATTTCCCGGTATTCGGTGAGCGCGATCATGACCTTGCTCATCAGGGCCTGGGTCTTGACCGCGCGCGCCATGTCCCCGGCCCGGAAATAAGCGCCCATCGCCAGGGCAAAAAGGATGAGGATGATCGTCAGGACGACCAAAAGTTCGGCCAGCGTGAACGACCGCGAATCGGGTTTCATGATCGCTCAGCCTCCCTGCCTCGGGACTTGGGCTACAGCCCCACGGTCACGACGATGTCGTCTTCCGTTGTCCACGGCCCCTGGTTCTCCTCGTCGTTATGACCTTGTGGGCCCAAGCCGTCGTCTTCAATGCCGTTTGGGCCGAACGACCATACCTGCAATCGCCCGAGCCTGCGGTCGATGCGGTAGTAAAGCCGGCCCGGCACGGGGTTGGACGGATCGTTAAGGTCCTCCCATAGGTCGTTCATCACGCTCGGTTTTCCGATGTAGCCTTTTTCCGTCAACAGGGCGCCTACAGTGTCCGAAGCCCAGTTCGCTTCACTCGTCGAGGAGGTCGCGGCGATCGGGATATAACGGTCGTAATCGTCGGTAGCCCGATCGAAGGAAGGGTCGAGGGCTTCCATGGTGCCGAAGGGATCCTCGACGTACAGAGTCTGGAGGATCATGGCGAAGGAGGTCATCCGTTTCTTCGCGGCCATGTTCTTGGCGTTTTTCTGGGAGAGGAGGACGGCGCCGAGCAGGAATCCCGCCAAGAGGGCTACGATGGCCAAGACCATCAGGAGTTCCGCAACGGTAAAGCCGCCCGCTTCAGGCCTTTTCATCGGATTCAATCTCCATCCCTCAAGTACAGGTTGTCGGCGTTGGCGTTGGATCGGCTCGTCTGGGCCTTCGGCGGATCCGTGGACCAGCCGGTGCTTGTATCGCGATCGTGCCAGCTTCCGTCCGGTTCGGGTTGTTCATCCGCGCCCAGGCTGTAAAGCCATAGGGGGCGGGAAACGCCGGTGAGTATCAGGCGCCAGGTCAGCTCATTGTCCGGAACGGTATCACCCACGCTGCCGGTAGGCCAGGTGGGTTCGGCGGCGCCGGAGTTGCCGGAGTTTCCCGACTGGGCGATCGCCCGGTACAGAAAGGGCCCCCCGTCCTTTGGCCGGACCCACTCGCCGGTATTATACAGGTGGGAAGGCTCCCAAAACGGGTGGGAGCATCGGATGGGCTGTCCGAAGGCGTCGATCAGCTGCTTGACGCCCAAAGCCGTATTGGCACGCATATCATCTTCATGGACAGGGAGATAGGCGGTAAAACACGCCGAGGGGTCCAGTAGCTGTACGCCGGAGCCCCCCCGGGAGATGAATCCGTCGCCTTGAACCGTGGGATAGCGTCCGTATTCCTCTTTATAGAGCTCCGCCGCATGATACACGGCTTTCAGGAGGGTGAGCGTCGTTGTCTTTTTTGTGCTGATCCGGGCCGCATGGATCGCGGAGAATCCCATGGCCGCCAGTATGATAATGATCGTCATGACCACGAGCATTTCCGCCATGGTAAATCCGGAATGGCGCGGCAAGTCGCCGATCCGGTCCGGGTTGGATTTCATGGATTTCCCCTTCCAGGCGCCATGCTCGCTGGGTCTGGGTTTTCACGCCTTCTAAACAATTATACATCAACTTCCATGGCTTGGCAACTTTTTCTTGTCACAAATCAAGGCGCGAACCCCTTCCAGGCGAAACATCAAGCCTTGGAATGAGATAGGTCAAGGAAGTCATGACCGTTCTTCCTGTCGCTTGACAACGGGTTTTTATTGGGGAGGAATATCCTTTGGCCAGGCGAAAGAGGACGATAAACAGGCTGAAACTTAGGCAGAATCGCTTTTCCATTGCCCGACAAGACGGCGGTTGCCTCTTACAATATGCCCTTGCTGCTGGGAATGCCCGTCTCGCGGGCATCCATGGACGCTGCGGCGCGCAGTGCCCGTCCGACAGCCTTGAAAGACGCCTCCAAAATGTGGTGCGGATTGTCCCCGGCCTTTTTGACGATATGAAGGTTCATAAGCGAATGATTGACAAGGGCTTGGAAAAACTCCTGCGCGAGGCAGGTATCGAACTCCCCCACCTTGTCCGAGGGGATCTCGACCTGGTAGGCGAGATACGGCCGGCCCGAAAGGTCGAGCGCGGCCTCCACGCGCGCCTCATCCATGGGGATGGACGCGAAACCATACCGGGAGATGCCTTGCTTGTCGCCCAGAGCCTGGGCAAGGGTCTTTCCGAGGCTGAGGCCGACGTCCTCCACGGTGTGGTGGGCGTCCACGGCCAAGTCCCCGCTCGCGACTACGGAAAGATCCATGAGGCTATGCCGGGCAAGGAGCGTGAGCATGTGGTCGAAAAAACCCACGCCGGTCCGGACGTTCGCCTCCCCCTTGCCGTCGAGGTTGAGGGAGAGGGCGATGTCGGTTTCCTTGGTCTTACGGTGGGTCTTTGCCTGGCGGCCGGGCATGGCTTGGTTCCTCCCTACGAGGCGCGTTTTTTGTGCGATTCCAGCGGAAAGGAAAACTTGGCGGTCGGTCGGTGGTGCCTAAAGGGATTGTTCCGTTTCCCGCTTCCTCGCGCCGCAGTCGGTTTTCCTCACAGGGTCGCCGCTAAGACACTCCTCCCCATAAGAGGCAGGCCGCCCGGGAAGGCGCTTGCGGGGCTCGGCCGATCGCCTTCCGACGGGACAGGGCACTTCAGGCGCTTGAGACGGCCCGGTCTTCTTCTTGCAGGATCCTCTGGAGCACCTCGGCATCGCCCATGGATTCCTGCCGGGCGGAGTCGTCCCGCAACAAGAGCGAGAGAATCTTGTCCCTGGCGCGCGGCGGCTCCTGCGCGAGGACGTCCTCTTCGTCCGGCCCGGGTTTTGCCTCGTCCTGCAGAGAAATGACCTGAGGGCCGTTTTCTTCCGTCTCGGGCGCGGCCTGCGCCAGGACGTCGATCAGGTTTTCGGGGGCGATGTCCTCGCTCACGCGCATGCCGAGTTCGAGGAAGAGGTCGCTCATGTCCTCCCGGAAGACCATGCGGCGCTCGTGCTCGGTCTTGACCGCGCGCGTGAAGTCTTCCGTCCGGCGCTCCGCCTTTTCCAGGTTCTCCCGCAGGTTCCGGCGGGTGTCCTCGATCATGGCCCGGAAGCCCTCGTCGCGCTCCTCGAGCTGGCCCCGCAGGGTCTGGATCTGCTGCTCCACCTCGGCGACGCGCGCCGAGGTCGCGTTTTCCGAGGTTTCGGCCCGCTTCTCCAGCCGGGCGGTGAGGTGGAGGATGCGCTCTTCGAGTTCCGCGGCCAGGCGCTCTTCCAATTCTATCAAGGTCTGGTCGACCTCGTGGAGATAACGGTCGTTCTGCTGCCGGATCTCATTCTTGACCGTATCCCAGGTCGCGCGGAACTCCGCCCAGGATCGCTCCTGGATCTGCGCGGTCTTGTTGAGCTCGGCCCGGATCTCGTCCCGGATCTGGTTGCCCTCCGCGGTCACGGCCTCGCGGAGGTCCCTCGCCTCCCGGTCCATGATCTCGCGATGCGCCAGGAGGCGATTCTGGATCTCGCCCATCTTCTCGGCGAGGCCGTCGATTAGGACGGCCACCTCTTCCTTCGATTGGCCGGCCCCTTCTTCGAGCGCGGTATGGAGCTCCACGCGGAGCCGCGTCTCCGCCTTTTCCAGGGCGGCGGTGAGATGCGCGATGCCCTGGCCGCATTCGGCCGTCTTGCCTTGAATGCCCGTCCGGACGGTTTTCAGTTTCTGGTCGAAACGCTCCTCCATCTCGTCGATCTGGAGGATGAGGCGCGTGCGGGACTCGGTCATCTGGCGGGAGGATTTTCGGTCGAACTCTTCGAAGAGCGCCTGGGATTCCTGACGGATGTGGCGGATCTCGTCTCGAACCTCGTCCAGTTGCTTGCGGAGGGCCCGGACGAGCCTGCCCACCAAGAGCTCCCGGATATGCTCGATGGATTGCCCGTCGCGCACCGACGCCAGCGCCGGTGCACCCGCCTCCGGCGGGCTTGTGCCCTGGGTCGAATCGTGTTCTGCCATACGTCCCCCTTGCGCGTCCCCAACCCTATAACACGCCGCGCCCCCTGAAAAGCCGGGGATAAAACGCGTATCTCCCCTGACGCCTTGTCTTATATATAAGGAAACAGCGGGTGGAAGTCAAGGTTTGGGTGGCAGATAGGAAGTGTTTTTCAACCTCGTCCCGAGGCGCCGAGGAGCTCGTCCAAGACCGCGACGAGCGTGTCCATGTCCGGGTCGGTGCCGATGCTGATCCGGAGCGAATCCGAGAGGCGCGGGGCCTCGAAATAGCGCACGAGGATACCGCGTTCCTTCAAGGCCTGGTAGACCTCCTTGGCGGAGGGGGCGCCGCCTCCGGAAGGGAGGCGGGCGAGGACGAAGTTCGCCTCGGACGGGTAGACCGAGCATCCCATGGCTTGAATCGCGGCGGTGAAGCGCCGGCGCGTGGCGAGAATGCGGCTCGTGTTCTTCCGGAGCGTCTCCGGGTCGCGCAGGGCGGCCGCGGCCCCGGCCTGGGCGAGCCGGTCCAGGTTGTAGGAATCCTTGACCTTCAAGAGCTCCCGGATGATCGCGGCCGAGGCGAGCCCCAGGCCCACGCGCAGCCCCGCCAGCGAATGGCTCTTGGATAGGGAGCGCGTGATCACGAGGTTTTCGCAATCCCCAAGCAGGGCGAGGGCGTTCCCGCGGGCGAAGTCCGCGTAGGCCTCGTCCGCCACCACGAGGCCGGGAGCGCTGCGGCAGAGGCGTCGGACCGTCTCCGGGCCCACCCAGGTGCCGCTCGGGCTGTTGGGATTGGCCAAAAACAGGATCCGGACGCCTTCGAGGTCGAGCCTTTCCGGCACCTCGTAATCCTCGGTGAACGCGATCGGGCGAAAGCGCGCCCCCTGGATGGCGGCGAGGGTGGGGTAGAGCGTGTAGGAGGGCGAGAAGCTCGCCACGCACGCGCCGGCGGGGACGGCAAGGCGTATGAGAAGGTTCAAGATGTCGTCCGAGCCGTTCCCCGCGATGACCTGCTCGGGCGAAAGCCCGTAGACCTTTGCCGCGGCCTCGCGAAGGTCCGTGCTCAAGGGGTCGGAATAGAGGCGGAGCTCTCGTGTCGCGGCGGCGATGGCCTCAGCCACCCGCGGGGAGGGGGGAAAGGGATTCTCATTCGTGTTGAGCTTGATGAAACTCTTCCCCCGGGGCTGCTCGCCCGGTTCGTACCCTTCCAGGGCCTCGATGTCGGGACGCACGTAGGGCATCGGGTTTCCTCTTGTTCCAAGGCTTCCGCACACGGGAAAACCATGGCCGGAGCCGTTCCGAAGGCCCGCGGTCGGGCGAACGCCTTCGCGCGTGCAGTATAGCCGGTTCCTCCTGCCGGTGCAAGGGACGCCTGACGGTACCCCCCGCGCATCCATCAGAATGGGATTTAGACCGCCTCAAAAAAACGGCCGGAAAGGACCGGCCGTGCTCCAAGTCTTTGCCCGAACGCCCCGTTCTCCCCCGGTCGAGTCCGTCCGGTTGATGGCCCAAGACCCGGGGAAGGGGGCTTTATTCAGACCCCAGGATGTTCACGCGGCGTCGGAGGCCGAACTCCACCACGCCGTCGGCGAGCGCGAAGAGGGTGTGGTCGCGGCCCATGCCGACGTTTTTGCCCGGATGGAACTTCGTGCCGCGCTGGCGGACGATGATGTTGCCGGCCTTCACGATCTGGCCGCCGTATTTTTTCACGCCGAGATACTTCGGCTGGCTGTCGCGGCCGTTCCGCGAGGCGCCCTGTCCGACCTTGTGTGCCATGGAAAGCTCCTCTCCGCGATCCTATTCGTTACGAATGACGAATTCCAATTTGCGAATTACGGAACAACCGAAAGGGGGTCGTTTCCTTCGTAATTCGCAACTCCCGATTCGCAATCGACTTCTCACCCCTCGATCTTCGTGATCTTCACGCGCGTGTAGTGCTGCCGGTGTCCCTTGGTGACCTTGGAGCCCTTGCGCCGCCGGAAGGAGATGCCGCGCACCTTGGGGCCCTTGGACTCGCCCACCACCGTGGCGGTCACCGCGGCGCCCTCCACGTCGGGGGCGCCGATCCGGACCCGGTCTCCCTCTTCGATCAGCTTCACCTCGGAGAAGGTGAGCGTTCCCCCGGGCTTCAGGTCCTGGAGCGGGATGTCGATCACGTCGCCTTCGCTCACCCGGTACTGGCGGCCTTGGGCCTGGATGACTGCGTGCATGGTTTCGTTCCCTCGTTGTCCCTGGGGTTTGATTTCTTTAGTCCCCGTTCGGGGTTTCCTCTTTGAGCCACGTAAAAACGATCGCGTCGAAGGGCAGGGCCATGTCGGTCTTGATGCGGACGCGGGAGGCGTATTCCTTCTCCAGCTCCGCGATGTCGATCCGCCGGGCGTTGCCGATGTAGGAGGCCGCCTTCGGGTGCATCCGGGTCTCCAGAAGGCCGTGGCGCTCGCCGAGGCGCTGGCGGAGCATCCGGATGAAGTCGAGGCCGAGGCTCTCCAGGCTCTTGGTCATGCCCGTGCCGCCGCAATTGGGGCAGGGCGCCAAAACCGCCGTGCGCAGGCTCTGCCGGATGCGCTGGCGGGTCATCTCCATCACCCCGAGGGGGCTGATGGGAAGCGCGGTCACCCGCGCCCGGTCGCGCCGCAGGGCCTCGCGGAACCGCTCTTGGACCTTGCGGCGGTCCTCTTCGAGCTCCATGTCGATGAAATCGATCATGATGAGCCCGCCGAGGTCGCGGAGTCGCAGCTGCCGGGCCACCATATCCGCCGCCTCCAGGTTGATCTGCAGGATCATCTCGCGGGAGTCGCTCCCCTTGCGGGAGCGGCCGGAGTTCACGTCGACGGTGACCATGGACTCGGTCGGCTCGATCACGATCTCCCCGCCGTGCTTGAGCTCCACCCGGTGCGAGAAGATCTTTTCGATCTCCGCGTCGAGGTCGAAGTGGTGGAAGATGGGCTCGGGCGCCCCGTAGAGCCTGGCGTTCTTCTTGAGAAGCGGCATGACCGCGCCGAGAAATTCGCAGGCCCGGTTGTATTCCTCCTCCTTGTCGATTAAAAGCTCCTGGATGTCCTCCCGCATGAAATCCCGCACCGCCCGGATCACGAGGTCGGTCTCCTCGTAGATCAGGGCCGGGGGCTTGGCCTCCTTGGTGCGGTGCTCGATAGTTTTCCACAATCGGAGGAGATAGTCAAGGTCGTTCTTGAGCTCCTCCCTGCCCTTCCTCATCCCTGCGGTGCGGATGATGAACCCCTTGTCCTTCGGGGGGTCGAGCAGGTCCAGGGCCTTGCGGAGTTCCCGCCGCTCCTCCTCGTTCCGGATCTTCTTGGAGACCCCGCGCTTGGCGACCGCCGGCATGAGCACGAGATACCGGCCCGGAAGGGAGATATAGGTCGTTACGCTCGGACCCTTCTGGGCGAAGCTTTCGCGGTTGATCTGGACGAGGAGCTCTTGTCCCTTCCAGAGCATTTTTTCGATCGGCGGCTGCTTGTCCTCCAAGGTCCTTCGGCCGCGCTTCTTCTTCAGGATCCCCTTGTACCCGCCGTCCGGCGGCACCACGTCCGAGACGTGGAGAAAGGCGTTCTTCTCCCCGCCGATCTCCACGAAGGCCGCCTGCAGGCGCGGCTCGATGTTCTGAACCCTCCCCTTGTAGATGTTCCCGGCCTGGAAACCCTTGCCGGTCCGCTCGAGGTAGAGTTCCTCCAGGCCCTCAGGCCCGGTGATCGCCACCCGGACTTCTTCCGGATCGACGACGTTCATAATCATTCGCTTCTTCAACCATTCGCTCCTGCGAAGGGCTACCAGGCAAGCTCCACCGCGGTCTTCCGGATCCGAACGGACCAGGGATCGCACCCCACGTGCTCCGCGAGACGCCGGACGATCTCATCGGGACGCGCCGTTCCCTCGGCGAGTTTCCTCACCACGAGGGTCACCTCCCCGCCTTCCCGCCGCAGGGAAGCGACCGAGGGGGCGATGTCGACCGAATGCATCTCCTTCTTGCGGAACCGCTCCACCAAGAGCGTCCTTCGCGAGCGCAAGTCCTCAACCGCCCGTTCCAGGGCGTCAAAGGACGCCGCATCCTCGGGAAATCCCGCGAGGAGATAGGTCATGGTGTTCACCGCGCGGCCCCGCCTCCGCTTGGGAAGGCGCGCGGCTCCCGCCAGGCGCATCCCGGGAAGGAGAAACGGTTCCAAGGCGTCCCGGACCGCGTGCGGCGGCACGGGCTCGGTGAACTCCAGCTCCAGATGCTCGCAGCTCGAGGCGATCCCGAGGCTGAGCGGCGTCAGGAACACCATGCGCGGCTTGGGATTGAACCCTTGCGTCAGCCTGCACGGGAGCCTCGCCCGCCTCAGGGCGCGCTCGAAGAAACGCATGAGGTCATGGTGCGAGTAGAATCTTGCCGGCCCCTCCTTTTCAAAGACCAAGTCTATTTTCTGCCGGATTTCGCTCGTCGCGCCCACGGCGCCGTCCTCCAAACAATCTCCGGTCTCGGTCCATTCGGTCCCCTCATCGGCCGCTGCAGGACGAAGTGGCATACGGCCTTTAGGGTTACAAAAATGCCGTGATTATAGAAAGAGTAAATATAGCGCAAAAAAGTCGGCTTGTCCAGAACTATTTCTCCCGGGTTTCCCCCGGAGCCCGGGTTTTTACTTGACAGTCAATCCGCCCTGAGTAGTGTAAATGCGTTCCCGGGCTCGTCCCAGGGGTGGACCCCGCTTAGCTCCTTGTGTCCGAGCGGGTTAGGATAGGCCGAAAGCGTCAGCCATCGGAACCGGTCAAACCTTTGGAAAAGAAGGGATAATGCCATGGTAAAGGTACATTATGATCGCGATGCCGACCTGGATCTTCTCAAGGACAAGACCATCGCCATCATCGGCTACGGCTCCCAGGGACATGCCCAGGCGCAGAACCTCCGTGACAGCGGTCTCAAGGTGATGGTGGCCGAGGTCGCGGGCACGCCGAACGCCAAGCTCGCGGAAGAGCATAAGTTCAAGGTGCATACGGCCGCCGAGGCCGCGGAAAAGGCACAGATCATTCAAATGCTCGTGCCGGACCAGGTCCAGGCCCGGGTCTACAAGGCGGAGATCGCGGACAAGCTCGACAAGAATGATTTGCTCCTCTTTTCCCACGGCTTCAACATTCACTACGGCCAGATCGTTCCGCCCGATACGGTGGACGTGGCCATGGTGGCGCCCAAGGGGCCGGGGCATTTGGTCCGGAGCGAATTTGTCAAGGGCGGCGGCGTGGCTTGCCTGTTGGCCGTGGAGAACGACCACTCGGGCCAGGCGCATGACCTCGGCCTCGCCTACGCCAAGGGCATCGGCGGCACCAAGGCCGGCGTGATCGAGACCACCTTCAAGGAGGAGACCGAGACCGACCTCTTCGGCGAGCAGGTGGCCCTCTGCGGGGGCGTGGCCGACCTCATCAAGGCCGCGTTCGAGACGCTTGTCGAGGCCGGCTACCAGCCGGAGGTGGCCTATTTCGAGTGCATGCACGAGATGAAGCTGATCGTGGATCTCTTCTACCAGGGGGGGCTTGAGCTACATGAATTATTCCGTCTCCGACACGGCCGAATACGGCGGCCTCACCCGGGGCAAGCGGATCGTGAACGAACAGTCCCGCCAGGCGATGCAGGAGATCCTGAGCGACATCCAGACCGGCGTCTTCGCCCGCGAGTGGCTTTGCGAGAACGTGGTGGGCCAGCCGGTCCTGAAGCGCCTGCGGATCCTGGAGCGCGGCCATCTCATCGAGCAGGTCGGTCGGGAGCTCCGCCGCATGATGCCTTGGGTGAATCCCAAGGAGGTCTGATCCCTTGCGGGCCTCTTTTTACGGGGCGGGTTTTCCAGGGGCACGATCCGGATGCCCCTGTTTCCCATGCCGATTGGACACGGCGAACCGGCGCGGCCCGATCCCTGTCCGACGCCAAATATCTCTTGAAATCCCGGCGAGAAGCCATAGCATGGTGAGAACGCGTCCGATGCCGACAGGGAGACTCCCGTGGTGATCGACAGCGACATCGAATGTTATCTCCGCGAAATCAGCCGGTTCGAACTTCTCACTCTCGAAGAGGAGCAGGTCCTGGCCGGCCGCATCGCCAAGGGCGACGTGGAAGCGCGGGAGAGGATGATCCGCTCGAACCTCCGGCTCGTGGTCAACATCGCCAAGAACTACGTCAACTACGGCCTGCCGCTCCTCGACCTCGTGGCGGAGGGGAACTTCGGCCTCCTCAAGGCGGCCGAGCGCTTCCGGCCCGGCGAGGGCGCCAGCTTCAGCACCTATGCCTCGTGGTGGATCAAGCAGGCGATCCGGCGGGCCATCAACACCAAGCTCAAGAACGTGCGCGTGCCCGCGTACATGGCCGATATCGTCAGCCGCTGGCGCCACGTGAGCAACGAGCTCTCCCAGGGTCTCGAGCGGAACGCCACGCCCGACGAGATCGCCCGGGCCATGCGCCTCAATCCCGAGAAGATCGCCATCGTCCAGAAGGCCATCGGGGCGGACACCTCCTCCAGCTTCGGACGCCGCGCCACGGGATTCATGCGCCGGGCGGCCGAGAGCGACACGAGCATCATCGAGGAGCTGCCGGCCCGGCCCGGGCAGGACATGACAAGCGACGGCTTTCTCGTCGATGAAGACGCGAAGAAGATCGAAAGCCTCCTCTCGTGCCTCACCGCGCGGGAGCAGAAGGTCCTGCGACTCCGCTACGGGTTCGGCGTGGACAGCTATCTCACCCTGCAGGCCATCGGGAAGAGGCTCAAGATCACCCGCGAGCGCGTGCGGCAGATCGAGGCGATCGCCATCAAGAAGCTCTTCCGGGTACTGGGCGAGGAGCCGTGACGCCCGGGCGCGAAGGGGCCGACCTTTCTTCCGGGGGCAGGGGGCAAGGCCGGCGGAGGGAAATCCTCCCCTTGGCAGCGGCAGGGGATGTCCGTCTCGCCGCGACGGCATTCGGGAAGAAGCGCTTTCCAGGGTGGTTCGCATGATCTCCAGCCGCCAGAATCCTATAATCAAGCATCTGGCCGTTCTCCTCCGCGAAAATCACGCGCGACACGAAGAAGGCCTGGCCGTGGCCGAGGGACTCCACCTCGTGAGGGAAGCCTGGAAGAGTTCCCTCTCCGTGCGCACCCTCGTCCATACGCCGGAAATGGAGGGCCGCGAGGAGGTGGGACTTCTCCTTCGGGAGGCGCGCGGGCGGGGCGTCGAGTGCGTCGCGGTCGCCCGGCCCTGCTACGAGCGCTTCTCGGTCTTGCGCAGCCCCGAGGGGATCGCCGCGGTGCTCGCCTGGGAGGAGGCCGATCCGGTCCTTTTTTTCCAGCCTCGGTGCCGGCTGCTGGCGCTCGCGGAGGTGCAGGATCCGGGAAATGCCGGCGCCATGGTGCGGACCGCCGAGGCGGCCGGGGCCACGGGCGTTCTCCTGTGCGGCGGAGGCGTCGACCTCACCCACCCGGCGCTCTTGCGCGCCTCCATGGGCTCGGCCTTCCGGCTCAAGACGGTTTCCCTGGGCGTCGAGGAATTCTTGAGCCTTTGCCGGAAGGCGCGCGTGCGCGTGATCGTCTCCGTGCCCCGCGGAGGCATCCCCTTCGACGCGGCGGAGTATGCCCCTCCGGTGGCGATCGTCATCGGCGGCGAGGGGGGCGGCGTTCCCGGGCCGATCCGGGCGTGCGCCGCGGCCTCCGTGTCCATCCCCGCGGCCGGAGCGGTCGAGAGCCTGAACGCGGCCGTGGCGGCCGGGATTCTTCTCTACCGGGCGCGGAAGGACTGGGACCTTTCGACCCCAACGTGAGACAAGAAGGGAGCCGTCATGAAAACTCCCGTCCGAACGATTCTCATCGCAGCGTGCCTGATTTTCGTCGTCTTCCTTGCCTACCGTTGGGTCCGGCAAGAGACCCCGGCCCGGAGTGTTCCGCCTCGGCCGTACCCATCCACGACAAAAGCGAAGGTGCCCCGGCCCGCGACCTGGGCCCGGAAGATCGCAGCCCCCCCGCTCGGCAATTTCCACCAGGTTAGCGACGACTTCTACCGCGGCGCGCAGCCTTCCCAGGAGGGCTTGAAGGAGCTCGAGCGCCTGGGCGTCCGGACGGTCATCAACCTTCGTCGGGATCGATCCGACCGCGAAGACCTCGTAGGGACGAATCTCCGCTACGAGGAGATCCCCATGACGCCCATGGAGCCGAAGACCGAGGACACGGTTCGCTTCCTTAAGATCATCAGCCGCAGGAAGGACGGCCCCTTCTTCCTCCACTGCTTGCACGGCTCCGACCGCACGGGCGCCTATACCGCAATATACCGTATCGTCGTCCAGGGATGGAGCAAGGAAGCGGCCATCGAGGAGATGACCGGCGGAGGGTAC
>JAZDLH010000006.1:0-14037 GCA_043802275.1 Planctomycetota bacterium
GCCGGCGTCCTCTGGGCCGTCGGGACCACGTACACCACCGAGGCCGTGATCGAGGTCTTCCCCCGGTACGTGGGCATTCTCGGCGAGGACAGCGAGCTAGAGATCAAGGGCGGCTACCTCAATTTCGTCGAGAACCAGGCGCTCACCCTCCGGAGCTACGAGATCGCCCGCGAGGCCCTGCAGAAGCTCCGGGAGGCTTCCGCGCGCCCCGAAGGCATCGAGGCCGACGAGGCGAGCGCCGCCCGCCTCGCCGACGCGCTCGAGGTCCGGCACGTGCGCAACACCTACCGGATCGTGGTGAGCCTCTCCTCCAAGGAGCCGCAGGGGATCGCGGAGGTCGTCAACGCCGTGGTCCAGGCGTATCTCCACCGGGTGAACAAGCAGGAGAAATTCATCGCCGAGGAGGAGCGCGTCCGGACGCTCCAGACCCAGCAGGGGATCCTTCGCGAGGCGTTAAGCGGCCTCCTCGCGCGCAAGGCGCAGATCGCGCAGAGCCTGGGGGTGGTGCGTTTCGACCAGGACCGGTTCGAAAATCCCTACGACCGGTCGATCGTCGGCACCAAGACCGCGCTCGGCATGGCCCGCCGCCGGCGCATCGAGGCGGAGGCCGCGCTCGCCGCCTTCGCGGGCCGGGACCGGGACAAGGTCCGGATGAAGATGCGCACGGGCCTGCAGGACCTGATCGACCAGGACCCCGGCCACCGCGAGATCCGGCGCCTCACGAACGCGGTCCTCATCCAGCGCAAGGCGGAGATCGCCGGACTCCCGCCGGACAGCAGCCGGCGGCGGGCGGCCGAGCAGGAGATCTCGGAGATCGAGAGCCACGCGAAGGAAGAGGAGCGCCGTCTCACCCAGCGCTACGTGCGAAAGATCGAGGACGACGTGATCCTCGAATGGGACGCCATCCAGACCTCGTTCCTCAAGGCCCGCGAGAACGAGGACCTCCTTCAGCAGGAATACGACGCCCAGAAGGAGGAAAACCTCCGCTTCGCCGCCCTCTACGAGCAGGCCGTCAGCCTGCGCTCGGAGATCGACCGCACCCGGGAGCAACTGGGCGCCATCCAGAACCGGCTCGACACCTTCGCCTTCGAAAAGGACGCGCCCGGCATCGCCCGCGTCTCCTCCCCGGCCCGGGCTCCGGCGCTTCCGGAGATGACCAAGCTCGTGAAAATACTCATCCTCTTCGTCGCCGCCGCGCTTCTCCTCTCCGTCGCCGGGCCCACGGCCGTGGATTACTTCGATCCGCGGGTACTCACGCCCCTCGACGCCATGCACGCCCTCCGCTTCCCGCCCCTCGGCTGGGTACTGGAGCGGCGCGACCGGGCGACCGAGGCCTTCGCCGCCGACCAGCTCAGGCGCCTCGCGCTGCTCCTCAACCGGCAGCGGACCCTCGAGGGGCACCGGCGCTTCGTCCTCACCTCCCCCAAGGCCGGCGGCGGCACGAGCGAGCTCGCGCTCGAACTCGCGCAGACCCTCTCCGGCATCGGCGTGCGGACCGTGGCGGTCGAGGTCAACGCCTTCCGGCCGGACCCGCGCTACGCGCCGGAGGATCCCGGCCGGCCGGGCTTGAGTGCCGTCCTCGCCGGAAAGGCCAGGGCGGAGGAAACGATCGTGCCGGGCGACGGGCGCCTGCCCGACCGGATCCCTCTCTGCGAGACGAGTCCGGACCGCCACATCAGCCGCGCCGAAAAGATCCCGGCCGCGCTCGACTCCCTCCAGTACCGGTACGACCTCTTCCTTCTGGACGCGCCCCCCATGCTCCTGTCCGCCGACGCCGAGATCCTGAGCGGGGTCGTGGGCGTGACCCTTCTCGTGGTCGAGGCGGAGAGTATCACCTTCGGCGAGGTTAAGCGCGCCGCCGGGACCCTGAAGAAGAACACCGGCTCGGTCCTCGGCGTGATCGTCAACCGCGTCCGCGTGCACCTGCAGGGGGGTTACTTCTCCGAGCTCTTGAAGGAATACGAGAGCGGCAGGAAACTCCCCCGGTCCGGACTCCTCTACCGGCTCTTCTGGGGACGGAGGCCCTGATTCGCCGCTGGTCGAGCGGTTGGGAGTCGCGCCATGCCAAGAATCGATCGCACCCTCGTCGTTCTCGCCGTCCTCCTCGCCGCGGGCGCCGTGGGAATCCTTCTCCTTTTCGATCGCGGCGGGGTTGCCGAGCGTTTCGCCGACACGCCCTACGGCCCTCCTCCCGGGGAATCCGGGGCGCCGGCCGCCGGCGAAAAGGGCCCCGCCTCCTCCGCGCGGTCGCGCCCCATCCGGGGGGACTTCAACCTCGACGGGACGCTCTCGCCGGAGGATGAAACGGCCTCGGTCGAGGCCTTCATCGGCCGGGCCTCATATTTGCGCAACCATCTCGGCCTCGCCGAGGCGGACTTCGCCTTTCTGTCCGATCTCGACCGGAACGGCGCGTTCGACCAGACCGACCTGGAGATCCTGAGCGCTGCACTGGCAGAGATCCGGAGGGCCTCCCGCATGGAAGCGGCCGCGTTGCCGGGCTCGCAGGCGGGGAGCGCAGCCTCGGGCGGGGCGATCCTGCGGCCGGGCACGGGCTTCCCCGTTGCGGCGGCGGAGCCGCCTCTCCCGCAGGGGCCCGCCCCCGGGCCCACGGCCATGGCGCGATGGGACGTGGTGCCCTTCCAAACCTTCGATCTCGTTTTCACGATCGGCGCGGTCGCGTTTCACGCGGAGGGGATCGACCGCGTGGAGTTCTCACTGGAGGGAGGGCCGTGGACCGCGGTGCGCGAGTCCAGCCATCACGAGCGCACCCGCGTGCGGGAGTACTGGGCGCTTCTCCGGGCCGGGGACCTTCCCGACGGTCCCTTCGAGGTCCGCGCCGTGGCCTATCCCCGCGCCGGGCGGCCGCGCGCGCTTCCCCCCCTTCGGCTCAACGCCAATGCGCACGGCTCGCTCCTCGAGCTCGAACGGCACGTCTCCCTCACCGGGAGCGACGAGCGCGGCGACGGGAGCTTCGGGCGCCCCTTCGCGACCCTGATGCGGGCCGCCCACGCAGTCCAGGAAGCCGCCGGCTCGGCGGACGGCGGGATTCTCCGGCTGGGAAAGGGCGAACACGTCTTTGGGACCTACGCGACGGCGCTCGAGGCCGTCACGCGCGACCGGTGGCTTACGATCGCGCCCGAGCGGGGGGTCGAGCCCAAGGACATCCGTCTCGCGGCGCCGGGGAACAGCGACGGCCTGCGGACCGCCCGCGTGCGGGTGGTCGGGGTGCACGTGGCGCCGAAGGGAGGGGCGCCCCTGTTTTCCTCCAACGAGCCGCTCGAGGACGCCTTGTGGCTCGACCGGTGCGCCATCGACGGACCCGGCCGCACCGCGGCCTACCAGTGGACGAGCGGCTGGTCCGAGGTCTACGTGACCGACTGCGTTCTCTCCGGGGCGAGCGACGGGCTCAAGGCCGACCTCCAGCGCAACGTCCTCGTCTCCGGGATCGGCTCCGACGCCTTTTCCGACTCCGGGCTCGTGGTGAACTGCCGCGCCACGGGGATCGACAGGACCGGGACGGACTTCCACCCCGACGTGGTGCAATTCTACGGTCGCCGGGAAAACCTCATCGTGTACGGCCTCGAGGCCACGCGGATGATCGAGGCGCAGGGGATCTTTGCCGGGGCGCTTGTTTCCCTCCAGGACGTGGCGCTCGTGAACTGCCGCATCGACAACCAGACCTTGCGATCGCCCTTCAAGGTCTTCCAGTTCGGCGGCCCGGTCGACCACCTGCTCGTGAAGGACTGCTCCTTCACGGGTCCGGCCGCCTGGCGGGTCGACCAGGGCTTCACGGCCGCGAACGTCGTGGTGGAGGACACCGTCTTCGCCCCGGACCCGGCGCCCGTCCCGGCGGAGGTCCCGGGCGTGACCTATCGCCGCACCCGCCCGGCGGAAGAGGGGACCGCCCTGCCTTGACCGTCCGCCACGGAGCCCGCTTCCCGCGCGGCGGCCGGCGCAGGGGAACGAGCGCGGGGAGCACCTCGGCGCCCTCTTCCCCCGAAGAGGCGGCCTCGATCGCTGGCCAGGCCGCAGGGGGGGCCGCCCGGGTTGGGCAAGAAATCTCAGAAAAAGGAACCGGGCGCGCATGGCCTTCTTAAACCGCATCACACGGTCCCTTCGGGGGCGCACGCTGCAGGGGCTGGCCTGGCAGGCCATCGGACGCGGGGGGGAGAGGCTCCTCCGCTTCGCGGTGAACGTGGCGCTCGCGCGGGTGCTCCTCCCTGAGGATTTCGGCCTGGCGGGCCTCGTGACGGCGGCCCTGGCCACGGCCGACGCGGTCACCTTCCTCGCCGGGGAGCAGGTACTGGTGCAGAGCGCCCGCGGCCGCGATCCGGATTTCCACAACACCCTCTTCTGGGCCTCGGCCGCGCGCGGCGGACTCCTCGCCGCGGTGCTCGCCGCGCTCGCGCCGCTCTTCGCGGGATATTTCAACCGCCCGGAGGCGCGCGGCCTTTTCCTGGCGATCGCCCTGCAGCCCCTCGTGGCGGGCCTGGCAAGTCCCCGGGCCATGGTGCTCGTGAAGGACATGCGCTTCCGCCGCTGGTGCCTCTATAGGCTCGCGGCGACCGCGGTCGGCGTGGGCCTGACCGTGGCGCTCGGGGTCCTTCTCCGGAACGCCTGGGCCCTGGTCGCGGGGCAGATATTGACCGTCGCGGCGCTCACGGCGGGCTCGCACGCGATGGCGCCCTTCCGGCCGGCCCTTCGCTTCGACTTGGCCTCTTGGAGGGAGATGCGGGCCTACTGGATGCGCGCGGCCGGGACGCCGGTGCTCCTCGCGCTCGTCGCCCAGGCGCCGGCGATACTCTTGGGCAAGCTCGGCGGCGCCGCGGCCCTGGGGGTCTTCCTCCAGAACCAGCGCCTGGGCAGCGTCCCTTCCGACCTCTCGCTCCAGGCGGCCGGCACGGTCGCCATGCCCGCCTACAGCGCGCTCCAGGACGACCGGCCCCGCCTCTGCCGCCTGTGGCTCAAGGCGCTCTGGGCGATCGCGCTCCTCGCGCTGCCGCTCGCGGCCACGCTCGCGTGGCTCGACGCGGACCTCCCGGCGGCTGTCTTCGGCCAGGGATTTGCGGGCGAGCGCGGCCTCTTCGCGCTTCTCGCCGCGGGGGGCGCGCTCCGAAGCCTCCTCGCGGTCACCGGGCCCCTCTTCTGGGGCACGGGCCTTCCCTCCTACGACCGGCAGGCGCAGCTTATCCGGACGGTCCTCGTCTACGGCGCGGGGATCTGGTGGACCCTCTCGTTCGGGGGGATCGGCCTTGCGAGCGCGCTTTTGGCCGGGCTTTTCGTCTCTCTCGTCTCGTCGCTTCGCCTCGCGCGCCGGATCGTGGAGGTGCGCTGGAGGGCGATCGGCCTGGCGCTTTTGCCGGGCTTGGGCGCGGCCGGGGCGACCGTCCTCCTCCTCGCGGGCCTCGACGCGCTCCGCGTCTTCTCCGGCGGATGGCGGATCGGCGCGCTGGGCGCCGCCGGGGCCCTTGTCTGCACGGCCGCGGCGCTCTGGATCCGGCACCGGGACCGGCAGGAAAACCTCCGGAGACCAACCACGCCTGTTGCAGGAGGCTCGAACGGCCATGGGTGACGACGCACGCGACAACCGGATTTCCAGCTTCCCGGCCGCAGAGACGCTCTGCCTCGCCCGGCTCCGGCGTCCGCTCCTCGCGCGCCTCTTGGGCCGGGCGTGCCGCGCCCTGCGCGCGGTCTACTGGCGCAGGCGCCTCGCCTCCTTCGGCCCCGGCTCTTCCATCGACCGGCCCGCGCACGTGGTGGGCTTCCGGTCGATCGCCGTGGGGGGAAGAGTGGAGATCCATCGCGGGGCGCGGATCGAGGCGCTGGGGGACCCGGACGGGGGCGTGGTGCTCCGGATCGGCGACGGCGCGAAGATCCATCCCGACGTCCACATCGGCGCCGTGCGGTCGGTCACGATCGGCCGGGGGGCGCTTTTGGCCGGCCGGGTGTACATCACCGACCACGACCACGACTTTTCCGATCCGGACGACCCGCCCGTGTCGAACCGCCGGGTGACGGCGGCCCCCGTCTCGATCGGCGATTACGCGTGGCTGGGCGAGGCGGCGATGGTTCTGAAGGGCGTGACGATCGGCGAGCGGAGCGTCGTGGGCGCGGGCAGCGTCGTGACGCGCGACGTGCCGCCGCTTTCGCTCGCACTGGGCGCGCCCGCGCGCGTGGTGAAACGCTACGACCGGGCGCGGCGGGCCTGGGTCAAGGCGGATCCGCCATGAGGCGCGCGGTGCTCGTCTCCTACTACTTTCCGCCCGACGGCGGACCCGGCACGCAGCGGAGCGCCAAGCTCTGCAAGTATCTCGGGCAGGCCGGATGGGAGGCGTGGGTGGTCACGCGGCCCGCGCAGAAGACGCGCGGCGCGTGGGAGCCCGAGGACGCGACGCTCCTCGGCGAGATCGGGGGGGCCCGGATCCTCCGGCCCGCGCCGATGGAGCGCCCGCGCGGCTGGGCCCGGGCCGTTCCCAACCTGGACACGGGCCACGAATGGCTCGAGCCCGCCCTGGAGGAGGTCCTTCGCCTTCTTCGCCAAGAAGGGGCGGACCTCGTGTGCATCACCCTGTCGCCCTTCGACCTCTCCTGGATCGGACGGCGGCTCCAGGCCGGGGGCGCGCGCGTTGTCTACGACCTGCGCGATCCCTGGGCGCTGGACGGCTGGCGGCTCTACGGCTCGCGCCGCCGCTGGCGGGAGGATCGCCGCGCCATGGTGGAGACCCTCTCCGCGGCCGACGGGGTGGTCGCCAACACGCCCGAGGCCGGCCGGGCCCTGCTGAAGGCCGTGCCGCTTCTCGCCCAGGACCGCCTCCGGGTCATCCCCAACGGGTTCGACGGCGAAGACTTTGCCGAGGGGGCCGCCCCGCCCCCGACACTTCCCAAGGAAGAGGGCTCGTTCGAGCTCGTGCACGCGGGGTCGCTTCACACCCGGACGCTCTACCTCTACGAGGGATTTTTGGGACGGTTGCGCAAGTGGCGCCATTACCGGCCCGAGCGGATCGACACCTCGGGCCGGACCCCGCTCCATCTTCTGCGGGCCGTGCGGCTCCTGCGCGAGGCAAGGGAAGGCCTTGCCGAGCGGCTTCGCGTCGTCTTCGTGGGCCCGGCGGACAAGGACAGCCGCCGCGCGGTCGAGGAGTCGGGCGTGGGGGACCGGGTCCTGTTCACGGGGTACCTTTCCCATGCCGAGGCCGTGGGCCGGCTAAAGCGTGCGGACGCGCTCTTCCTGCCGCTCCACGGCCTTCCGGAGGGCGGGCGGAGCCTCATAGTGCCGGGGAAGCTCTACGAATACCTCGCCGCGGGCAAGCCCATCCTCGCCTGCCTGCCCGAGGGGGACGCAAAGGACCTCGTGCTCGAGTCCGGCCGCGGGGTGGCGGCCGATCCGTGCGACGCGAGCGCCATCGCCCGGGCGATGGCGGAGCTCGTGGCCCGCGCCGAAGCGGGGGCATTCGCCTCTTCCGCTTCCGCTCCCGCGCCGGGGCTTAAGCGCTTCGAGCGCAGGCGCCTGGCCGTGGAGATGGCGGCCTTTTGGGACGAACTCCTTGCGCGGCGCGGCTCGGCCGCGTGAAAAAAACATGGGCGCGTTCCCTGCCCGGCGCAGGGGACGCACAGCCGCGAGGCCGGTTTCATGGATGAAACTCCGCATGCGTTCGAGGCGTGGGCCGGCCGGACCACGCTCCACCCGCTGGGATTTTTGGCCGTGCTCGTGCTGGGGCTGGCCACGCTTCTATTGCCGCGGCGCCATGCGATCCTGCCCCTGTTCGTCATGGCCTGCTTCATCGCGCCCGCGCAGCGGATCGTGGTCTTCACGCTCGACTTCACCCTCCTGCGGGTGATGGTGCTCTTCGGATGGCTGAGACTCCTCTTCCGGAGCGACCACGTGCCGATCGCATGGAAGCCGATGGACACGGTCCTCGTCCTCTGGGCCGCGACCGGCACCCTGGCCCATACCCTTCTCTGGGGCACGGCCTCGGCTCTCGTGAATCGGCTGGGCTTCGCCTTCGATGCGCTCGGCATGTACTTTCTCTTCCGCCACCTCGTCGCCTCCCGCCGGGACGTGGAGCGGCTTCTCAAGGGCATCATACTTTTAAGCCTCCCGGTGGCTGCCGCCTTTTTGGTCGAAAGCCGCACCGGCCGGAATGTCTTCTCCGTCTTCGGCGGCGTGCCGGCGATCACGATGGAGCGCTTCGGCCGCCTACGCTGCCAGGGCGCCTTCGCGCATCCCATCCTCGCGGGCTGCTTCTGGGCGAGCCTCATGCCGCTCTTCGCGGCGGGATGGTGGGAAGGGACGCGGTCGAAGCTCTGGGCCGTGGGGGGGCTTTTCACCTCCTCGGTCATCGTGATCGCTTGCGCAAGCACCACGCCGGTCCTGGCCGTGATCCTCGGCCTGGCGGGCGGCGCGATGTTTCCCTTCCGGCGGCATCTGCGGAGGATCCTGCTCGGCGCCTTCGGGGGACTCCTCTTTTTGCACCTCCTTATGGCCAAGCCCGTCTGGCATCTCCTCGCCCGGATCAGCCTCGCCAAGGGATCCACCGGCTGGCAGCGGTACTTCCTGATCGAACAGGCCGTCCGGCGCGTGGGGGAGTGGTGGCTCTGGGGCACGCGCTCCACCGCCCACTGGGGCCAGGGCCTGCAGGACGTCACCAACCAGTACGTGCTGGAAGGGGTGCGCGGAGGCCTCGTCACGCTCCTTCTATTTCTCTTGCTCGTGGGCCTCGCCTTCCGGGGCGCGGGGCGGATGTGGCGACGGACCTCCCAGGACCGGCCGGCCCCGGTCTTTTCCTGGGCGCTGGGCGTGGCGCTCTTCGTGCACTGCATGAACTTCATCGCGGTCTCCTATTTCGGGCAGATCATCGTGGTCTGGTACCTGACCCTCGCGGTCATCGCGAGCCTTGACCCCGGGCCAGACGCGGAATATCTCCCCGGAGGGGGGGGCGTTTCCCTCATCCCGCAGGAGACCGCCGGCCCCTGGCAGGAGGGGAGTTCCGTCCTTCCCGGCTTTGTCGCGTGGGGAAAACCGTCGGAGGGCGACTGAAAATGACCGCTCCGGACGTCTCCATCCTGGTGGTGAGCTACAACACGCGGCCGCTCACGCTCGAGTGCCTGCGCTCGATCTACGCCGAGACGCGCGGGATCGGGTTCGAGGTCGTCGTGGCGGACAATGCCTCGACCGACGGCTCGGCCGAGGCCGTCCGCTTGGCCTTTCCCGAGGCGCGGCTCCTCGCGCTTTCGGAGAACCGGGGCTTTGCCGCGGCCAACAACCTCGCCGCCCAACAGGCCGCCGGCCGATACCTCTGCCTTCTCAACCCCGACGCAGCCGTGACCGACCGCGCCGTCGAGCGCCTCGTCCGCTTCGCCGAGGCGCACCCCGAGGCCGCGCTCTTCGGCGGACAGACCCGTTTTCCCGACGGAAGGCTGAACCCCGCCTCCTGCTGGGGTCGGCCCACGCCGTGGAGCCTCTTCTGCCTGGGCACGGGGCTCGCCTCCCTTTTCCGCGGAAACGCCCTCTTCGACCCGGAATCGCTGGGCGGCTGGAAGCGCGACTCCGTGCGGAGGGTGGACATCGTCTCCGGCTGTTTTCTCCTCGTCCGTCGGGCAGTCTGGGAGGCGCTCAACGGGTTCGACGAGGGGTTCTTCCTATACGGCGAGGACGCGGACCTCTGCCTCCGCGGGCGAAACCAGGGCCATGCCGCGCTCCTTTGCCCCGAGGCGCGGGTGATCCATCACGGCGGGGCCTCGGAGCGGGTACGGGCGGACAAGCTGGTGCGCCTCTTCTCGGCCAAGGCGCGGCTCTTTGCCAGGCACTGGCCCCCGGCCGCGCGGGCCTGGGGAGGGTTCATGCTCGACCTCTGGGCGTTAAGCCGCACAGCCGCCTGGCGGGCCCTGTCGCTCATTAAACCTTCGCGCGCGGAGTCCTACGACACCTGGCGATCGGTCTGGAGGCGTCGGGGGGAGTGGGGGGCGGCCCTTAGGGGAGGGCTGCCTCCATCCGAAAAGGATGCCGTCCGGCCGCGGCCCCGGAAGCGCGCCACGCGGGGCGGCATTCTCGCCATCGCCTCGGGCGGGGGGCACTGGGCGCAGCTTTTGCGCCTGCGGGCCGCGTTTGCGGGCCATCGCACGGTCTATGCGAGCGTGTCGAGCGACCAGGCCTCGGAGGTGCCCGGCGCGAGGTATTACGCCGTGCCGGACGCCACGCGCTGGGAGAGGGCAAGGCTCTTGCGGCTTGCCTGGGCGGTTTTTCGGATTCTCCTCCGCGAGAGGCCGGACGTGGTGGTTTCCACGGGCGCGGCGCCGGGGCTCGTCGCGCTTGTCCTGGGCAAGCTCCTCGGCGCGCGGACCGTGTGGATCGACAGCCTTGCGAACGTGGAGTCTTTATCGGACGCGGGACGGCGCGCGCGTCCCTGGGCGGACCTGTACCTCACGCAGTGGCCCGGGCTCGCCCGGCCGGAAGGGCCGCGCTACGAGGGCTCGGTAGCATGATCTTCGTGACCGTGGGCGCCCAGATGCCGTTCGACCGCCTCATCCGCCTGGTGGACGAGTGGGCCGGACGGCGGGGCCGGACGGACGTTTTCGCCCAGATCGGCCGGGCAGGCTACCGGCCGCGGCACATCCGGTGGGCGGACTTTCTCACGCCCGAGGCGTTCCGGGAGCATGCGATGGCCGCGGACGCGATCGTATCCCACGCGGGCATGGGCACGATCCTGAGCGCGCTCGAGCTCTCCAAGCCCCTCCTCGTCTTCCCCCGCCTTGCGTCCCAGCGGGAGACGCGCAGCGACCACCAGACCGCCACGGCCCGGGCCTGGAGCGAGCGAGGCGCCCTCCAGGCGGCCTTAAGCGAGGCGGAGCTTCTCGATGCGCTCGATCGGATAGAAGAGATGCCGACGCCGCGGCCGATCGGCCGGGAGGCGTCGCCAGAGCTCCTCCAGGCGATGCGGCGCTTCCTCCAGCGGGGCGCCGGCTCCCCGCCGGGCCCGGCTTCCTTCGACGGCGCGATCTGCTTCGGCGGGGTGGACTGGTGGTACCACAACCGCGGGCATTACGACCTGCGGATGATGGGAGAGTTTTCCCTGCGCGTGCCCGTGCTCTACGTAAACTCCATCGGCATGCGCATGCCGCCTTTGTCGGAGGGGGGCATGTTCTTTCGCCGGGTCGGGCGCAAGCTCCACAGCGTGGCGCGGGGGCTCGTACGCGTCCGGCCGGGATTCGCCGTGATAAGCCCCCTCACCGCGCCGGCCCTGCGAGCCACGCCCTGGGGGAAACGTTTTCTCGCCCGGCAGGTCCGGCGCGCCGCCCGACGCCTCGGCATCCGACGGCCGCTCCTCTGGATCGCCTGTCCGCCCGCCGTGGAGACGGTGCCCCATATCCCGCACGCGGCGCTCGTGTACCAGCGGACCGACCGCTACGAGCTCTTCCCCGGCGTGGACCGGGAGGCGATCCGCGCGCTCGACCGCCGCGCCAAGGAGGCGGCCGACCTCACCCTCTTCTGCGCCTCGCTCCTCCGCGAGGAGGAGGGGGCCGAATGCCGCCGGGCGCTTTACGCGGACCACGGCGTGGACTTCGAGACCTTTGCCGCGGCGGGAGATTCGCCTTGGGAGCCCGCGGACGTCAAGCCCCTCCCGCGGCCGCGCATCGGCTTCGTGGGCGGAATGGACGCGCAGACCTTCGACCCGGATCTGTTCCGCGAGGCGGCCCGGCGCATGCCGGACTGCTCCTTTGTCATGGTGGGGGCGGTCTCGCTTCCGCGGGATTGGTGCTCCCTTCCGAACGTGCACTTCCTGGGCCGGAAGGAGCTCGACGAGGTGCCCGGCTACATGGCCGCCTGCGACGCGCTCATCATGCCGTGGCAAAAGAGCGAGTGGATCCGGTCCTGCAACCCCGTCAAGCTCAAGGAATACCTCGCCGCCGGCCGGCCGGTGGTGAGCACCCCCTTCCACGAGCTCCGGCGCTACGAAGGCCTGGTGCGCGTGGCCGAGGACGCGGAGGCCTTTGCCCGGGCCGTTCGCGCCGCCCTCGAGGAGCCTTGCGACGCGGCGCGCCTCCGCTCGCGCGTGCGACACGAAACTTGGGCGGCCCAGGCGGGCCTCGTTTTCTCCGCCCTCGAGGAGATGGGGTTGCATGCGTCTCTACCCTGATCGATTCTTGGAAACGATACGCTCCCCCGGGTCCTCTATCGTCCACATCCGTCGGCATTGCCTTTGTAATTTTCCAAGCCTTCCGCTACGCGCGCGGTTGACAGAAGGGCCCGGCCGAGGTATGAAACTCTCAAGGGGCACCCGGCCGGATCCGCGGCGGTTACCGTACGCTGCCGGGCCCTTTATCGCGGGGTTTCCCCAACAGGCCCTTAGGGAGAGCGGCATGAATCGCACGGGCGCGCTTCTCGTCTTCGCTCTTCTCCTCGCCCCGGCTCCTCGCGCGCAGGCGGCCGCAGTCTATCAGCAGGGATCGAGCCGGATCCAACTGGTCTATCCCGAGGAGCCGAAACGGATTCAGGCGCCTCTCACCCCGAAGGTCGTCACCACGGTGCTTAGGGGCCTGGATGCCGTGCGGTTTCTCTACGAACAGGAGAAGTATTCCGAGGCGATCGATTCGGCCTATCGCCTCCTCTGGGACAGCATACTCCAGCCCGAGGCGCTGTATCTTCTGGCCGCGTCCTTGCGGGCGACGGGGGAGGGGAATTCCGCCGCGGTGTACAACACCCTCTTCCTCCGCGTCCTCAACACGGGCCCGCCCACCATGGCCGCCCGCCTCAAGACGCAACGGAGGATCGTCGAGGAGCGGCTGCGCTCGGAGAACCGGTTCTTCGACCAGGCCAAGGCGGCCCATAGGGTCTCGGCCGCGGGCAAGGTCTTCACCTCGCCCGCGGAGGTGAAGGACACCTGGATGACCGAGGTGGAAGGGGACCTCTTCGGCCTGGGATACCTCTCCTGCTGGAGGCTCGTGGGAGGACGCAAGGATCGGCCCAAGAGCTGGATCCACAACCGGCAGGGGCTCCTCCACTGGTCGGGCTTGAAATACATGGCCGAGGTGGACGGCCGCAAGGGCGTGCTCTACGAGATCGCGCGGAGCGGGAGCTCGAGCGCGCGCGCCCCGGAGCCGAAATCCAAAGACAGCGGCGTTCGCACCGGCCCTTCGCACCCCACCCGGGTGATCGTGCACAACCCGGGAAAGGGACGGTTCCTGCGCATCGGCGTCAAGGCCGAGGAGGTTCCCTTTCAACTGGAGGTCCTCGTGGAACGGAAGGCGCTTCTTTCCCAAACGATCGGGCCGGACGCCTGGGAGGACCTCAAGATCGACCTGGGGGAGGAGTTCGGGCGATACTCGGTGGTCCTTCTCTATCTTACCGTGCCGGCGACGGAGCGGTGGAGCGAGGGGGCCTGGATCGATTACATCGATTTTTTCGACAACTGATCCGGCCGGACGCTCCCGGCTCGGCCGCGGCAAAAGCGCCCCCGCTTTCCCCGGGGGCGCGTCTGTTGCCGGGGGAGGGGAAACCGTGCCCGGCCTCAAGGCGTTGCGGATTCGATGCCCATCTTCTCCGGCGGCGCGGTCCGCGGCGGAGCGGGCGCTTCCGTGTTATCGGGAAGCATCTCCGCGAGAGCGGCATCCGCCGCTTCGGCCCGCCCTTCCTCCACGGGCTCCGGTTCGGGGAGGACCCACCGGGGACGCAGGGGTTGGGCCTCGGCGTTCCGCTGCTCCTCGGAGCGTAGCCGCCCCCAGAAGTGGCCCTGGGCGTTGTCGTACTCCAGCCAGCCGGCCTCTTCCTCCACCTCGGCATGCGGCGTGGCGGCCGACGCGGGGATGGTCACGTGGTTGGGCTCGCTCTCCTGGAGGATGTGGATCGTAAGAAAGATCATGAGCTGCGTCTTGATGACCTCGTTGGCATTCGCGCGGAAGAGCCCGCCGATGCCGGGAATCGAGCCGAGCCCGGGCACGCGCTTCCTGCCGGCGGTCTCCTCGGTCCGCAAGAGGCCGCCGATGGCGATGAGCTCGCCGTCCTTGATCTCGAGCTCGGTGGTGACGCTCCGCACGGCGATG
>JAZDLH010000007.1:0-6846 GCA_043802275.1 Planctomycetota bacterium
GGCGTTGCGGCTCCCGAACCCCCCGCCCCGCCCGCCCGGCGGGGGGGGCCGGCGCAGGGGCGCGGCGGGGGTGACGTAGCAGCGGACGCCCGCCCCGGCCGCGGCCGCCACGGCCCCGCCGATCGCGCCGGCGATGTGGTCGTAGCCCGGCGCCACGTCCGTGACGAGCGGCCCCAGGACATAGAAGGGCGCGTCGTGGCAGGCGACCTTCTCGAGGCGCACCTGCGCGGCCACGTCCGCCAAGGGCACGTGGCCCGGCCCCTCCACCATGGCCTGCACGCCCGCCTCCCGCGCGCGGAGGACGAGCGCGCCCAGGGTGTAGAGCTCCTCCACCTGCGCCCGGTCGCCCGCGTCGGACAGGCACCCGGGCCGGAGCCCGTCGCCGAGGGAGAGCGTGAGCTCACGCTCGCGCGCGATCTCCAAGAGCTCGTCGAACCGCTCGTAATAGGGGTTTTCCCGCTCGTGGAAGCGCATCCAGTGCGCGAGGAGCGATCCGCCGCGCGAGACCACCCCCGCGAGGCGCCGCTCGGCCTCCAGGTGCTCGATCCCCCGGAGCGTGAGCCCGGAATGGACCGTGACGAAGTCCACCCCGTCCTCGGCGTGTAGCCGCACGGCATCGAGCATGTCGTCGCCGGTCATCTCGCAGGGCGACCGGCCCTCGCCGAGAAGCCGCGCGGCCGCCTCGTAGACCGGCACGCTCCCGAGCGGGACCGGGCAATGCCTCCGGACGGCGCCGCGCACGGCGCGGAGGTCCCCGCCCGTGGAGAGGTCCATCACCGCGTCCGCGCCGGTCTCCAGGGCCGCACGGAGCTTCTCGAGCTCGGCCTCGGGCCGGCAGAGGTCCGCCGAGGTGCCGAGGTTGGCGTTGACCTTGACGCGCAGCCCCGCGCCGACGGCGCAGGGCCTCTCCAAGGCGTGCCCGCGGGAATACAAAAGGCACGCCGCCCCGCGCGCGACCGCCTCGCGCAGCCACTCCACGGGCACCTTCTCGGCCGCGGCGACCTGGCGGAGCCGGTCCGTCGCCGTGCCCGCGCGCGCCTCTTCCATGAGCGACATGGGGTCCTTTCTTCAGGCAAAACAGTCGTTCGTCAAAATGCTCGGGGGAAATCCGCCCCTCGCCTGCGCCGGTCGCCCGGTCACGAAGAAGAAGGCGGCTCCGAAACGGCCCGTCCCCCCGGCGCTTCCGGCCCGGTCCACTCCGGCACGAACGCGGGGGTCTCCTCGTCCTCGTGCGGATTGGGCCGGAGGCGGACCCTCGAGAGATCGGGATACTCCTTGCACGCGGTATACGAGCTGTGCCCCATCCAGATCACGGAACAGGCCAGGAACATCTGCCAGCTCAAAAGCACGGCCGAGCCGAAGGTCATGATGGAGGTCTGCCACCTTGGGTACCCGTACTCCCAGGGAAGATCACGGATCAACAGAAACCACGCGGCCGCGGCGAACAGAACCAGGGCGAAGAGAAGAAAGAGGTCGAGCCCGGCGTACCGAATCCGGGTGCGGGGCACGGTCGTGAGCGTAACGATCTGCCTGAGGACGAGGTGGAACCGCTGGACCGGCGTCGTGAGGTACTGGTAAATCGGCACGAGCATGAGGGCCACGAGGAGGAAAAAGCCGAACTCGACGCCGGTGAGGTACCGGGATACGGTAAAGAAGGGCGTGTGCTCCTGCCGGATCAGGAACCAGAGCCACGGCCCCAAAAAGACAAGGGGCGAAAGGGCATAGGCGACCCGGTCGACGGCCGTGAGGCGCAACGACACCTTCCGCGCCCTGGCCCCGCACTGCGGGCAGAAGTACAGGTACGCGAATTGAAAAACACCGGACGAATAGTTGCAGGCATCGCACTTCATGCATCACCTCGGGTTGCTCGAATATACTATAAAAAGAGGAGCTCGGCCAGTGCAATTCCGAAAGACCGGGGATATTTACCGGCTGAACCGGACGATCACGAAGTCGCTGTCCTCGACGAGGTAGTGCTTCCCCTCGAGCCGCATCTTGCCCGCGGCGCGGACCCGGGCTTCGCTTCCCAGCCGAAGAAGCGTCTCGATGGGCGTCACCTCCATCCGGATGAAGCCTCTTTCCATGTCCGTGTGGATCTTGCCCGCGGCCTGGGGCGCGGGCGTGCCCCTTGGAAGCGTCCAGGCGCGGGCTTCCCGCGGATTCGCCGTGTACATGGTGATGAGCCCGAGGAGGCGGTAGCCCGCCTGGATCAGGCGGGTGAGCGAGGATTCCTTGAGTCCCAACGCCTTCAGGAACTCCTCCCGCTCCCCGGGTTCGAGTTCGCCGATCTCGGCCTCGGCGCGGCTGGCGAGAACGACGAGGCTCGCGCCCTCCCCGTCGGCCGCGCCCCGGAGGGCCCGGAGAAGGGAGCTCTCCTCCGGCTCCGATTCTTTTACGTTGGCGATGTAAAGGACGGGCTTGAGCGTAAGGAGCGCGCATTCGCGGACCGCGGCGCGCTCCGCCTCGGAGAGGCCCTGCCGGCGGGCGGGGATGCCCCGTTCGAGTCCGGCGCGCACCTTCTCGACGTGCGCAAGCTCGGCCCGGACCTCCCTGTCGGCCATCGCCTTCTTGGCGAGACGGTTTCGCTTGTTGTCGAGGGTCTCTATATCCTTGAAGACGAGCTCGAGGTTCACCTCCTCCACGTCCCGCGCGGGGTCGACGGCTCCGTGCGCATGGGGGACGTTCGGATCTTCGAAGCAGCGGACCACGTGCAAAAGCGCGTCGGTGTCCTTGAGGGCGCCGAGGAACCGGTTGCCGAGCCCCTCGCCCCGGCTCGAGCCTTTGACCAGACCGGCGACGTCGACCACCTCGAAGGGCGCGGGGACGGTTCTTTCCGAGGGGTAGATCCGGGCGAGCGCCTCGAGGCGCGGATCGGGCACGGCCACAACCTGGCGGTTGGGCTCCACCGTGCTGAAGGGGAAGCTCTCCTCGGCCGCGCCGGCCGTGGTGATCGCGTTGAAGACCGTGGTCTTGCCCGCGTTCGGAAGCCCCACGATGCCGCACCGGAAACCCATGAGCGATCGCCTCCCGGCGGGCGCCCGGCTCTCCCCTCGAGCGGGCGGCCGCGCGGCGGAGAGAGAAGGCGTCCGTCGCCGCAGAACGCGCAATCGTATCCATAAGGGAAAACACTCCCCGGGTCAACGGGAAACCCGGCCGGAGGGCCCGGAGAATCGAATAGTGCTTGACACCCCCGCGCGCCTTGAGAGAATGGGAAGAGAACGGGTCCGGTTTGGGCGGCGTCCGAAACCCTCCCGGAAGAGGGTGTGCGTCGCGCGCCGCCGGAGGCCGGGGAAACCGTCCGGCGCACTCGAGAGGAGCCGCCATGCAGGCACGCGGAACCACCATCCTATCGGTTCGCAAGGGGTCCGGGGCCGCCCTCGGGGGGGACGGGCAGGTGACGCTGGGAAACGAGGTCGTGAAGCACACCGCGCGCAAGATCCGCCGTCTCTCCGACGGGAAGGTGCTCGTGGGGTTCGCCGGCTCCGCGGCCGACGCCTTCGCGCTCCTCGAGCGCTTCGAAAAGCGCCTCGCCGAGGCGAACGGCAACCTCCAGCGCGCCTCGACCGAGCTCGCCAAGGAGTGGCGCACGGACCGCGTGCTCCGGCGGCTGGAGAGCCTGATGATCGTGATGGACGCGAAGACCTCGCTCCTTTTGGGCGGCAACGGCGACGTCATCGAGCCCGACGACGGGGTGCTGGCCATCGGCTCGGGCGGGGGATACGCCGCCGCGGCCGCGCGCGCGCTTTTGCAACACACGGACCTTGCGCCCGCCGCGGTCGTGCGCGAGGCGCTCCTCATCGCGGCCCGGACCTGCATCTACACGAACAGCGAAATCCTCGTGGAGGAGATCTGACCTCCCCGCCCGGCAAGGTCCCCGCCCCGGCGGCGACCCTTGCGGCGGAGGTGCGCCAGGCCGTCTCTTCCCGCGGAGGAAAGGGAGGCCCTTCATGGAAATCGTGCGCGACCCCGTGCGCGTGGACGCGCTCACCCCGCGCGAGATCGTCGCCGCGCTCGACCAGTACGTGATCGGCCAGGACGAGGCCAAGCGCGCCGTGGCGATCGCGATCCGCAACCGCTGGCGGAGGCAGCAGCTTCCCCCCGAGACGGCCGCGGAGGTGACGCCCAGGAACATCGTCATGATCGGCCCCACCGGCGTGGGCAAGACCGAGATCGCCCGCCGCCTCGCGGCCATGATCGACGCGCCCTTCGTCAAGGTCGAGGCGAGCAAGTACACCGAGGTCGGCTACCAGGGCCGCGACGTGGAGAGCATGATCCGCGACCTCGTGAAGCTCTCCGTCGGCCAGGTCCAGGCCGCCGAGACCGAGCGCGTCATGGCCGAGGCCGAGCGGCACGCGGAGGATCGGCTCCTCGACCTCCTCCTCCCCGCGCCCGCGTCCCCGCCCGGCGGGGAGAAGACCGCGGAGGAGTGGGCCGCGAGGCGCGCGCGCGCGAGAGAGAAGATTCGCCAGAAGCTCGCCTCGGGCGCGCTCGACGAGCGGACGGTCGAGTTCGCCGTGCGCCAGGCCCACCCGACCGCCGGCATCTTCGGCCTCGCCGGGAGCGAGGAGATGGGCATCGAGATCCAGGAGATGCTCGAAAAGATGCTCCCGCCCCGGCACCGCGCGCGGCAGATGCGGGTCTCCGACGCGCGGCGCATCCTCGCCGAGGAGGAGGCCGAGAAGCTGATCGACAGCGAGGCGGCCGCGCGCCGGGGCGTCGAGCGCGCCGAGCAGTCGGGCATCGTCTTCATCGACGAGATCGACAAGGTCGTGGGCTCCGGCCGCACCGAGGGGCCGGACGTGAGCCGCGAGGGCGTGCAGCGGGACCTTTTGCCCATCGTGGAGGGCTCGACCGTGAACACCAAGTTCGGGCTCGTCCACACCGAGCACATCCTCTTCATCGCGGCCGGCGCCTTCCACGGCCGCAGCCCGAGCGACCTTATCCCCGAGCTCCAGGGCCGCTTCCCCATCCGGGTGACCCTGAAGCCCCTGACGCGCGCGGACTTCGTCCGCATCCTCACCCATCCCAAAAACGCCCTCACCCTACAGGTCAAGGCGCTTCTCGAGACCGAGGGCGTGGCCGTGGATTTCCGGCCCGACGCGCTCGATGCCCTGGCCACGCTCGCCGAGACCGTGAACCGCGGCACGCAGGACATCGGCGCCCGGCGGCTCTACACGGTCATGGAGAAGCTCATGGAGGAGATCTCCTTCCACGCGCCCGAGATGCGCGGAAAGACCGTCACGATCGACCGGGCGCTCGTCGAGGAGCGTCTTGCCGACCTCGTCAAGGACGAGGACCTCTCGAAATACATCCTCTGACCGGGGGAATCGAAGGCCGGGCCGGGGGCGGGCCCCGCCCGGTCCGGAACGGATCAGGCCCGCGCCTGGGCGAGGAACGGCCCGAGAGCGTCCAGGGTGCGCGCCGCTGCGCCCTGCATGGCGCGGGCCGCCTCGCGCGCGCGGCCGCCCATGGCCCGCGCCGCCTCCGGCGAGCGCAAGAGCCCCTCCAGGGCTGACGCGAGCGTCCCCGGGCCTGAGTCCGGCAGGCGGATCGCGCCCTGCGCGCGCTCCAGCCGCCCGGCCGGCTCCTCGAAGTTGAACACGGACGGGCCGTAGACAATGGGCCGGGCCAGGGCCGCGGGCTCGAGCATGTTGTGCCCGCCCACCCCGGGGACAAGGCTCCCGCCCACCACGACCGCCTCGGCCGCGCCGTACATCCCCGCGAGCTCCCCGATCGTGTCCACGAGCACGAGGTCCGCGCCCGAGGGCGCGGGGCCGCGGCTGCGGCGGTGCGCCTTGAGCCCCGGCGGGACGAGCCGCTCGATGGCGTCCGTCCGCTCCGGGTGGCGGGGGACGAGGACGAGGCGCAGGGCAAAACCGAGCCTTCCGCGGAGCTTTTCAAAGGCCGCCAGGAGGATCTCCTCCTCCCCGGGGTGGGTGCTCCCGGCGAGGAGGATCCGCCCTCCCCCGAGCGCGGCGTGAAGCCGGGCGGTCTCTTCCGGGTCTTCGGAGAACTCGAGGCCGTCGTACTTGAGCGACCCCACCACGCGGATCCGCTCCTCCTCCACGCCGAGCGACCGGAGGCGGGCGGCGTTCGTCTCGTCCTGCGAGGTCCAGAGCGCCACGCGATCGAGCATCCGCCGCGCGAGAGGGCCGAGGCGCCGGAAGCGCCGGGCCGAGCGGGCGGAGATCCGGACGTTCGCCACGACCACCGGCGCCGCTCGTCGCGCGGCCTCCTCCAGGAAGTGCGGCCAGAGCTCGAGCTCCATGAGAAGGACGAGCGAGGGCCGGACGCGGTCGAAGGCGCGGCGCACGATCCACGAAAAGTCGAGCGGGAAATAAAAGACCCGGCCCGGGCCGAAGCGCTTCTGCGCGACCGCCCGGCCGGTCTCCGTGGTGGTGGAGACCGAGAAGCTCCGGCCGGGATAGCGCTCCTCGAAGGCCCGGACGAGGGGCCGCGCGGCGAGGACCTCGCCCACGCTCACCCCGTGCACCCAGAGGGTAGCCTCCCCCGGGGGGGAGCCGGGCGGAAAGCGGCCGAGCTTCTCCGGCGCGGCAGGGCCGTACTTCCCGGTTCCGAGCCGGTGGTAGAGGTAATGCGGCAGGAGCGTCAAGGCATACCCTGCGTCGAGGATGCGTCCCATGGTCTTCCCGCAGACAAAAGAATTTACACTCGCGTGAGCAGGAACCCGCGCGTTCCGGCCTCCCCTTTTCTCCCTTTCTGCGCCGATCCCCTCCGGAGCGTGAAGAGCGAGGCGAGGGGCACGGACCGTTCGAACGGGTAGTCGGCAGCGCTCACGTCGCGGCCTCGGCCCGCATCGCCTCCCGGAGGTAGTGCATGCACGGC
>JAZDLH010000008.1:0-2039 GCA_043802275.1 Planctomycetota bacterium
CTGACTGACGGAGACGGAAGTGCCGGGCGCGTTCGATGCGGTGGAGGGGTTCCCGCCGAAAGGCGAACCGAACGCAAGATAATCGTATTTATCGACGACAGTGCCGCTGCTGTTCGACACCGTACGGACGCTCCCCAGGCCGTCCTGGGTGTAATAGTAGGTCGCGGGCGTGGCCGCGCCAGTTGTGAACGACAAGTTTTGATCCAGGAACGGAGTCACGTAAAGTTTGTCCAGATCGAGATTGCCCGAGCCCGCGCCGGGCACGGTGGAGGGCGTGAAGCAGCGCTACACCTATACCTCGCGCGGCAGATCCCCGTGCCGGGCGAAAGCCCGAGCCGTGGCCGCATTCGCTGTCACGGCCATCTTGTCCGGCAACAGGGCAAGGAACATGTAGAGCGGCTTCCGCTCCACGTGTGTGGCCGGAAACCCGATCATCTCTATTTTTTCTTTTTTTTATCCTTGACACTATAGATTGCAGTAGTATAAAATCTTTAAGACATTCATACAAAAAGATATGGGAGCATAACATGCTAATAGCCTTGGACTTGCACGATCAGACGCCCATCTACGAGCAGCTCATGGCATCGATCAAGGAGCTCATTAACCGGGCCGCGCTTCGCAAGGGCGATTCGCTCCCCACGGTGCGCCAGCTCGCGCAGGATTTGGGCGTGAACCTGAACACCGTGGCGCGCGCCTATCGCGAGCTCGCGGCCCAGGGGATCCTGAGCGTCCGGCAAGGGAGGGGCGCGTCGGTCGCAAGCGCTCGCGGCCGCTACGGCGCCGCCGAGGAGGCGAATCTCCGCAGGGAGATCAAGCGCCTCGTAAACGAGGCGCTCGTGCTCGGCGTGGGGCTGGAAGAGCTGCACGCCATGATCGATGCGGAAGTTCACAGTATCGAGGAGGGCGGGTCGTGAGCGATTATTCCCTGTCCGTGGTCTACGGTCTCGTCAATATCGGGATAACGGCCGTGGTCTTCCTCATTCTACCGAAGCTCTGGCGGCCGGAGCTCCCCTTCGGCGTGACCGTGCGTTTCGAGGGAAGTGAGGAGGCGAGGCGCCGCGCCCTTCGCTATTGGCGCAAGAGCATCCTCCTTCTCACCGCGGCGGCCGCGGTCGCCGTGGTGGCGCTTGCCCGGCGGGTCCGGAACATGGAGAACCTCCGCGGGCTCAGCCTTCCCTACGGCGTTCTTGCGATTTATTTCTTCACGCGGGCGAGGAAGATCCTCCTGCCGCTCGCGCTCCCGCCCGAAGGGGGGGTCAAGGCCGCGATCCGGCCGAGGCGCTATCGCGATTACCTGAACCCGTGGTGGGAGGTCTTGCCGCTCGCCATTTGGCTGCTGGGGATTTCCGCCATCCTTTGGACGCTTTATCAAAACCCTGTACCCGTCGGAAAAAGCGCCAATCCGGTGGATTACGCCCCACTGCTGGGATGGATATTCTTTGCCTGGGTGATATTTACTCAATTCGGCTTTTACGCTTTCCTTCTTCTCTTTTCTATCCTCATTCCGCGCGCGAAGCAAAGCATCGGACGCGGCGATCCAAAGGTGTGCATTGCAGCAAGCGACGCCTTCCGCAAGGTCTGGATTCGCTACTTCTATGTCTTCCGGGTGTTTTGGGTGATCGACGCAATAATTTTCCTTGGTCTAACTGCCTCGTTTGGTCGATGGCGTTTCCCCGACCTTCTATGGACTCTGTGCATATCCTATGTTAACGTATCCTTCGTCGGGTTGGTATCGGCCGCAGTGATCATTGCGCTCCGGTACGGACAAGGCGGGTGGAAATGGGCAGTTCGGCAGGGGCTCGTGGACAAGGACACGGCGGCCGCGGTCCTTAACGGCGACGGCATGGAGGACCGGCACTGGAAATTCGGCATGTTCTTCTTTAACCCGGCCGATCCCTCCATTCTCGTGGAGACGCGCGTCGGCATCGGGTGGTCCTTCAACTTCGGGAACGGATGGGTGCTCGCCTTTTTCGTTCTGTTCCTGGCGTATATGTTGCTGCCCGTCCTTTTGCTTCCCTATTTTATCGAATAGGGGAGGG
>JAZDLH010000009.1:0-2101 GCA_043802275.1 Planctomycetota bacterium
GCGCGACGCCTTTCCCGAAGTGGTGCGCCGGATCCGGGCCATCTCCGAGAAATACCGGCTTCCCATAGCGGTTTACGGCCACGCCGGCGACGGGAACCTCCACCCCTCCGTCCTCTGTGATCTCGGCAATCCCGAGGAGGCAAAGCGGGTCCACGGGGCGGTCGACGAGATCTTCGCTACGGCGCTCGCCCTCGGCGGGACCCTCTCCGGCGAGCACGGCATCGGCATCACGAAGCGGCCCTATATCGCCCAGGCCCTGGGGGAAGCCGGCCTGAGGACCATGAAGGCCATAAAACAGGCCCTCGATCCGAAGGGGATACTGAATCCCGGCAAGATCTGGTGAGATGGCCGGAGGAAGCAAGAATTCACCCTCCCCTTAGTCCCCTCCCCCTCAAGGGAGGGGAAATATATTTTTTGATAGCGAGGCAATGGAGAAAGGGTATAAATAACTTTTCCCTCCCCCTCGAGGGGGGTGGGTCTGGGTGGGGGTGAACAAAGGCGTGGAAACGGATTTATTGCTGGAAGGCCAAGACCTACGAGGAAGCAAGAAGCATGGTTAGTACCGCCGACAGCGCCTTGCTTCAGGAGGCGAAAGAGAAGGTAAGCCAGTGCGACCGCTGCGGCGCCTGCCTGCCGGTCTGCCCCCTCTTCGGGGCGAAAGACGTCGAGCTCTCGAGCGCGCGGGGTAAAAATGCTATCACACGGGCTATCGCCGAGGGTGGCATCGACGCGACGCCGGAGGCGCTCGACGCGGTCAACTTCTGCCTGCTGTGCCGGGCCTGCGTCGAGAACTGCCCGAGCAAGGTCAAAACCGACGAGGCGATGATCGATCTGCGCCAGTTCCTCGTCGAGAAGACCGGCGCGGCAAACTTCAAATACAGGGCCGCGGGCGGCATCCTTAAGAACCCCGGACTGGTGAAGCTCGCCGCGGGGACGCTCGCGCTGGCGCGCAAACTGGGGATCAACGGCGTCTTTCCCCACGATCTGGCGCCGGATGAGTACACCCGGGCGCATTTCCTGACCGCCTTCGCGGGACCGGCCGCCCTCGGCAGGCAGGCGCCGCCCTCCGAAATTGCTATCACGGCAAAGACGAAGGTGGCTTATTTCTACGGCTGCGGCATGCGAATGATGTTTCCCGGGGCCGCGGCCGAGACGCTCGCCATTTTGCAGACCACGGCCCGCATCCTGCGCCCGGACAACGTCTGCTGCGGGTTGCCGCACCTCGCCCACGGCCTGCGGGGCGACTTCCTGGCGCTCGCCAGAAAGAACATCCGGCTCTACGAGGAGGCCGATATCATCGTCAGCGACTGCGCGAGCTGCAGCGGAACGCTCAAGCACACCGCCTCTTTCTTTGCCGGCGACCCCCAGTGGAAGGACCGGGCGGAGGCGTTCAGCCGGAAGGCGCAGGACCGGACCGAGTACCTCGCGAAGGTCGGCGACACGCCCCGACAAAAAGTCAAAGCGGCGTTCACCTATCACGATCCCTGTCATCTCGCGCGGGGCCAGGGGATCAGCAAACAGCCCCGCGACCTGCTGAAGGCGGCGGGAGAATTCGTCGAGATGGAGGAGGCCGACGTGTGCTGCGGCGGGGCGGGGTCCTTCCACGTCGATTATCCGGAGATTTCGGCGAAGATACTCGAAAAGAAGCGCGGAAACATCGAGCGAACCGGCGCGGCCGTCGTCGTGACCGTCTGTCCCGGCTGCCTGATCCAGCTCAACAAGGCGGCCAAAGCGGGCGGCGGCCGATTCAAGGCCCTGCACATCAGCCAGGTCCTATGAATCCTCTCATCCTCCTTTTCATCCTGTCGTTTCTGGTCTCCGTCGATGTCAGGATCCTGGCGCCGGTTCTGCCTTCCATTTCGGATTCGCTGGGCGCTTCCCCCGGCGCCGTGGGGCTGGCGATGACGACCTATTCCCTTGCCTACAGCCTTGGGCAGCTCGTCTACGGCCCCCTCTCGGACCGGTCCAGCCGCATCATGGTCGTGCGCGCGGCGGGCATCGGCTTCAGCGTTTTGACGGTCATCTCCGCCCTCGCGGCCACGGCATGGCAATTCGTCGGCGCCCGCCTGCTCGCCGGGGCATTCGCCAGCGCGGTGATCCC
>JAZDLH010000010.1:0-2449 GCA_043802275.1 Planctomycetota bacterium
CGGCTTGGTGAAATCAAAGGTTCCCTGGGGATCGTTCATCGTGGCCGCGTTGCCCGGCATCGCGGCGCCCGTCCCGGCCGAGGGGGCCGCACGTTCGGAGGCCCTTTCCCCCTCCTCAAGCGGCGCATAGTCCGCCTGCTCGATGAGAAGCGGAAGAACGGCCGGGTCGGCCAACACCTCGATCGCATACCGGAGGCGCTCGCGGGCCCTCGCGTGGGGCTCGTAGATGAGCGTGCCGACCAGGTTCTGAAGCACGGTTGTCCGCTTCGGGTGCTTCGCCAGGACCTGGGCGATGCGTTCGAGATGCCAAGGAGCGAGCTCGTAGGGAATTCGCCGGATGAGGAGCGCGGCGGCAAAGGAATCCGGGATCAGCCCCAGGGCGTGGATGGCGACCGCGCGCACCTGGGGGAGGGGGCTGTAGAGGCTTTGGGAGAAAGGGCTCAAGAGGTCGCTTTGCTGCGAGAGAATGAGTTCGTTCTGGAAATTGGCGAGCCGGATATTCTCCTCATGGGAGAGCTTTCCCCCGGGTTTCTGCGCCTCCATCCGGAGGCGCATGACCGTCACCTTGTTTTGGCACAGATGGGTCTGCAGCCCGATCTCCTCCGCGCCCAACCGGCTCAGCTCCTCCGCGTCTTCCGGGAGACGCAGGCTTTCCGGCTCCTTTTCGATCCGTTCCAGAATTTTCCAGACGGAGGCGCGGATTTGTTCCAGGTCCGCCTTGGCCCGGTCGATGCTCAGGCGGAGATCGGCCTCTTCGCGCGGCAGCCATTGCCTGCCATAGCGGGCAAAGCCTTTCGCCTCCATGTAGGCCTCGCGCGTGAGCCACCGGCCTTCGTACGAAACGTACCCGGCGGCCCGGCGGGCGGCGGCATGATCGGGCTCGAGCGCGAAGACGCGGCGGAAATGGAAATCGGCCTCTTTCTCCAACGCATGCGCCCGGCACCAGAGGGCCAGGGCAAACTGGGCCTCGAGGTCGTCCTCGCCGGCGGCGGCCTTGCGCTGGAGATACTCCTCTTCGGGCAGAGGCTTCCGCAGCCACTGCGCCACGCGCGCTTCCGGCACGACGAACTTGCCCGTGCGGGTTTGGATCCGGTATCCCTGCGGTACGGCGGTCACCCGACCCTCGATCGCGGTGCCGTCCTTGAGATACAGGATATCCGCCTGCGCGGACATCCCCCCCAGGGCGAGCCCCAAGAGGAGTAAGGGAACCAGGCGGCCTCCCTTCGCCCGCGGCTTTTGCCCCGGCCGTTCCGTCTCGGCCGGCGCCGCCATCCGCTCGCAGCGCCCGCTCCGATGGGAGGTCGCGTTCCCGGCCGCGTCCATGAGCCGCAAGGCGCCGTCGGAGTCGAGGCCGTCAATCCTCCCGCAATGTGCCTGCGCGCCCTCCCGCAGGACGACCCGCTCCCCCCGCCACGCCAGGCGCGACTCGATCGCGGGGAGGAGGAGGCCCGGCCCCTCCTCTTCGAGCTCCCGCAAGAGAAGCGCGAGCTCCTGCGCCACGAGGGCGGCTACCTCCCCGAGCGGCCAGGTCCTCCCGGTGGCGAGGCGAAGGCTCGTGGCCGACTCGCAAAGAGCCGGCGGAAAATCCGTTTCCGTGAGATTTACATTGAGCCCGAGTCCGAGCACGGCCCTCGCCGGGTTCGCGGGGGAACGAACCGAGCCCGTCTCCCGCAACGGACTCGACGGCTCTGCGTACGGCGCGGGCCAGCGCTCGAGCAGCACCCCGCCGGCCTTCCGGTCTTCCACGAGCAGGTCGTTGGGCCATTTGACGGACGGCCGCAAGGGACTCAATGCTTCCAGGGCACGGGCCATGGCCAGCACGCCCGCAAAGCCGAGCCAGGGAGCGGTCTCCTCGCGCACGGAGAGAAGCGCGCTCAGCCACAGGCCGCCCTCGGGCGAATGCCAGGGACGGCCCTGGGTGCCGCGGCCCGCGCTCTGCCGGAGCGCGAGCAAGAGTTGCGGCGCGGGGGCGTCCGTAGGCGCGGCCTTTTTTAGCTCGTCCTGGGTCGAGCGCGCCTCCCGAACCACGCGAACCTCCCGCCAAAAGGCGAGGGCATCCGCCCGGCGGATGCATTCCCGGATGCGGTCTTTCTCTTCGGCGTTCATCCCAGGCCCCTCGCAGAAGCTCGTATCCGCGTCCCGATCGGCGCGCCCGTGCCAAGACGCCTCCCCATCGCCGGACGTCGCCCGCCCCTCCGCGTGAGACGGCTCCGTCCGGTTCGGAAGCCCCGCCTTTCCCGACGCGCGCCGAACCTCTTGCGGAGCGCTCCGCTTTTCCACGCGCGCCGACGGATTCGCGCGCTCCATGATATCACAAGGGCCCCGCGATTGGAATGGAAGGGTTGCGCGGCAGGCGGCCGGGCCCCGGTCTTTCTCGGCATTGCATTTCCGCTTTCCTCCGTTTCCTCGGGGGCGCGTTCGTTTTTAGGATACTCGAAGCAGGGCGACG
>JAZDLH010000011.1:0-37832 GCA_043802275.1 Planctomycetota bacterium
ACCATCGAAGAGGTGGTGCGCGAAACCCTGATAGAGACGATTTGAGCGGCAAGCGATAGAGAAAGGGGACTGCCATGCCGACCTTTGCCTTCGAAGCCGTGGATGGGTCCGGTCGTTCCGTTTCGGACACCATCGAGGCCTCCTCGATCGACGAGGCGCGATCGATCCTGCGGAAGAAGAAGCTCTTCCCGACCAACATCGCGCAAAAGCGCACGAGCGCGCAACGGGCCGTCGCGGCCACCGCGGGCGCCGAACGCAAGAAATCGACCGTGATCGGGAGGGTGAAGAACGTGCATCTTACGCTCTTCACGCGCCAGTTCGCGACCCTGGTGGAGGCGGGCCTGCCCATCGTGCGGTCGCTGGCGATCCTGGAGGAGATGATTCCCAACGGCGTGCTCCGCAACTCGCTCATGGACGTGCGCGACGATGTGGAACAGGGCTCGAGCCTCTCGGAGGCCATGGCCAAGCAGCCGAAATCGTTCGACACCCTCTACGTCAGCATGGTCCGCGCCGGGGAGATGGGGGGCGTCCTCGACACGATTCTCATGCGCCTGGCGGAATTCCGGGAGAAGTCGCAGAAACTCAAGAAGCAGATCGTCTCGGCCCTTATCTACCCGACCGCGGTCTTGACCATCGCGACGAGCATTCTTCTGCTCATCATCACCTACATCATTCCGAAGTTCAGGGACATGTTCGAGGGCATGGGGGTGGAGCTGCCGACCATGACCCAGATGCTCATGCAGTTCGCCGATATCCTCAAGTCGTTCTGGTACGCGATCCCGCTCGTCCCGATCGGATTCTTCCTCCTCTTCAAGCTGATCCGCTCCACCAAGCAGGGACGCTACGCGACGGACCTCATCTCGCTGTACTTGCCGGTCTTCGGGATCATCATCCGGAAAACCTCCATCAGCCGCTTCTGCCGGACGCTCGGCACGCTCACGAGCTCGGGCGTCCCGATCCTCGACGCGCTCGCGATCCTCAAGAGCGCCGTCGGGAACGCCGTGGTCGAGGGCGCCGTGATGGACGTCCACAACTCCATCCGCGAGGGCGAAAGCATCGCGGAACCCCTGAAGCGAAGCGGCGTCTTCGACGTCCTCTCCGTCAACATGGTGGCCGTGGGGGAGGAGACGGGCGAGCTCGACAAGATGCTCATCAAGGTTGCCGACAGCTACGACTCCGACGTGGACGCCATGGTCACCGGCATGATGAGCCTCTTGGAGCCGTTTCTCATCATCGGCATGGGCCTGGTGGCCGGCTTCATCGTGATCTCGCTCTTTTTGCCCCTCGTCAAGATGATCGAAACCCTGGCCTGAGCGAAACCGGTTCGGAAGAAATCCCGCGGCGGCCCGCCGATTTGGCGGGCCGCCGTTTTGTCGCTGCCTTCTCCGGCGAATTCATTGCCGCCTATCCCGGACAGGTCTACTTGGGCATCGAGGGCGGGGGATGGCCCCCGGGGGAGGGCGGGCTCCGGCGGCGCCTTCCGCGCCGTGGCGGGGAGGCTTTTTCCGGGGCGCTCGGGCCGAACCCTCTCGCCACGAGAAAGGTCTCGAAGCTCTCGCCGCGGCTCGCGGGGGGCTTGTAGAGGCGCGCCTTGCGAAAGCGCTTCTTCACCCGCCCCACGAACTCCGCAACGAGCGGGCTCTCGAAGAGCTTGCACACGAAGCACCCGCCCGGCGCAAGGACCGCCTGCGCGAGGACCCGGGCCTTCTCCGCGAGCTCGAGGCTCGCGGACTGGTCGGCGAGGCGCACCCCCGTGGTGGCGGGCGCCAGGTCCGATACGACCGCGTCGAAGCGTTCGGCCACCTCCCGGAAATCCCCGGGTTCGCATGCAAAGACGTCCTTTTGAAGCACCGCGGCCATCGCCCGGACTGCGGGCTTGACCGGCTGGAGGTCCACGCCCGCGATGCGCCCCTTTTCGCCCACGGCCCGGCGGAGGTACTGGATCCAGCTCCCCGGGCTGCTCCCGAGGTCGAGCACGGCGGCGCCCGGCCGGAAGAGGCGGAACTTCTTGTCGATCGCCTCGAGCTTGTAGGCCGAGCGCGCGAGGTAACCCTCACGCTTCGCCCGCCTGAAGTAGCCGTCCTGGATCTTGCGCATGGGGGATCCTCGTCTTCTCCGAGCGGGATTTCTCTTCCCTTACTCCTCCGCGCGCTCGCCGAAGAGGGTGAGCGCGGTGCTGCGCGTGATGCGAAGGGCGATCTCCCTTCCCACAAGCGAGGCGCGCTCCGACTCGGAGGAGGGCGCGGGGAACATGGCCGGGTCGTTCTGCCGCGTGCGGCCGGCCATGCGGGAGGCGTCGCGCTTGGAAGGGCCCTCCACGAGCACGGTTTGGATCGTGCCCCGGAGCGAGGCATGGCGTATAAGGGCGATCCGCTCCTGCGCGCGAAGAAGCGCCTGGAGGCGCCGCTCCTTCTCTTCCGGGGGCACGTCGTCCTTGCGCTTGGCCGCGGCCGTGCCCGGCCGGGGGGAGTAGCGGAAGGCGAAGATGTTTTGGAAGGCCCCCCGCTCCACGAGGTCGAGCGTTTCCAGGAACTCCGCCTCGGTCTCGCCAGGAAACCCCACGAGGAAGTCCGAGGCGAAGGTCAGGCCCGGCACGAGCGCGCGCCCCCAGGCCAGGCGCTCTTCGTATTCCGCGCGCGTATAACCGCGGTTCATGGCCTGGAGGACGCGGTCCGAGCCCGACTGGGCCGGCATGTGCAAGCATTCGCACACGCGCGGCAGGGCGGCCATGGCCCGGAAGAGATCCCGGTCCACGGCGCGCGGGTGCGCGGTGATAAAGCGGAGGCGCAAAAGCCCCGGCACCCCGTCCACCGCGGCGAGGAGCTCCTCGAGCATCCGGCGCGGCGCGAGGTCCTGCCCCCAGCGGTCGATGCTCTGGCCTAGAAGCGTGACCTCGCGCGCCCCGCCCGCCACGAGGGCGCGCACCTCTTCCACGATCTCCGCGAGGGGGCGGCTCTCCTCCGGCCCGCGCACAAAGGGCACGATGCAATAGGCGCAAAAGTTGCCGCATCCGCGCATCGCGGCCACGAAGGCCTGCGGGCCGGCGGCCGGCCGGCGGGCGGGGAGGGGCTCCCGGGGATTCTCCTCCACGGCCGCCACGGGCGACTGCGCGGCCGCTTCGAGGAGCTCGGCGATCCGGGGAAAGAGACGCGTCCCCACCACGAGGTCGATGGCCGGGTACCGGCGGACGAGCTCTTTCCCCCGCCGCTGGGCCATGCACCCGAGGACACCGATCAGGAACCCCGGCTCCCGTTCCTTTCGGAGTTTTAAAACCCCCACGGCCGAGAGCGCCCGGTTCTCGGCCTGGTCGCGGACCGAGCAGGTGTTGAGGAGCACGGCGTCCGCCTCCTCGGGGCGCGCCACGACCTCGTGCCCGGCCGCGAGGAGCGCGCTCGCGACGAGCTCGGAGTCGAGCTTGTTCATCTGGCAGCCGAACGTGACAATATGCACGCGCCGGGGCATGGGGCTCCCTTCTTGTTGCCGTAAGAGCATTCCTGGCCATTGTAACGCAAGGCGAGGGGAAGGCGCAAGCAACGGCCCGCGGTAGAAGGGTCTCATGCCCCCGGCGCGCCGCCCCGGCGCACGAGGAGCCAGAGGAAGAAGGGCCCGCCCAAGAGGGCGGTCACCACGCCCACGGGGATCTCGGTATAGTCGATGGCGCTCCCGATGGCGAGATTGTAGAGGGGGATGGCCATGCGGGCCAGGGTGTCGCAGGCGGTGAGAAATACCCCGCCGAAGAGGAGCGTGGCGGGCGCGAGCGCCCGGTGGTCCGGCCCGATCAAGAGCCGGCAGATGTGCGGGGCCATCATGCCCACGAAGCCGATCGGCCCGCAGACCGCGACCACGCCCCCGACCATCAGGGAGGCGGCGAAGAAGAAGAGCGTCTTCGTGCGTTGCACGGACATGCCGCGGCTCGAGGCGAGCTCCTCGCCCGTGGTGAGGAGGTTGAGCTCGCGCGTCTGCGAAAACACGATCGCTCCCCCCGCCAAGAGGAGCGGAAGAAGCGTGTAGAAGCCGCCCAGGTCCGCGCCGTCGAGGCTGCCCATGAGCCAGCGGAGGATCTGGAAGGTGTGCACGAGCGTGGATACGTACTGGATGAAGACGATGAGGCTCGAGAAGAAGAAGCTCACGGCCACCCCGGCGAGGAGCAGGCTCGTGGTGGAGAATCCCTGCCGGAGGCGCGTGAGACCATAGACGAGGAGCATGGCCAAAAGCGCCCCGCCGAAGGCGGCCAGGGCCATGCCCCAGGCGCCGGGCAGGGCGAGCGGCCGGCCGAGGTGGACGTAGAGGGAGGCGCCGAGCGATGCGCCGCTCGCCACGCCGAGGGTGAAGGGCGTGGCGAGGGGGTTCCGGAAGACCCCCTGGAAGGTCATGCCGCTCAGGGCCAGGGCCGCGCCCGCGAGGTACGCCACGCCCGCGCGGGGGAGGCGGATCTTCCAGAAGATGAGCGCCTCGCTCCCGGCGGAGGGCTCCTGCCAGAAGACCTCCCACGGGGTGCGCGTGGGCCCCACGAGCGGCGCGTACGCGAGCGCGAGGAGGGAGAGGCATCCGAGCGCGATCAAGATCCACCCCCGGCGCGTCATGCCGCCACCCCCTCCGGCACGACGACCCGCTGGCCGGTCTCAGGATGATCCACGAAGAGGAATTCCTTGCCGTAGATGCCCGCGAGCGTCTCGGGCGTCATGAGCGCGCGCGGACCCCCGCAGAAGACCACTCCCCCCTCCCGGAGCGCAAGGACGCGGTGGCTGAGGAGCGCGGCGCTGTTCACGTCGTGCGTGACCGAGAGGATGGTGAGTCCGCTCTCGCGGTTGAGCCCGAGCAGGACCTTCCGGATCTCGGAGGCGTGCCTCGGGTCGAGAAAGGTGGTGGGCTCGTCGAGGAGCAGGACCCGCGCGCCCTGGGCCAGGGCCGCGGCGATGTACACGCCCTGCCGCTCGCCGCCGCTCAGGGTGGGGACGAGCCGCTCGGCGAAAACGGCGGTGCCGGTGAGCGCCAGCGCCCGCTCCACGGCCCGCCGGTCCTCCCGGCCGGGCGAGGAGAAGGGACTCAAGTGCGGATACCGCCCCATGAGGACGAACTCCCGCACGGTGAAGGGCGGCACCTCGCCCACGGCCTGGGGCACGTAGCTCATGACGCGCGCGAGCGCCCGGCGGCTCAGGCGCTCCACGGGCGCGCCCTCGAGGAGGATCGATCCGCTTCCCTTGGGGAGCAGGCGGTTCAAGGAGCGAAGGAGCGTGGTCTTGCCGCTCCCGTTCGGGCCGATCACAGAGAAGAACTCGCCCCCGCCCACCTCGAAGGAGACGCGCCGGAGGATCTCCTTCCGGCCGATGGCATAGCTGTAATTGCTGACCTCCAAGATGGGTGCGGTCATGGGGTTTCGCCCATTGCGGGTGCATCCTTCCGCGAGAATGATGCGTTTTCGGCTCTCTGTCGAGGGTCATGCCCCTTGTGTTACAGCGTCCCGGCTTGTCATAAACACTTCCTCTTGAGATTTTTCCCCTCCTGGAGAGGGGATAGGAAAGGGCATTTCAGGCGGCGGCGCTCTCTTTACCAGGCCACGGCCACCTTGACCACGATCTTGTGAAGGGGCCCGGTTCCGCCGAGAGGCGCGTGGGCGTCCTCGGGGAAGAAGATGCCGAAGGTGCCGGAGGGCACGTCGATCCAGGCGGCGGGCTCGCCCCGGAAGAACTCGAGATCCTTCTCCAGGTCATAGCCCTCGCTCTCCTCGGCGCAGAGCGCGGCGTCCTCCCAGCCGATGCACTCGCCCCCCCGCACGCAGTACTGGATGTCCAGATAATCCCGGTGCGCCTCGAGCCGGGCGCCGGAGCGGCCCTTGCCCTCGGCGCGGACAACGAGCGCGAAGAGGCGGTCCCCGTCGATCTCGTTTCGGCCCTCGGGCAGGGCGGCCGGGTCCGCGTTCCGCAAAAACGCGAAGGCCTGGGCCAGTCCGGGATGCAGCGCGGCGTACCGGTCCGCGTTGGACAGGCGATCGAAAATCATGGGCTCACCTCCTTGCCGAACGAGTCGTACCGTGAAAAGAGCAAAAGAGTTTCCCTCTCTTTCCACGGTTTGATAGGATTTCCGGAAATGTTGCAACAAAAAAATCGCGCCCCCGGGCGGCCGCGCGCACCCTTGGACGCCAAACGTGCAGACGGCTCGTCGGTTGTCGTGAAGAACTTCCCCTGCGGGCAGCGGAGCCGGTTTTTGCCGAGGGATGGGCCTGCGGCATGAGGGCCCCCTTTCCCTTTTTGCTTGACAGAGGCCCGGCGAGACCTTACGTTTGTATTTTTCTTGTCCGCGCGCGCGAGAATGAGGAAACCGAAGGTGGATTCGAACGCCGCGGTCGTCGAGCGCCTTCGCGGGAGGCGCGCCTTATCCGCTCTCTTTGAAAAAGGCGCCGCGGGCCGCAGCCGGAACCTCCTGGTGCGCCTGCTCCCCTCGGAGGGAGCGCATGCTCCGCGGGCGGCGGTCATCGTGCCCAAGCGGTTCGGTGGCGCGGTGGCGCGGAACCGGATGCGCCGGCGGCTTCGCGCGGCCCTGCGCGAGGTCGCAAGCGGGGCGCCCCGCGCCGACTTCGCGGTCCTCGCGGGGAGAAACGCGGCGGAGCTTGCCTGGGAAGACCTGAAAAAAGAGCTCCGGAGCGCGCTCCGGGCGGCTGGGAAGGCGTCTGCGCCATGATCGACCGATTCTTCAAGTGGACCGCGCTCGCCCTGGTACACGGGTATCAGCGGTTTCTTTCTCCCTATCTGCCGCCCGCCTGCCGGTACGAACCCACCTGCAGCGCCTACATGCGGCAGGCCATCGAGCGGAAGGGGGTCCTTCGCGGAGGGCTTCAGGGGCTCTGGCGGATCTGCCGATGCAACCCCTTCGCCCGGGGCGGGTGGGACCCGGTCGATCCGGAAGACGAGCCACGATACCTCAACCGGAGCGAGCATGGATAAAAAACAGCTCATCGCGGTGCTTCTCGCCACGGTCCTCACCATGGGACTCTTGAGCTACGCGCAGAGGCAGGAGGCCGAGCGCACGCGCCGGGCGCTCGAAGAGGCGGCCCGCCAGGAAGCGCTCCGAGAGGACGCCCAGCCCGCCTCGATCGAACCCCCGCCGGCGGGGCCGTCCGTTACGATCGAAGGAACCGCGCCAGCCGGGATTCCATCCCTGCCGGAGTCGCCCCTCGGACCCTCCGAAGCCGCGGAATCGCCCGAGCCGGTCGAGGAGAGGGAGATCGCGGTCCGCACCTCCGAGTACGAGGCGGTCTTCACCTCGCGGGGCGCCGCGCTCAAGCGTTATACGGTGCTCGGGTACTTCCGAACGCCGGAACACCGGGAGGGCGATGAGCTTACGCTCTTGGACGCGGTGGATGAGGCCGGGGAGGGCGAGAGCCTCTGCCTCGAGATGCCGGAGGAGGCCCCCGACCTGGGGCGGCGGAACTTCGACGTTCTCGAAGACACCACACAAAGCGCGGATCCCGGCCGGGAACGGAGGCTCGTCTTCCAGGCGACGGCCCGGGGCTGGCGCATCACCAAGGCCTATACCTTCGGCCCTGCGGGCCGGGGAGAGACCGGGCAGCCGGAAAGCGCGACTCCGGAAGCGGCCCCGGCCTATCGCTTCGGCTTTCGCCTCGCCATCACCGTGGAGAACCTCGCTCCCCAGCCGAGGGATATTGCCTGGCGGATCGTGGCGCTCTCCGGCGTAATCCCGGACGACAAGGATCGGAACTTCGGCGCTGTCCAGAGCATGACCGCCAGCTTCCCCGAGGGCGGCAAAAACGTGGCGGTGGAGAGCTCGGCCCTGGCCAAGCGCAAGTCCGGCCCCACGGAAGACACGCGCGAAGGTCTCACGTGGGTAGGATTCAAGGGGCGCTTCTTCGTGAGCCTCCTTAGGAGTTTCAACCCCGAGCGGTCCGGCCGGGCGAGCGTGGAATATCTCGACGTCGGGCCGAGCAGCGCCTATTTTGCGGGCCCGGACCGGGAGAGGCTCAGGCCCATCCTCAAGGAGCAGCCCGCCAGCGGCCGGATCGTCTGGGAGATGCGAAAAACCCGCAATTTTGCCCCGACCGCCCAAGAGACAAGCGAATTCCTCTTCTACGGCGGGCCGATCGAAGAGGAGGCGCTCGACTTCGACCCCGCCCTCCGCCCGATCGTGACGTACTCCTTTGTAAGCTGGTTCGAGCCCATCAGCCGGATCCTCGTGAAGGTCTTGAATTTCATCCACCGTTACGTCCGCAACTACGGCCTCGCCATGATCCTCATCACGCTCCTCATCCGGGGCTCCATGCACCGCCTCACGCACCGGGCGCTCGCCACCGGGCACAAGATGCAGAAGATCCAGCCCGTCCTCAAGGAGCTTAAACTCAAGTACAAGGACGACAAGGCCAAGCTCCAGGAGGAGACCATGCGCCTGTGGCGCGAGCACGGGATCTCGCCCTGGGGCTCGTGCCTGCCGCTTCTCATCCAGATCCCGGTCTTCTTCGCCCTGTACGGGGTCTTTGCGCGCTCCTTCGCCATCCGGCAGGCCTCGTTCATTCCGGGCTGGATCAACGACCTTTCCCAGCCGGACGCCCTGATCCGCGACATCGGCTTCACCGTGCCGTTCCTCGGCTGGACGCAGTTCAACTTTCTGCCCATCCTCTACGCGGTTCTCCAGCTCGTGCAGCAGTCCATGACGCCCAAGAGCGAGGACCCGCAGGTCCAGCAGCAGCAGACCATGATGAAGTTCATGGCCATCTTCTTCACCTTCATCTTCTACACCATGCCCTCGGGGCTCGTCCTCTACTTCACCGTGGGCGGCGGCTACACCTGGTCGAGCACTGGTTCATCCGTCGCCAACTGGACACGCATGAGGCCGAGGCCAAGCGGGAGGCCACGGGCCCCACCGCGGCCGGCCTCGGCTTCGCGGACAGGTCCAAGCCCGTCCTTCCCAAGGCCAAGAAGCGCAGGAAACGATGAGGCGATCCCCGGCCGCCGCGCCCGTTCCGGACGAAGTTCCAACCGCTCCTTTGCCCCCTTGCCTTGCGTTTCGCCCGCGCTTAGAATAGGATGGCCCCGGAGAGGACCGGGCCCGCGGGGCGCGTTGGGCCGCCGGAGGCGGAGCGGGAGAGGAGCGGAGGAGAGTTCCATGGCCGGGAAACCGGACGCCGAGGCGCTCCGCGAGGGCGCGCTCGAGCGGGCGCTCGTGCAGATCGAAAAGCAGTTCGGCAAGGGCGCGGTCATGCGCCTCGGCGCGGACGTGCACCTGCCGTGCCAGACGATCCCCACGGGGTCGCTCTCGCTCGACATCGCGACCGGGGTGGGAGGGATCCCGCGCGGCCGGGTGATCGAGATCTTCGGCCCGGAAAGCTCGGGCAAGACCACCCTCGCGCTCCACGCCGTCGCGAGCGCCCAGGCCGCGGGCGGCGTGGCCGCGTTCATCGACGCGGAGCACGCGCTCGACCCCGGCTACGCCCGCCGCCTCGGGGTGAACGTGGAGACGCTCCTCGTCAGCCAGCCCGACAGCGGCGAGCAGGCGCTCGAGATCTGCGACCTGCTCGTGCGCTCGAACGCCGTGGACCTCGTGGCGGTCGATTCCGTGGCCGCGCTCGTGCCCCAGGCCGAGCTCGACGGCGAGATGGGCGACGCGCACATGGGGCTCCAGGCCCGCCTCATGAGCCAGGCCATGCGCAAGCTCACGAGCGCCATCCACCGCACGCGGTGCGCGGTGCTCTTCATCAACCAGCTCCGGATGCGGATCGGCGTCATGTTCGGCAATCCCGAGACCACGAGCGGCGGCCGCGCCCTCAAGTTCTACGCCTCCATGCGCCTGGACGTCCGGCGCGTGGGCTCCATCAAGCAGGGCGAGGAGGTGGTCGGCAACCGCACGCGCGTGACCGTGGTCAAGAACAAGGTGGCGCCCCCCTTCCGCCGCGCGGAGTTCGACATCCTCTACAACGAGGGGATCTCCCTCGAGGGCGACGTCCTCGACCTCGGGATCGAAACGGGCCTGTTGGAAAAGTCCGGCACCTGGATCTCCCGCGGCGCGGAGCGCCTGGGCCAGGGCCGGGACAAGGCGCGCCTGTTTTTGAAGGAGAACCCCGCCGTGCGCGACGCGCTCGTTCGGGAACTGCGCGCCCGGGCCGGGCTCTCTCCCGAAGCGGCCGGGCCTCGAGCGGCGCCGGAGCCCTCGCCATGAACGCTTGCGCGCCGCCGCCGGTCCTGGAAGAGGGCGCCTTCGGGCGCGGGGAGTGGATCATCGCCTTCCTGGGGTCGAACCTCGCCCATCTTCTACTGGCGCTTCTTGCCCTGTCTTGGGGCGTCTTCCAGGTCGTTTACGGGGTCGCGGGCCTTCGGGCCCCGCTTGAGAAGCCTCCCGTCTCCCCGGAGCCCAGGGTCTTTCTCATCGTGGAGGATGCGCCCCCCGAGGAGGTCGAGGAAGCCGAGGCCGTGGCCCGTGTCGCCCGGCTTGCGCGCGACAACGCCGAAAAGAGCCTTTTGAACGGCCCGCCCCAGAGCGAGGGCGGAAGCCCCCTCCAGGCGCCCCTGCCGGGAGAGGAGACGCCCGCACCGAGCCCCGGCGCGCTCCGGGCGGAGGAGCTTCTCCAGGGGCCTCCTCCGCTCGCCCGAGCCCGGGAGGAGACGCCCTCCGCGCCGGAGGCGCCGAAGGCAACCGGGGCGGAAAAGGCGCCGGCCCTAAAGCCCGTGCCGCTCGAAGCGGCGGCGGAAGAGGTCCCTCCGCCCGCGGAAGAGCCGGTAGCCGATGTTGGGCCCAGCCGGCCCGGTGAGGCTTCGCTTGAGGAGCCGCTCGTGTTCCAGCCCATCGGCGTCAGGGCCCGGCAGGGGGAGGCGGCCCAGGCGGCCGAGGCGAGCGCCGCCGAACTCCGGGGCAACCTCGCCTACCAGGCCCTCGCCGCCCGCCACCCGGAGTACATGGCCGAGGTGAGCCGCCGGCTCCGGCGGGAGCTCGCGCTCGTGGCCTCCACGCGCCGGCGAAGCTACCGCGTGGGCACGGTGCAGGTCTCCTTCGGCATCGCCAGGGACGGGGCCTTAAGCCGCCTCGAGCCGGTGAGCGCGCCGGTGGAGATGCTCTCCGAGCTCGAGGTCGTGCTCGCCGTGGTGCGCGCGGCCGCGCCGTTTCCGGCCTTCACCCCGAAGATGGAGCCCGACGCGGCGCTCTTCGACGACATCGGCTTCATCGTGTTGTTCCAATGAACGCGGGCATTTTTTTGTCGCCATCTTTCCGGCGGGAAAATCTCGAGGGATGCGGCCCGTCATCGGAAGGGAAACGCGCATGTTCGGCTGGGAAACCCTGACCCAGGGCGGGTACACCATGGCGGGGATATTCCTCGCCTCCGTCCTCGCGCTCACCGAGATCCTCTATTGCCTGTATCTATTGCGTCGGCGGGTGGTTCTCCCCGAGGCGCTGGTGGACGTGGCCGAGGGCCGGGGCCCGGACGCCGAGCCCGGGGCCGCCGAGGCGGCCTGCCGGAGGACGGGCGGCCCCTTCGGCGAGGTATTGCTCTCGGTGCTCGCCACGCGCCGCCTCCCGCGCGAGGACGCCGAGGACCTCGTGGAGGGCGCGGGCAGCCGCGCCTCCCACACGCTCTCGCGCGGGGTGCAGTTCCTGGAGCTCGTGGCGGCCGTGGCGCCCCTTCTGGGGCTCCTCGGGACGGTGATCGGCATGTACGACACCTTCGCGGGCATCTCCGAGGCGGGCGTGAAGCACATGGAGACCCTGCCCGAGGGCATCCGCAAGGCGCTCATCACCACCATCACCGGGCTCATGGTGGCCATCCCCTCGTACATCTTCTTCATGCACTTCACCCGCCGCGTGGAGGACCTCACCATCGAGATGGAGCGCTACGCCGTGCGCATGATGGTGCGCCTGCGGCAGGGGGGAAACGAGGCGCAAGGCTCAAGCGGCTCGAAAGGCGGCGGCCATGCGTGAAAGCACCCTCCCACTTTCGGACATGCGGCAGGGCCTGAAAGGGTTTTACCGGAAGGCGGCCGTGGGGAACGTCCTCTTCTTCAGCGCGCTCTTCGCGCTCGTGCCGGCCGCGCGCGCGCAGCTTACCGAAGAGGGCAAGTTCATGGAATACTTTTCCGCGGTCTTGTGGTTCTCCGCGGGCTTTTTGGGCATCCTCGCAATCGCCCTGCGGGGCAGGGGAGGCGTGCCGCGCCTTGCGTATCTCATCCCGCTCCTGGGGCTCGGCGGATTTTTGGACGAAACCAGCTTCGTGGGCCTCCTGGCCGGCCAGGATAATCTTTCTTCCTCGGGAGCGGCCGGGGCGGCGGAGGCATCGCCGGTCATGCTCTGGGGTTATCCCGTGGACGGCGTGCACGATCTCGTAGCGGTTTTTTTCAAGCTCTGGCGCGATCATCTGGGAAGGATCGGCGACCTCGTCGGATTTTCGATCCTGGGCGGGCTCATCGTCCTCGCGTTTCTTAAGCGCAGGCGATACATGCCCCGCCTCATGGCGGCCGCGCGCGCGTATCCGCCCTTCGACTATCTCCGTTACGCCGCGATCCTCATGATCGTGGCCCAGGTGCTCGACCTCGACGTCTTCCCCGGCATTTGGAGCATGTTTTACGAGGAGCTCCTGGAGACGAACGCCGGGTTCGCCATGGCCTGCGGGGGCGCGGCCATGCTCCTCGGCCCCATGGCCGAAGGGCCGCCTGCGCAGGAAAAAGGTTGACACTCCCCGCGCGCCCGGAGAAGATTCGCCCGACAGGCGCGCGCCTTTCGACCGCGCGCGCAATTTTGTTCGCCCCATTTACGTGGGAGACCGCGCATGGCCAGGCTCTCCGGCTTCGACGGCTGGCGGTACAATCCCGAACGGGTCGATCCCGCCCGGGTGATCGCCCCGCCCTACGACGTGATCGGCCCGGAGGAGCAGGCGGTCCTGTACGCACGCGATCCGAGAAACGTCGTCCGCCTCATCCTCGGCCGAGAATACCCGGGCGACAACGACGCGAACAACCGCCACACCCGCGCGGCCGCGCACCTCGCTGCCTGGCGCGAGGAGGGCCTCCTCTTTCACGACAAGCCGGCGGTCTATCTCTGCGAGCAGACCTTTTCCCACGAAGGCGAGACCCGCACCCGCCGGAGCCTATTCTCCCGCGTGCTCCTCGAAGAGTTCGGGAAGGGCGACGTCTTCCCGCACGAGAGGACCCTCGCCGCGCCCAAGGCCGACCGGAGGAAGCTCATGCGCGCGTGCTCGGCCGACCTCTCCCCGGTCTTCGGGCTCCTTTCGGACGACGACGGCGCCTTCCTTCGGGCCCTGGAGAAGGCGGTGGATTGGCAGCCGACCCTCACCACCCTCTCCGACGACGGCAGCCGCACGCGTTTCTGGGTGATCGACCATGCCGACAAGGTCGCCGCGCTCTCGCGCCTCGCCGAGCCCCGCAAGATCTACATCGCCGACGGCCACCACCGGTACGAAACCGCCCTCGCCTTTCGGGACGAGTACCGTGAGGCCCTCAAGGCGGCCCGGGAACCCCTTCCGCCTATGGGGGAGCTTTCGAGCGACTGGGTCCTCATGGCCTGCGTGCCCCTTTCCGACCCCGGCCTCGCGATCTTTCCCACCCACCGGCTGATCCACGGCGTCGCGGGCTTCGACGGCGTGCGCCTTCTCAAGGCGTGCGGCAAGAGTTTTTCCGTCGAGCCCCTTGACGAAGAAGGCCTTCGCAAGGCGCTCGCCGCACCCGGCGGCCCGGCCGTCTTCGGCCTCGCCCTGGGAGAAAAGCTCTATTTCGTCACGCTCAAGGACCCGGCCGTCATGGACGCGCGCGCGCCGGACAAACCCGAGCCCTGGCGGCGGCTCGACCTCGCGGTCCTGCACCTCCTCATCCTCGAGGACATCCTCAAGATCGATGAGGAAAAGCTCCTGCAAAAGGAGAACGTGCGCTACGAGCGCGACTTCGGCGAGACACTCCGCCTCGCGGCGGAGGACCCCTCCGTGCAGTGCGCCTTCCTTGTCCGGCCGAACACCATGGACGAGGTGCGCGCCGTGAGCCACGCGGGCGAGGTCATGCCGCAGAAGTCCACTTATTTTTTCCCCAAGTTCCCCTCGGGGCTCGTGTTCTACCTCTTTTAAAGGGCGCCGGACGGCGCGAAGACGGCTGGGTTAGGCGCCTTTCCGGGAGGAATTTTCCGACTCTTTCGGTCCCCGGGGGCGAAAGTGGGCGAAAGAGCTTGACACCCTTTTGCCTGAAAATACAATGCAGTTGGTTTGCGGGGGGATTTCGTTACCGCCCATGCAAACGCGGTCAAGGCCGCTCGTGCCCGGACAAGAAGGACAAGCCCCGCGCGGGGCGGCCAGGCCCCCGCGCCGCCGTGGCGGGGCGATTTCATAGGCGGGATGCCGGGGCAGCCCCTGCGGCATCCCTTTCACGCTTCCCGGGAGCTCGAATGATCGTTACGGTCGAAGACGTTGCGCCCTGCCGCAAGCGCCTCTCCGTGGAGCTCGACGCCGCGGAGGTGGACGCCGCTTTTGACGCCTCCCTCGCGGAGGTGCGCCAGGCGGCGCAGCTGCCCGGCTTCCGGCGCGGGTGCGTGCCGCCCAAGGTGATCGAGCGCCGCTTCGGGGAAAGGATCGCGGACGAGGTGAAGGGCAAGCTCTTCCAAAAGGGGCTCTCCGACGCCCTGAAGGAGAAGGAGCTCTCCCCCCTCGGCGCGCCCGACGCGAAGCTCGACGACCTTGCCCTATCGCGCGGCGCGGCCTTTCGGTTCAGCACCGAGATCGACGTGCGGCCCAAGTTTCCGCTCGCCGAGTACCGGGGGATCGAGCTTGCCGAGCGGGTCCTCCGCGTCTCCGAGGCCGAGATCGACGCCCGCGTCGAGGAGCTGCGGGGCCGCTTCGCCGACCACAAGCCCGTGGAGGAGCCGGCCCGGGTCGGGGATCTCCTCGAGGGCGCGGTCACCTTCCGCGCGGGCGAGACGGAGATCTTCCAGGAGAAGGAGCGGGCCCTGCGCGTGGAGGGGAGCACCCTCTTCGGCATCGAGGTGGGAGACCTCGTCAAGCCCTTTGCCGGCGCCACGGCGGGCGAGACCCGGACCCTCTCCTTTCCCATGCCGGCGGATTATCCCCGCGAGGACCTCCGCGGCCAAGAGGCGGTCGTCGCCATCCGCGTCGCCAGGGTCCTCCGCGCCGAGCTCCCGGCGGCGGACGAGGCCTTCGCCAAGCGCCTCGGGCTCGATTCGGTCGAGGCCCTCCGGGGGGAGCTGCGCCGCTCCCTCGAGGCCGACCGCGCCGTCTCCGCGCGCGAGGCCCTGGAGCGCGCGCTCGCCGACCGCCTGATCGCGGTGAATCCCTTCGAGCTCCCCATCGGGCTCGTGGAGCGGCAGGCCGAGGCCCGCCTCGCCCGACAGAAGCTCGAGCTCGTGCGCTCCGGCGTGCCCTTGGAATTCCTCGAGAAGAACGACGCGGAGATGAAAGAGGCGAGCCGCGAGGGCTCCGAGCGGCAGATTCGCCGGATGATCGTCTTCGACGCGATCGCCGAGAAGGAAAAGGTGTCGGTGACCGAGGCGGACCTCCAGCGCCACCTCCAGGCGCTCGCCGCCCGGTACCGCACCACGCCCGCGAAGATGCTCCGGCACATTCAGCAGGAGAACGGCCTCGCCGCCATGGAGGAGGAGATCCGCGACATCAAGGTCACCCGGCTCCTTCTCGACGCCGCGCGGATCGCGCGGGAGGAGGTCGACGCCGGGCCCGAGGCGGCGGCCGACCGGACGTGAGGCGGAAGCCGGCCAAGGGCAAGAGACGCGAGAGAGCCGACCCGAACCCCCGAGGGGGAAGACCCAGCCAGGAGAAGCCGATGAGCACCCTCATTCCCTTTGTCGTCGAACGGACCGGTCGCGGGGAGCGCAGCTACGACATCTACTCCCGCCTTCTCAAGGACCGCATCATCTTCATCGGCGGCGCGATCACCGACGACATGGCCAATTCCGTGATCGCCCAGCTCCTCTTCTGCAACCTCGAGAAGAAGGACGCCGAGATCAACGTCTATCTCAACACCGCGGGCGGGAGCGTCACGGCCGGGCTTGCGATCTACGACACCATGCAATACCTCCCGAACCCCATCGCCACCTACTGCATCGGCCAATGCTCCAGCATGGGCGCGGTGCTCCTCGCGGCGGGCACCCGGAGCAAGCGTTACGCCCTCCCCAACAGCCGGATCATGATCCACCAGCCGTGGGGCGGGGCGGAGGGCACGGCCTCGGACATCACCATCCAGGCCAAGGAGATCGCGCGCCTCAAGGTGCGCATCAACGAGATCCTGGCCCGCCACTCCGGCCAGCCCGTGGAACGGATCGAAAAGGATGCGGACCGCGACTTTTTCATGAGCCCGGAGGAGGCCCGGGACTACGGCCTCATCGACAACGTGCTCGAGGTGCCCCCGGGCCCCCAGAAATGAACCCGTCGCCGCGCGCCGAGCGGGCGCGGCCCTGAGAGAGAGGTCAACAAGCCATGGCCAAGAGCTCGCGGAAGTCGAAGGGGGGCGGAGGGCCGGAGGGCCGCAACCGTGAGACGTGCACCTTCTGCGGGCGCAGCTACGAGATGGTCAAGCGCCTCATCGCCGGGCAGCAAAACACCTACATATGCAACGACTGCGTATCCCTCTGCAACTCCATCCTCGAGCAGGAGGACCTGCGCGAGAGCGAGCGGCAGATCTTCAAGGAGCGCGTGCCCACGCCCCTCGAGATCAAGCGCGAGCTCGACGCCTACGTGATCGGCCAGGACCGCGCGAAGAAAATCCTCTCCGTGGCCGTGCACAACCACTACAAGCGCCTCCACTTGACGCTCAAGAAGGACGAGGTGGAGGTGGAGAAGTCGAACGTCCTGCTCCTCGGCCCGAGCGGCTGCGGGAAGACCCTCCTCGCGCGGGTCCTTGCCAAGATCGTGGGCGTCCCCTTCGCCATCGCCGACGCCACCACCCTCACCGAGGCCGGCTACGTGGGCGAGGACGTGGAGAACATCCTCCTCCGACTCATCCAGAACGCGGACAACGACGTGAAGCGCGCCGAGCGGGGCATCGTCTACATCGACGAGATCGACAAGATCGGCAAGAAGACGCAGAACGTCTCGATCACGCGCGACGTCTCGGGCGAGGGCGTGCAGCAGGCGCTCCTCAAGATGCTCGAGGGCACCGTCTGCAACGTCCCCCCCCAGGGCGGGCGCAAGCACCCCGAGCAGCGCTACATCCAGGTGGACACGACCCACGTCCTCTTCATCTGCGGCGGGAGCTTCGTCGGCGTGGACGAAATCGTCTCGCGTCGCGTGGGGCAGAAGTCGATCGGCTTCCACCGCGAGGACCGGAGCGACGAGGAAGAGCTTTCCAACCTCCTCGCCCAGGTCGACACCGACGACCTTCTGGAGTTCGGCATGATCCCGGAGCTCATCGGGCGCATGCCCGTGCTCGCCACCATCGACCCCCTGGACGAGGAGGCCCTGGTCCGGGTGCTTCTCGAACCCCGCAACGCCCTGGTGCGCCAGTACCAGCAGCTTTTCAAGATGGACCGCGCGGACCTCGCCTTCACCGACGGGGCCCTGCGCCTCATCGCGCGCCGCGCCCAGGAGAAGAAGACCGGCGCCCGGGCGCTCCGCGCCATCGTCGAGGAGGTGATGCTCGACCTCATGTTCGAGCTGCCGGAGATCCGGAAGCCCACGAAGGTGGTGGTGGACGAGGCCCTGATCGAGCAGGGCTGGCAGGCCTTCCGCGCGGCCCATGCCGAGGAATACCCCCCCGCCCCCGCGGAGGAGAAGCCGGCCGCGCCCGCGCGCGCAAGCGCCCGCAAGAGCTCGCGCAGGAAACAGCGCGAAAGCGCGTGACCGCACGCCTTCCCGACCCGCTCGGCCGCCTCCTCCCCGGAAAGGGAAAAAGAAGCGCGGGAAACGGACGGCCCCGGCCGCGCGGGGCAAAGGTCCTTCCGTCCGCCTCGAACCGTGCGGAGGGTGTTCGTTCCGGGTGCTATGCAATGATGGACTGCGAACCGGGTCAGGCGGGGAACCGAGCAGCCCTAAGCATGATCCGTCATGTGCCGTAGATCACTCGGGCGTCGCCCTCCGTACGGTTCGGGGCGGCGGTGCGGTCTCTGCCGTTAGGGGAGGATTGTTGGCCCCGGACGATCGCGCAACCGGCGGGGGGACGGGCGGGCGCGGCCGCTGGCGGAAGGAGGGTCCCATGGCCTACCAAGCGATGGCCCGGCGGTACCGGCCGAACGCCTTTGACGAGGTCATCGGCCAGGACCACGTCGCCCGGACCTTGAAGAACGCGATCCGCACCGGGCGCGTGGCGCACGCCTACCTCTTCTGCGGGCCCCACGGCGTGGGCAAGACCTCCATGGCCCGCATCCTCGCCCGGGCCTTGAACTGCACGGGCGGCCCATCGGTCGACATTCCCCCCGACTGCCCGATCTCGGCCGACATCCTGGCCGGGGTCGACCCGGACGTGCAGGAGATCGACGGCGCGAGCAACAACTCCGTGGACCAGGTCCGGACCCTGCGCGAGCAGGCCGGGTACGTGCCGGCCCGGGCCCGCCACAAGATCTACATCATCGACGAGGTGCACATGCTCTCGGCGAGCGCCTTCAACGCGCTCTTGAAGACCCTCGAGGAGCCCCCGCCGCACGTGAAGTTCGTCCTCGCCACCACCGAGCCCCACAAGCTCCCGGAAACGGTGCTCTCGCGCTGCCAGCGGTTCGATTTCCGCCTCGTGCCCGCGCCGCTCATCGCCGGGACCCTGAAGAAGCTGTGCGCCCGGGAGGGGATCGAGGCCTCGGACGACGCCCTCGAGGCCGTGGCCGCCTTCGCGGCGGGCTCGGTGCGGGACGCGCTCGTGCTTCTCGACCAGCTCGCGAGCTACGCCTCCGGGCCCCTCGCGCGCGAGGACGTGGAGCGCGTGCGGGGCGTCTCGGGCGCGGAGTCGGTCGTGGCGGTCTACGAGGCGATCCTTTCCCGCGACGGCGCCGGGGCCCTGGCCGCGGTGGACGCGGTCGCCCGGCAGGGGGTGGAGACCGGGGACTTTCTCGACCGGCTGATCGAGTACGGCCGCGACCTCATGCTCCTGCTCGTCACGAAATCCGACGCCGACCTCTCCGCCTACGGCCCGGCGCGTGAGGCCGTGGTTCGCCACGCCGGGGCGTGCTCCCTCGAGCAGGCGCTCCTCGCGCTCGACGTCTTTTCCGCCGCGCGCGTGCGGGTGCGGAGCCGCGCCCTCTCGAACCCGCTCGTGCCCCTCGAGATGGCGGTCGCGCGGCTCGCGGCCATCGAGGGGATCGAGTCCGTGGGCCGCGTGCTCGGCCGCATCGAGGCGCTCGCGCAGAGCGGCGCCCTCTCGGGCGGCGCGGACCTCGCGGCGAACCCTCGGCCCGGCCCTCCAGCCTCCTCCATCACGATCCCTCGGGCGCCCCTGAAAAAGAGGCCGGCGGCCGCTCCCCTTTCAATCTCCGGGGGAGCCCCGCCTTCTTCGCCAGGGGAGGAAACCCCCGGCCCGGCAATACCGGCTTCCCCGACCAAGGCCGCCGCCGCGCCCGTTCCCTTGTCCCAATCCCTCACCCTAAAGGCCGTGCAGGACGCCTGGCCCGCGATCCTCGAAGAGATGGGCAAGGCCTATCCGCCGGACCGGGCCTATTTCCACGACGTCCGCCCCGTCGGCGTGGAGGGGGACATCCTCGTGATCGAGCTTCCCGCGGGGGGCGTGTTTCTCCTCGAGCTTCTGGAGGAGCGCGTCCGCCGCGCGCGCGTGGCCGATGGCTTCGGCCGCGTGCTCGGCCGGCCGGTCGGCTTCCGCATGGTGCTCGCCGAGGGGCCCGCTCCCGCCGAGGCTGCGTCCGCCCAACCGCTGCGGCCCGAGCGCGAGATCCTGCAGGATCCCACGGTGCAGGAGGTGATGGAGCGCTTCAAGGGTGAGATCTTGAGCCTCGAATAAGCCTCTCCCGCCGTTTTTTTCAATTCCCCTTTCCCAGGGCTTTATCCGGGAGTTTAAAAATCGCCGTCGCCCGGCGCGAGGGGCGGCCGCGTTTTCCATGGGCTCCCCCTCTCGAGCTTGCCTTTCATCCTGTTCTAAAAATCCGGGAGGAGTTCGGGCGCCTTGTTTCCTCTTCAAGAACCGTTCCCCCAAATGGTTCCGAGGAAAAAGAGTGGACAGGCACGGCCTAAAAACGATATAATACGGGTTCAAGGGCGCAACCGCGGTTAGCGCGGGGGAAGCATTCGGGAAGCGCAAATGGACATCTTCGTCGCGCGGCAGCCCATTCTTGATCGATCGCAAAACACCTACGGATATGAACTCCTCTTCCGGTCCGGAACGGAGTCGATCTTCACCGCCAAGGATCCGGAACAAGCCACGGGGCAGGTGATCGTGGACAGCTTCTTCACCTCCAACCTCGGCGTCATCACGGGCAATCACCGGGCGTTCATCAATTTCACGCGCGAGACTCTTCTTCGCGGGTATGCCACGTTTCTTCCCAAGGAGACCGTGGTGGTGGAGATTCTCGAGAACGTCGCGCCGGAGAAAGACATCCTGAGCGCCTGCCGGAACCTCAAGGAGCTCGGCTACACCCTGGCGCTGGACGACTTCGAAGGCTCCTCCAAGATGGCTCCGCTCGTGAAGCTGGCGGACATCATCAAGATCGATTTTCTCCAGACCAGCCGCGCGGCCTGCCGGTCCCTCGCGCACCAATTCCGCCGCCAACGAAAGACCCTTCTCGCGGAGAAGGTGGAAAGCCAGGAGGATTACGCCGAGGCCGTGAAGATGGGATTCGAGCTCTTCCAGGGCTACTATTTCGGCAAGCCCGCCCGCGTGCATGCGCGCGCCATGCCCGAGTCCCGCGTGGCCAAGCTCGCCCTCGTTCGGGCGGCCCAGGAAAAGCCGCTCGACATGATGCGCATCGAGCAGATCATCAAGCGGGACGCCGCGCTCTCCTACCGGCTCCTCAAGATGATCAACTCCGCCTTTTTCGGCATGTCCAAGGAGATCGTCTCCATCCGCCGGGCGATCCTGCTCCTCGGGGAGAAGCAGATCCAGAAGTGGGCTTCCCTCCTCGGGCTGGCGTGCATGGCCGAGGGGAAGCCGCCGGAGCTCTTGCTCACGGCCATCGTCCGGGCCCGGTTCTGCGAGCTTCCCTCTCCCCTCATCGGCATGGGCCGGCGCCAGGACGAGGCGTTTCTCTTCGGCATGTTCTCCCTGTTTGACGCGATCCTGGACATGCCCATGCGGGATATCCTCAATGGGATCCTGCTCGCTCCGGACCTCACGGCCGCGCTCCTCGGGGAAGAGAGCGTCCTGCGCCACCTCTTCCAGGCCATGACCGCGTTTGAAACCGGCAACTGGGCCGCCCTCTCCGAGCTGCAGAGCAAGGGCTACCTTCCCGAGGCGGAAATCTCCAAGAGCTACTTCGAGGCCGTCCGGTGGGCCACGCCCTTCCTGGAGGAGACCGGAGCCGAGCAGTCTTCACGGGCATGACCGGTTTCTCCCCCGGACCTCCTTGCCACCTATGTCCTATCCTTGTACAAAGGCGGGGGAAACTCCGCGGCGTTCCGCGGCCAGTGCCCGGCGAGCGGCCATCCTTTTCAAACGCGGCGTTTGTACGACACTTCCGGTTCAGTTTCAGGGATCCAAAGGCTAAAAGCCGCCGACTTTCTTTCCCAATAGAAAAGGGAAGCCATGGACCGCACGAGGCGCCTGACGGATCTGTATGCCCGGATGCTCCGAGCCCTCGGTCCCCAGCATTGGTGGCCGGGGAAGACGCCGTTCGAGATCATGGTGGGCGCGGTGCTCACGCAGAACACCGCCTGGCGGAACGTGGAGCAGGCCATTTTGAACCTGAAGCGCGCCCGCCGCCTCTCGCCCCGGGGCATCCTCTCCCTCACGGACGCCCGCCTCGCCAGGCTCATCCGGCCGAGCGGCTACTTCAACGTCAAGGCCGGGCGCCTGAAGAGCCTGGTCCGATGGTACGTCGATGCCTGCGGCGGGCAAATCCGGGTCCTCCGGAGTCGGCCGCTCGAGAGGGTCCGCGCCGAGCTTCTCGCCGTGCGCGGCGTGGGCCCAGAGACCGCGGACAGCATTCTCCTCTACGCGGCCGGCCGGCCCACCTTCGTGGTCGACGCCTACACCCGGCGTGTCCTCGCGCGCCTCGGATTTCTTTCCAGCCCCCGGCTCCCTTACGAGACAGTCCGGGCCTTTTTCATGGAGGCCCTTCCGCGCGACGCGGCCCTGTACAACGAGTTCCACGCGCTCTTCGTGGCGCTCGGAAAGGATTTTTGCAGGCCCCGGCCGCGCTGCGACGAATGTCCCCTTGACGCGCTCTGCCGCTGGGAAAGAAGAACGGTCCCTGCCGGATAAGGAAGAGTTTCGCGTCGCCCCGCGCCTCTTTACAAAGGGCGCGGATCGCTTCCGGGCGACTCTTTCCTCATGGACATTGCCCACCCGGCGCCTACAATACGGCGGGAGGAGCCGACGGCGGCTTCGTAGGGAGGAAAACCGCCATGCCCAAGACCATGAAGGCCATCGTGAAGCGGGAGCCGGGGCCCGGTCTCCGGATGGAGGAGGCGCCCGTCCCCGAGGTGGGGCCGAACGACGTCCTCATCCGCATCCGAAAGAGCGCGATCTGCGGGACCGACCTCCACATCTACGAGTGGGACGACTGGGCCCGGGGCGCCATACGCACCCCGCTCGTCGTGGGCCACGAGTTCGCGGGCGAGGTGGCCGCCACGGGCGCGAACGTCCACGCGGACTTCCGGGAGGGGGACGTGGTGAGCGGCGAGGGGCACCTCGTGTGCGGCCTTTGCCGGAACTGCCTCGCCGGGCGGCGCCACCTCTGCGCGCACACCTCGGGCGTAGGCGTCGACCGGGCGGGCTCTTTCGCCGAGTACCTCGCCATCCCCGTGGCGAACGTATGGCACGGACACCCGAAAGTGCCGATCGAGACGCTCGCCTACTTCGACCCCCTCGGCAACGCCACCCACACGGCCCTCTCCTTCGACCTCGTGGGCGAGGACGTCCTCATCACGGGCGCGGGGCCCATCGGCCTCATGGCCGCGGCCATCGCCCGGCACGTGGGCGCGCGCCACGTCGTGGTCACGGACCGGAACGAGTATCGCCTTTCTCTCGCGCGCCGGATGGGGGCCACGCTCGCGGTGAGCGCCGAGACGGACCTCCAAGAGGTCCAGCGGGAGCTCGACATGCGCGAGGGCTTCGACGTCGGCATGGAGATGTCCGGCAGCCCCGCCGCGCTCCAGGAGATGGTCGCCAACATGGTGCACGGCGGCAGGATCGCGCTCCTGGGCATCCTCCCGGCCAACGCGGCCATCGACTGGCGCGAGGTGATCTTCCGGTCGCTTTGCATCCAGGGCATCTACGGCCGGGAGATGTTCGAGACCTGGTACAAGATGACCTCCATGCTCCTGAGCGGCCTGGACGTCTCGCCCGTCTTGACGCACCGCTTCCCGGCCGAGGATTTTGAGCGGGGCTTCGCGGTCATGCGTTCCGGCCGGTGCGGCAAGGTGATCCTCGAGTGGGATTAGGAGGCGGGCCGTGCTCGGCAGGATGAAGGAACATCTCGCGGAGGCGCTGCGCGCGTTCCCAAGCGCCGGGACCTACAAGGAGGAGCGTGTCCTCGCCGGCCCGCAAGGGGCGAGGGTGCGCCTCGCGGACGGGCGGGAGGTCCTCAACCTTTGCTCCAACAATTACCTGGGCCTCTCGGACCATCCGGCGCTCGTCGAGGCCGCGTGCGAGGGCATGCGGCGGTGGGGCTACGGCCTCTCCTCGGTCCGGTTCATCTGCGGCACGCAGGAACTTCACCTGGAGCTCGAGGAGGCCGTCTCCCGCTTCCTCGGTACGGAAGCGACGATCCTCTACTCCTCGTGCTTCGACGCGAACGGCGGCCTCTTCGAGGCGCTCCTCTCCGACGAGGACGCGGTCCTAAGCGACGCCCTGAACCACGCGAGCATCATCGACGGAATCCGGCTCTGCAAGGCGCAACGCTTCCGCTACGCGCCGGGCGACATGGACGAGCTCGAAGCGAAACTGAAAGAAGCCTCGGACACGCGCTTCCGCCTTATCGCCACGGACGGGGTCTTCTCCATGGACGGGACCGTGGCCCGGCTCGACGCGATTTGCGACCTCGCCGAGGCGTACGAGGCGCTCGTCATGGTGGACGACTCCCACGCCACGGGCGTTCTCGGGGCCGCGGGCCGGGGCACGCACGAGCACCGCCATGTCATGGGCCGCGTGGACGTCCTCACCGGCACCTTCGGCAAGGCCCTGGGCGGCGCCTCGGGCGGGTTTGTGAGCGGCCGGAAGGAGATCGCGGAGATTCTTCGCCGGCGCTCCCGGCCGTACCTCTTCAGCAACACGCTCTCTCCCGGGGTGGCGGCGGCCACGCTCAAGGCCCTCGAGATGGTCTCCGCTTCCCCCGAGCTCCGCGACCGGCTTTTTCAAAACACGCGCCGGTTCCGCGAGGGGCTCGCCGCGGCCGGGTTCGAGCTCCCGCCGGGCGAGCACCCCATCCTCCCCCTCATGCTGGGGGAGGCGAGTCTTGCGACCGAGATGGCCCGGCGGCTGCTCGATGAGGGCGTCTACGTGGTCGGGTTTTCCCACCCCGTGGTGCCCAGGGGCGCGGCGCGTGTGCGCGTGCAGATCTCCGCGGCCCTGACGGATGCGGACCTCGACTTCGCGCTGGAAAAGTTCGCGCGCGTGGGCAGGACCCTGGGCATTATCTAAAAAGGCCCGAGGCGGGAAATTTCTCGCATATTCCGATACCCCAAGCTTCATTCAATGATTGCAAGGTTTATGCCCCTTACCTGCTTGACGGCAATAAAGATGCGGGTTATAATATTTACGGCGTTGAGGCAGGCGATGTAACGGCAGGAGACATGACCATGTTTCCATTCAAATTTAAAAAGGCGCTGCAGGCGGCAGCATATCTCTTGCGCCGCGAGCCTTCCCATGACATGAGCTACATGCGACTGCTCAAGGTGCTTTATCTTGCCGACCGTGAAAGCGTTCGACTGACCGGGCGGCCCATCACCGGAGACAGGATCGCCGCGATGGAACAGGGACCTGTTCTCAGCGACGTTTACAATTTGATCAAGGGAGAACATCTTTGGTCACCGGACTGGGCAGGTTTCATTCTGAAAGAGGACTACAAAATCCGCATGGTGAATGACCCCGGGCAGGCCAACCTCAGCCGGTTTGAGATCGAAACGCTGGAGCGAATTGCGGAGGAGTGCCGTTCACGGGACGAATGGGAGATGGTGCAATACGCGCATGAACATTGCCCCGAATGGGAAAAGAACAAGCCGAGTGAACAGGGAAAGATGAATTGGATTCCTTTCAAAGACCTGCTTGAAGCCGTTGGACGTTCAGCCGACCAAAAGTCCATCGAGGAGGACGCAAGGGAAGAGCGGGAGTTCGCTCGCCTCTTCGGAGACTGACCCGATGGCCCGACAGGGAGATACATTCTTTCTGGCTGATCGTAACGTTGAATCTCATCTGCATATTATACTCTCCAATCCTTCTGCCGATTCCGACAATATAGTCATGGCCGATTTCACGTCTTGGCGGAAGGACAAGGACCAGAGCTGTATTGTGGAAGCAGGCGAGCATCCGAAGATCACGAGGCGTTCCTGCGTTACTTATGAGGAGGATGGGCTAATAACCCTGACCCCCATTACGAAATGCTTTTGGATAAGGGTCGCTTGGCCCCCCAAAGTCCGCTTAGCGAGGCGTTGCTGCACCGCGTCCTCGACGGGGCGGCGGAATCGCACCGGATTCCGTTGAGAAATCGGCAGATACTCGTCGACCAAGGCTTTATCGACCGCGATTAACCCGGCCGACCGAACGGCAGGGGTCTGTTCGCCTCCCCCTATTTGGGGGGAAAGGGATTTTAGCCAAACCGCATGATGCGGAAGTGGCAGTAGGGAAGCTTCCCGTTCTTTTTATAGTAGCCCTGGTGGCGCTCCTCCGCGGGCCAGAAGGTTCCGGCGGGCGTCACCCGGGTCGCCACCTGGATGCCCCTGGCCCGGAGCTCCTCGATCAGCTTTTCCGCCTCGGCCTTCTGCGCGTCATCCGTGGTAAAGATTTCCGACCGGTACTGGTCGCCCGCGTCCGGGCCCTGGCGGTCGACCTGGGTGGGGTCGTGGATCTCGAAGAAGAGCCGGGCGAGCTCCGAAAAGCCCGTGCGCACCGGGTCGAACAAGACCTCCACGGCCTCGGCATGGCCGGTCTTCCTGGCGCAGACCTCCTCGTAGGTCGGGTTTTCCCTGGTGCCGCCCGTGTAGCCCGAGACGGCGCGGATCACGCCGGGCGCCTTCTCCATGAGGTATTCCACGCCCCAGAAACACCCGCCCGCGAAGATGGCGCGGCCGTAATGGACGTCCCTGGCCGGCGCGAACCGGAGGGAGAGGGAGTTCACGCAGTGGCGCGTATCCTTGGGGTTAAGGTTCTCGCCCGTGAAGACGTGGCCGAGGTGGCCGCCGCAGTGCGCGCAGAGGATCTCGGTCCGCAGGCCGTCCGCGTCGGGCTTGCGCGCGACCGCGCCGGGAATTTCGTCGTCGAAGCTGGGCCAACCGCAGTGCGCGTCGAACTTGTCCGAGGAGCGGTAGAGCATGGCGCCGCACTGCCGGCAGGTGTAGACGCCCTCCTCGAAGAACTTGTCGTACTTACCGGAAAAGGGAAGCTCCGTGCCCTTATGGAGAATGACCTGCCGCTCCTCTGGCGTAAGCGTGTTTAGATGAAGAGACTTCCGATAGCCGGTGTCGTTCTTTTGCATGCCGGACTCCTCTCCGGGACGGGCGGTGAGCTTTAACCCCGCCCATGCGACAAGACACGCCGCCGTAACGGCGTAGACCCACAGAACGCTTATGTGTTTCATGACAAAATGCCCTTGACGAGCCGCCCCTCTGTAACCTTGTGTCGCGCAGGGAGACGGAATCCCTTGAAGCGGCTTGGGAAGGATGGCTTCTTTTGCCTTAACATCTTTTAAAATAAAGCGTTGCGGCGGGTGAAGAGTTCTGCGAAAGGTATTTCCTTAGGTAGGAAGAGAAGCGGTGCGGAACATGAAGTACGCGGCTGCGAGGAGGCACATCGAGGCCCATAGGAAGTCGAGGGTGAGACGCTCCTTCATGTAGAGGAAGGCGAAGAGCGCGAAGACGGAGAGGGTGATGATCTCCTGCATGATTTTGAGCTGGCTTAAGGAGAAAAACTGGAACCCGATACGGTTGGCCGGCACCTGGAGGCAATACTCGAAGAAGGCCACGCCCCAGCTCACGAGAATGGCCACGGCGACGTGCTTGGCCTTGAGGTCCTTCAGGTGTCCGTACCAGGCGTAGGTCATGAAGAGGTTCGAGCCCATGAGCATGAAGACCGGGACGAGTTTTCCCATGCAAGTTCCTCCCAAAGAAACAGGCCCTGCGCATTCCACGCGCAAGGCGCAACAAGAATCCTCTATTATATGCGGAATCGGGTTTCAAGGGAATATTAGAATGGCTGCTTATCCCATTGGGAAAGGGGCCTATTCAGGGATAAAAAACGCTTATCGCGCAGCAATCCGCTCGAGGCCGCCCATGTAGGGGCGCAGGACCTTGGGGATGCGGACCGAGCCGTCGGCTTCCTGGAAGCTCTCCACGATGGCGATCCACGCGCGCGGGCATGCCACGCCGCTCGCATTGAGGGTGTGCACGAAGCGGACCTGGCCGTCGGCGTCGCGGAAGCGGATGCCCGAGCGCCGCGCCTGGAAGTCCGTAAAGCACGAGCAGCTCGACACTTCGAGATATTTCCCCACGCCCGGCGCCCAGACCTCGAGGTCGTAGCACTTGGCCGAGGCAAAGGAGAGGTCGGCCGAGGCGAGCTCCACCACGCGGTAGTGGAGCCCGAGCCGCCGGAGCACGGTCTCGGCCGCCTGGCGCAGGCTATCGAGCTCGTCCCAGCTTCTCTCGGGCGCGCAGAACTTCACAAGCTCCACCTTGTTGAACTGGTGCACGCGGATGACCCCGCGCGTGTCCTTGCCCGCCGCGCCCGCCTCGCGCCGGAAGCAGGCCGAGTAGGCCGCGTAATACAGGGGGAGGTCCGCCCCGTCCAGGATTTCGTTGCGGTGGATGTTCGTCACGGGAACCTCGGCCGTGGGGATGAGGAAGAGGTCCTCGCCCTTGTCCGTGCCGTACATCTCCTCCTCCATCCGGGGGAGCTGGCCCGTGCCGGTCATGGCCGCGCGGTTCACGAGGAAGGGCGGGAACCACTCGAGGAAACCGTGCTCTTGGGTGTGGAGGTCGAGAAAGAAGCTCACCAGCGCGCGCTCGAGCCGGGCGCCCAGGCCCCGGTAGAGGGGGAAACCGCTCCCGGCGAGCTTGGCCCCGCGCGGGAGGTCGAGTATCCCCAGGGTCTCCCCGAGCTCCCAGTGGGGCTTGGGCTCGAAGTCAAAGGCGGGCTTCTCGCCCCAGCGGGCGATCTCCCGGTTCGCCTCCTCTCCGCCCTCGGCCACGCTCTCGTGCGGGAGGTTCGGTATGGCGAGAAGAAAGCCCTGCAGGCGCTCCTCCACATCCGCCAGCTCCTCTTCGAGGGCCTTGAGGCGGGGGCCGATGGCCTTCATGGCCTCGATCCGGGCGGAGGCGTCCTCCCGGGCCTTCTTTTTTGCGGCGATCTCCTCGGAGACGCGGTTTTTCTCCGCGCGGAGGGCTTCGAGCTCCTGGAGGATCGCGGGCCGGCGGCAGGCGAGCGCGTGCGCCGCGTCCACGTCCACGGTCATGCGCTTGAGCGCGCAGGCCCTATGGGCGATTTCCGGGTGCTCCCGCAGGAGCCTGGGGTCGAACATGGGCGATTCGCTTCCCTTAGGATGAATATAGAGCCGCACCGGTCGAGTAAGCGGCCCGCTCGATCGGCCCGGGGCGCTTTGCCGGGCGAACCTATTCCGTTAAGCGGGGGGATTATACGTTCCGGACGCGCTCCCGTCGATCAAAAATTCGCGGATCGCGCTCTCGACCAGGGCCAGGTCCACGTCCGTATCCACGCACGGACCGTGGGGCCGCAGGTTCACCACGCCGATGCCGGGCTTGGGAAAGACGGCGCGCATGCCCTGGCTCAATTCCTTTTCGCAGGCAACGGCCAGGACCGCTTGCACCGCGGGATTCTTTACGCAAAGCTCGGCCTGCCGTCCGCCCGAGACCACGGCGCACGGGATTCCGAAGCGCTCGGCGAGCTCGAGGAGATCCTTCATCTTGCACCGGCCGCACCGCTCGCAGTTTTCGACCGCGGCCAGCAGGTTGTGCGGGCAATTCTGCCTCTGCAGGCAATGCGGGAGGAGGAGGAGCAGGTTCTCGGGCCGGACGCGCACCTTGCGGAAGCGCGTGGCGCGGTTGTAAACTTTTACGATCAGGCTGTCGAACATCTCTCTCAACTCCTCGCACGGCGCTTGGGTTAAGGAACCTCGGCCGCATGATAGCACAATCCCGTGCGCCTGCCAAGGCTCTTGTGGAGAAAGGCCGCCGCGGGTCTCTTACGCCGCTTCCTCCGCTCCGGCGAGCTCGGCCAGGAGGTCCGCGATCGAGACCACGCCCACGGCCACATCGCCCGAGACAACCACCCCCAGGCGTTTCTGGGCGCGGTGGAGCCTGGAGAGGGCCTGACCGATGAGGAGGGAGGCTTCCAGGGTCACGGGCGGCTCGGCCAGAGCCAGGGCGGGGGCTTCGGGCAGGGGGTCCGCCAGGAGTATGGCCATGGCGGAGAGGATGCCCGAGATCCGCTGCGTTCTCCGGTCGAGGAGCGGGATGCGCTTGCGGCCGCTTTGCCGCATCAGGGCCGCCACCTCGCCCGCGCGCGCGTCCGGCGCGGCGGCCGCCACGCGCGCAAGGGGCGTCATCACCTGCCGCACCGCGAGCCGCTCGATGGCGAGGATGTGGTTGGTCATGGTCTGCTGGGTGGGGGTGAGCATCCCGTCCTCGGCGCGCAGGGCGAAACAGGCCATCATCTCCTCGCGCCGCGAGGCCTCGAGGGGCATACGGCCGAGCCATCGGAGAAGGACCCGCCACATGCGGCCCACGCCGTTCAGTAGGAACGAGAAGGGCAGGAAGAAGATTCCGGAGAGCGCCATAATCCGGGCGCCCGCCATGCAATAGGCATCGGCCAGGAGATACCCGATCTGCTTGGGCGAGGTCTCGGCAAAGAGGAAGAATACCGGCGCCAGGATCATCGTGGCCCAGAACTCCGCGTGGGGCCAGTAGAAGCCGGCGAGGTATTGCCGGAGGATGTGCGTGCCGAGGTAGACGGCCAGGTTGTGGCCGATGAGGGTGAGGGTGACGAGCGCGGCCGGGTCGCCCAGGAGGCGCAAGACGCGCGCCGCGTCTTGGCTTCCCCCCTCCGCGCGGCGGCGAAGGCGCACCATGCTCGTGGCGTAGGCCGAGGTCTCGAAGCCCGCGTAGAACCCGGCCAGGAGCACCGCGCCGCCGCAGCCGAGAAAGAGCCACGCCATCTCGAGGATCATGAGGCGGCTCCTCTCGCCGGAGCGGCTTCTCCGGCGCCCTCTTCGGTCAGGACCTGGATGTCCACCTCCGCCACCCGGTGGCCCAAAACCCGTTTCACGGTCATCTCCACGCGGCCCAGGCGGATGGACTCGCCCGGCTGCGGGAAATGGCCCAGGAGGCAGGTCACGAGGCCGCTCACCGTATTCACGGGCGGAAGCGCGCCGGGGAAGCGCAAGAGCTCCCGCCAGTCGCGCAGGCTCAAGCTCCCCGAGACGGCATACCGGTCCGCACCGAGCGCGCGCACGGGCGATCCCTCGGCCTCGGCCTCGGCGCCGAAGATCTCCTCGAAGATGTCGGACAAGGTCACGATGCCGGCGGTGCCGCCGTACTCGTCGAGCACGATGGCCTGCCTCAAGGGCTCCCGCCGGAGGATGCGGAGCGTGTCGTCCAGGCGCTGATAGGCGGAGACGTACACCGGGCGGTGGAGGAAGGGCGCGAGGGGCCCCTTTCCGCCGGCGAGGAAGATCTCCCGGGCGTCGACCACGCCGACGATCTCGTCGCCGTGGCGGTGGAAGACCGGGAACCGGCGCCGGCCGGTGCTCCGGGCGAGCGAGACGACCGTCCCGGCCTCGGCCCCGGCCTTGACCATCACGAGGTCCACGCGCGGGGTCATGCACTCCTTGACCCGGATGTCGGGGAGGTCGACGATGGCGCTCACGATGTCGCTCTCGCTCTCGGAAAGCTCCCCCGCCGCGGCGCAGGCGTCGAGCAGCATCTTGAGCTCGCCGATCTTCTCCCCCCGCGCGTCCGTCCGGTGGCGCTGGAAGCGCCGCAGGCGGCGCGTCATCCCGCGCAGGAGCGGGCGCACGGGCGCGAGCGCCTCGTGGAGGAGAAGCATGGGGATCGCCGCCACGGAGAAGAACGCCCCCGGAGCGAGGACGCCGAGGGACTTCGGCGCGACCTCCCCCACGGTGATGAGGAGGAAAAGGGCGCCCAGCGAAAAGAAGAAAGCGGCCCCCGCGCCGTAGCGGCCGTGGACCGCGGAGGCGAGGTTGGAGGCGAGGCTGTAGAAGAAGACGTTCACGAGCAGGTTGCAGAAGAGGACCGTGGAGAGGAATTCCGCCGGCTCCCGCGCGAGGGCGGCCACGGCCCGGGAGAGCGGCCCCCGGCCGGCGCGCAGGCGCCTCAGCTCCACCGCCCCGAGCGAGAAGAAGGCCGTCTCCGACCCGGAGAAAAAGTTGGACAGGGCGAGCAAAAGGCCCATCCATGCAATCCGGTGGGCGTGCGCGAAAAGGAGGTCCATCCCGTTCATTCACCGTAGAGAAGGCGTTCGCCGAGGAATCCCGGCAGGCCCATCTCGCGAATCCGCCGGACGGTGACGTCGATGTCGTAGGGGACCCGGTGGTACTCGACGTCCTGCCCGTCGAAGAGGAGATAGCAGCTGCGCGGATCGCCGTCGCGCGGCTGGCCGACGGAGCCCACGCTCGTGTAGAGCTTCTGCCCGGCGACGTGGAAGCGCAGCCGGGGGGGGTCGAAGTCGTCGTGGGGGAAGATGTAGCCCTCCCCGGTTCCCAGGAAGGCGCGGTGGTTGTGTCCCACGAAGCAGATGTCGAAGCCCCGAAAGTCCCGCGCGAGCGTCTGGACGAGGCGCTGGTACATCCAGGGGCTGTCGGCTTCGCGCACGTAGTCGAGGATGGGGTCGCGGATCGAGCCGTGGAGGTAGATGTGGTCGCCGATCTTCTTCACGGGCTCGAGCGTGGCGAGGTAGGCGAGCGTCTCCGGTTCCCGGAGCGCCTCCGCGGTCCATTCGCTCGCCTTCTGCGCAAGCGTGGTGAAGTGCCCGGCGCCGTGCAGGACCGCGTGCTCGTGGTTCCCGAGGATCACGACCGAGCAGGACCGGCGGACGAGGTCGAGGCAGGCGCGCGGCTCGGGTCCGTAGCCCACGGTGTCGCCGAGGCAGACGATCTCGCCGGGCTTGCGGGCCTCGATGTCCCGAAGCACGGTCGTCAGCGCCTCGAGGTTGCCGTGCACGTCGGAGATGATCGCCTGGAGCATGAAGGGTCTCCTCGTTGCTCGCGCGCCCCTCCTTCCGGAAGGGGGGAAGGAGCGCCGCGCCCGCCCATGCATTATACCGGCGACCGCGCCGCCGGACAAGAAGGTTATGTCGAGGTGGCCGCCCGGATGGACGCCTCGAGCGCCGCGAAAAGGAAGTCGAGCTCCTCCAGGGAGATGCTTAGGGGCGGGAGGACCACCACCACGTCCCCGAGCGGCCGAAGGAGGAGTTTTCGCCTGCGCGCCTCGAGTGCCGCCCGGCGCCCGCGCCGCTCGGCGGGCGGGTAGGGGCCGCCCTCTTCGTCGGCCGCGAGCTCGACGCCTCCCATGAAGCCCCGGAAGCGGACGTCCCCCACGTGCGGAAGCGTTGCGAGGCGGCGCATGCCCTCGGCGTATCGTGCGAGCTTGGGCGGGAGCGATTCGAGCACGCGCTCGTTTGCAAAGACGTCGAGCGAGGCGAGCGCCGCGGCGCAGCCGAGGGGATTGCCCGTGTAGGTGTGGCCGTGGAAGAAGGTTTTATTTTCGCCGACCTCTCCCAGGAAGGCCGAGAAGACCTCCTCGGTCGCGAGCGTGGCCGCGAGCGGGAGATACCCCCCCGTGAGGCCCTTGCCGAGGCAGAGGAGGTCGGGCGAGACGCCCTCGTGCTCGCAGGCGAACATCCTTCCCGTCCGGCCGAAGCCGGTGGCGACCTCGTCCGCGATGAGGAGGAGCCCGTGCCGGCGCGTGAGGGCCCTGAGGTGCGCGAGGTACCCGTCCGGGTGGGTGAGCATGCCGCCCGCGGCCTGGATGAGCGGTTCCACGATGAGCGCGCAGGCGCGGGGCGCGTTCTCTTCGATCACGCGCTCGGCCTCGGCGAAGCGCGCCCTTCGCCAGGCCGCCTCATCGCCCCGCCACTCGGGGTGGCGATAGCGATGCGGGGCGGGAAGGGCGACGGTCTCGTGGAGGAGGGGGCCGAAGACCTTGTGGAAGAGATCGATCCCGCCGACCGAAACCGCGCCGAGCGTGTCGCCGTGGTAGGACTGGCCGAGGTGGATGAAGGTGGTGCGTTTCCCTTCGCCCCGGAGCCGCATGTACTGGAACGCGAGTTTCAACGCCGCCTCCACGGCCGTGGCGCCGGAGTCCGAGTAGAAGACGCGCGCAAGGCCCGGGGGCGCGATCTCCACGAGCCTTCGGGAGAGCGCCACAGCCCCGGGATGCGTGAGCCCCAGGAGCGTGGTGTGCGCCGCGCGGCCGAGCTGCCCCCGGACGGCGCGGTCGATGGCCGGGTGCCGGTGGCCGTGGAGGTTCGCCCAGAGCGAGGAGACGCCGTCGAGGTATCGGTTCCCCTCCGCGTCGAAGAGCCAGCACCCCTTGGCCGAGACGATGGAGAGGGGCGGCGCGTCAAGGTGCTCCCGCATCTGCGTGAAGGGGTACCAGGTGGGATCGGGCAAAATCTCCGGCATGGGAAGCTCTTCCTCCAGGACGAAGCTCAAGCGGCGGGGCCGCCCGAGGATTCTACCGGCACGGCCGCCCGCTCGGCAATTCCCTTTTTGCTGAGGACGGCGCCCCCCACGAGGAGAACCGCGCCCGCGAGAAGATTCCACCCCAGCGGCACGCCGAGGTACCGGCAGGCGAAGAGCATGGACCCGAGCGGCAGGAAATAGCTCGCCGCCCCGAGCAGGGCGAGGTCCCCCTTCTTCATGCCGATCTCCCAGAAGAGATACCCGAGCGAGGTGGGGAAGACAATGTAATAGGCGAGCGGCAGGAGAATGCCGCGGTCCCACGTGGAGACCTCGCCCGTCGCCGCGTGGAGAAAGCCGCAGACGGCGGCCGCGGCCAGCTGGAAGAGGGCGATGCCGTTCGGCGCGCCGGGCTTGTGGTACTTCTTGGCGAGGTTCGAATAGACGCCCCAGCAGGCGGCGGAGAAGAACATGGCCGCGAAGGCCGCTCCGTTTCGGGCGACATTTTCGAAGAAGGCCCGGGGCAGGAAGTCCTCGCTCATGGACAGGGCCACACCGCCGACGCCCAGGGCGATCCCCGGCAGGAAGAGACGCCATCGGGCGCGATGCCCGAGGAGTGGAATGGAGAAGACGAGAATAAGCATGGGCCACAGGTAGTTCACGAGACCGAGCTCTATTGTGATCTCGCGCGTCACCCGGCTGAAGGACCAGCAGAAGGGGATCACGTACAAGAGGAAGGTGAGCCCCCCGCCCAGGAGATAGGGCCGCGTGACGCGGAAGGGCCGGGAGGCCGAGCGCCGGCGAAGGGCTTCGATCCCGTAGAGAAGAACGCCCCCGCAGCCGGAAGAAACCGCCACGTACAGGAAGGGCCCGAGCGCTTCGATAAGCGTGCGCAGGACCCCGATGTTGGTGGCCCAGATCGCTACGCTGAGGAGGCCGATCGCCGTGGCGCTTCGTTCGGGTTTCATGGGGGATGCCTTGTCCGGAACGGGGAGGCGCATGGCGCGCGACCGGCTATCGGATCGAGACGATCTCGAACTCCTCGTCCCCCTTGGGGAGGGAAATGATGATCCGGTCTCCCACCTCGTGGCCGATGAGCGCGCTCCCGACCGGGCTCGTGGTGAGGATGCGGCCCGCGGCCACGTCCGCCTCGCCCGCGCCCACCAGCATGCGCTCCATTTCCGCGCCGTCGCTCAAGCGCCGCAGGGTCACGGTGTTCCCGAACGCGACCCGGCCTTCGGGCGCCTTGGAGGGGTCCACCACCACGGCCCGGGCGACCTTGTCCTGGAGGTCGTGGAGGCGGGCATTGAGCATCGCGAGCTCCTCGCGCGCGGCGTGGTAGTCGGCGTTTTCGCTCAAGTCCCCCCGCGCGCGCGCGTCGGCGATGGCCTTTTTGATCGCCGGCCTTCGCTTTTCCAGGGCCTCGATCTCGGCCTGGAGATTCCGGTATCCGTCGGACGTCATGGGCACGTTATCCGGCATGGCATATATCCCTTGTTCCCAAAGACAAAAGTGTCGGGCGGCCAAAGTACTCAAAGCGCATACGGCAGTTCCGCAGCCCGCAAGAAGGCCTTATCAAGGGGAAACAGAATCCCCTGATCCACACCGCATCCATACCCGTTCGGCCTGCCGCGCGAAGCGTTTCACAAGATCGCTGATGGCGAACCGCTTCCTGCCGATCAGGTAGGAATGAACCGTATCGTGGAACCTCCGGGTCCAGCGTTTCGGAATGCCGCGTTTTCCCAGGACAGCGCCGACGATGGAGCCGGCTGTTGCCGCGGTGCAGTCGTTATCCATACCCATGGCGACAGTTTCGGAAATCACCCGCGAGAAGTTTCTCTTTCCGATGGTGATTCCAAAGATCGTGAGGCAGGCATTGTTGAGGGTATGGACCGCGGGCATGCCGGGGAATCGCCTGTCCACCGCGCCGCGCGCCTGCCTGTAGTTCCGTATTCCCGGCGCGTTTTTAAGCGCCCACCGCGCCGCTTTGGCCAGCGCGCATTTCCGGGGGATCTCGGTAAGGCCGATCCGGAGCGCCTCCACGGGATCGTCCGACGCAAAGGCGGCGGCGATCGCGGCGGAAAAATACATTTCGCCGTATATCCCCTGGCGCCGATGGCTTAAGTACGCATCGCGGTACGCCATGTCCGCGGCGAATTCAGGGTTTCCAGGCGCCATGTAGCCCCATGGATCGGACCGGATATCCGCGCCGATCCATTCGCAGTAGGGGTTATCGATCACGCCGGACTTGAGCGCAGGCACGCCCTTCTTAAGGTTGTCCAGGGCCACGCGCTCGGCCGTGCAGGCATGCGGAAGATATCGGATCCATGCCTTCCCGTTGTCAGCCACCGTGAAATCCGGACCAAAATCCTCCATCACGAGCAATCCAAGAATGGTATACATAATATCGTCATCGACCGGCACGCCGTTTATGCGACCGCGCGTATAGGAATCGCAGCGGCTGAAGCCGTAGCACTTGTGATGCGGATGCGGAACGCGGCTCCAGTAGTCGGCGGGGGGAAAACTGTCGCCGATCTCCCGCGCCCAGTTCTCCATCTCCTTCACCGGCCATTCTTCCACGGGCGCGCCGAGCGTGCAGCCGGCAAAGCGTCCCAGCAGCGCCCCCCTCCAGCCGGTCCTGATACGCGGCGCGGTCGAACGTCTTCCACATTCTGCGCGGACCCGGCGGCCGAAGATTCCGGATGCTTCGAAGATCGTTCGGCTCCTTTTTCGCCGGCCCCGCATCGATCGGCAGGGCCTTGAGCGCCCGAAGCGAAACGGCCAGCGCTTTTTCCGCGCGGCCGAGGATCCGCGAAATGCCTCGGGCGCCATATTCGTGTTTGATCCGACTGTACAGCTGGAGCTGGACTGCGAGGCGCGTGAAGTCCGGAACCTGCGGGTAGCCCATGGGCATTGCTTTCTTCACGAACGGTTTATCCTTTTCGCTGTCGTCGGCCTCCGCCATGGTAGGGATTTTTATCGCGGAAGACAAGGTAAAGCCCCTTGCGGCCGTCCGGCGCTTTCGAGAAGTCCGCCACTACTCCGACGAGCGACGGACGTCTTCCGGGTTTATGACTCCGCAAAGGCGCGCAGGCGCGCCAGGCCCTTTTCGATGTTCGCGCGGCTCGTGGCGTAGCTCAGGCGCACGTGTCCGGGCGCCCCGAAGGGCTCGCCCGGCACGGGCGCGATGAGGACCTTATCGATCGCCGCCTCGCAGAAGGCAATGTCGGTCTCCACGCGCTCGTCGCCGTAGGTCCTTCCCAGAAGGCCCTGGATGTTCGGAAGCACGTAGAAGGCGCCCTGGGGCATGACACACCGCACGCCGGGGATGGCATTCAGGCCTTTCACGATGAGGTCGCGGCGCGCGGCGAACTCTCCCACCATCTCCTTCACGCAGCCCTGCGGCCCCCGGAGGGCCGCCTCGACCGCGGCCTGGGCAATGGCGCAGGCGTTCGAGCTCGACTGGCTCTGGATCCGGCCCATGGCGGCGAGCACCTCCGCGGGGCCGGCCGCATAGCCGATGCGCCAGCCCGTCATGGCGTAGACCTTGCTCGCTCCGTTCACCGTGATGGTGTGGCGGAAGGCATAGTCGCTCACCGACGCGATGGAACAATGCGCCGCGCCGCCGTAGAGGAACTTTTCGTAGATTTCGTCGGAGAGGCACCAGATCCTCTTCTTCTCCAGAACCTCGGCCACGGCGCGGATCTCCTCGGGCGGTAACACGCACCCCGTTGGATTGGAGGGGGAGTTGAGAATGAGGAGGCGCGTTTTTTTCGACACGGCCTTCGCCAGCGCCTCGGCTCGAAGGGCGAAGCCGTCCTCCTCCCGCGTCTCCAGGGGGACGGGGACTCCGCCCGCGAGCTTCACCATGTCGGGATAGCTCACCCACGCGGGGGTGGGGATGAGGACCTCGTCGC
>JAZDLH010000012.1:0-3223 GCA_043802275.1 Planctomycetota bacterium
CCCGTCCGGAGCGGGCTTGGGCAGGGGCGTGTCCTCCCGCGAGAGGATGACCGTGAAGTCCTCCGCGCAGATGCTGTTGAAGTTTTGGAGCGACCGCAAAATGGCGCGGCGGCTGTTGCGGCTGAAAATCCCGAGGAGGAAACCTTGCCGCCGAAGAGCGCGCACGACCTCCTCGGCATCCCGGTTCGGCCGGGCGCGGGCGGCGGCCTCCATCTCGAACGCGTCGAGCTTCGAGCGGGCTTCCGCGCGCTCTTCTTCGGAGGGGAGGGAGTCGATAAACGCGAGGATGGAGGCGCCCGGCGGGCACCCCAGGGCCCGGCGGATGGCCGCGAAGTCGAGCCCGCCCGGCCGCGTGAGCGTTCCGTCGAAGTCGAAGAGCACGGCCCGGATCCCGGCAAAGGGGGTCATGCGAGGGGGGCCCCGGGTGGAAAGAGCCACAGGGACACGGCCAGGTACGCGAGAAAGAGAACGAGAAGCACGACGCCCTTGAGGCGCGTCAGGCGGTGCCTGTGCCGGAGCATGCCGAGCATCGCGCCCACGACGAGGAACATGGCCGGGAACATGAAGTAGATCTCCTTCCGGCCGAGGGCGAGGTCGTTCGCCAGGGCCGAGGCGCCGGCCACCCAGCAGATGTTCATGATGTCCGCGCCCAAGATGTTGCCCACCGCGATCGCGCCGTGGCCCTTGCGCGCGGCGCTCACGCACGTGGCTATCTCCGGGATCGAGGTGCCGAACGCCACGAGGGTGAGCGCGATCACGGTGTCCGGGATGCGGAGCGAATGCGCGATGGAGAGGGCCGAGACGATGGTGAGCTCGCTCGCGAGGAGGATCGCGAAGAGGCTCAAGGCGAAGACGCCCATCGCCCGCGCCACGGACTGGGTCTCGACCGCCTCCGGGAACTCGCTCTTCAGGTCCTGCTGGAAGCGGCCCTGGCGGTGCTGTCTGTAGAGAAAGAGGATGTAGAGCCCCACGGCGCCTATGAGCGCTCCTCCCTCCCCGCGGCTGAGCATCCCGTCCCGGGCCACGAAGAGGAAGCAGAGGATTTCCACGGCGAGGAGAAAGAGGCCCGAGGAGCGGAGGACCGCCGGCAGGATCAGGATCGGCGCGGTCGCGACGATCCCGGCCAGGGCCAGGGCCAGGCCGTCGTCCACGATCACCGACCCGATGGCGTTGCCCAGGGCCATCTGGGGATTGCCCTTCACGGCCGCGAGCACGGAAACGGAGAGCTCCGGCGCGGTCGTGGCGAGGGAAACCAGCACGATCCCGATCACGAGCTTCGGCACCTCGAGGCGATACGCAAGCGCCGCCGCGCTCTCCACAAAAACATCCGCCGCCTTGGCGAGGATAAGGAACGCAAGAATCAGCACGATCCACGCGAGGAGCGCATGCGCCTCGACGGCGGTTTCCATCCCGTGAAAGAGCGCGAAAATTTTCTGCATGGAGCGGCGAGCCCCGGGGACTGTTTTAAGCGACTGCGGCGGGCTCGTCGCCGCGCCTGCAACAAGAAAAAGTGCGGACGGATCTTACCCATCCCGCCACGCGATGTTTCCCCGCCCTCTCGGCATCCACGGCCCGGTTATGCGCTGCGGTTTGCCTTCTTTGAAATTCCGCCCTGCGGCCGCAAAGGCTCCGCTCACGGCTGGGCGGGCGAGGCGACGAGGAATACCGGGTCCCCCTTGTGCACGGCGGTGTCCGGCGATTGCGAGTGCCGGCGCGCACGGCTGGACCAGGGCATGACCCTCGTGATCTCCCACAGGCTGAATGACGGGCCCATCCCGCCCACGGAGATGATGCTTCCAATCGCAAGTCCGTGCTCGGAGCCTGCATCCAAGAGAAGAAAAGGCTCTTTTGCCGACGCGTCCACGAGCAACACATCCCCCATGGGAGCGGTGAACGTCTCTGCGGGAGGGTTTTCCTGGGGTGGGGTTTGGGCCCTAAGGCGCGGTTGCACGGCCGTTGCATCCCTTTGATATAATTCGGGTTGTGCTGCCTGACCTCGCCACGGGCTTTCGGCGGCGGCGGTGGGTGATCGAAAGCCGGGAAGCGGCGGGGGCGGTACGGATGACATGCTCGGACTCAACTCCGACGCCGCGGGTTCGGGTTTTTGCGCGACAGGGGGCTGCATCTCTTCGGGTGTCTGTACCTTCTGCCATTCGGGGTTAAAAGACGGAGCCGTCGTCTTTGGTCCGTCAAGGGATTGACCTTGCGGCATGGCAAAAGGCCGGCTCGGCTGTATGGCAAAGGGCCGGCCTGGCGGCGGGATAAGCGTGCTCGATGGCGCCGCCTGGAGAGGCTGGGAAGAGAGGCCCATGGGCGAGAGGGATTGTTGTCGCCGCGCCGAAGCGAGGTACGACTGCATTTCCTCCTGCAAGCGCTGGAGCGCTTCGCGCCGGCGGCTGAAGACCTCGCTTTCTTCCCGGCGGCGCTCTTCGATGGCTTGGATCAGGCCTTGCAGTTGGGCAAACTCTGCATTCAGGCGCTGGAGCAGGGCCTCTCCCCGGTCGATCTCCTGCGTGGAGCTGAGAGGGCCGGCTCTTGTGAGAGAGGCTCGTCCCCCGGCGATTTCCGCGGGTTGTTTCGACTTCTCTCCCTTGGCGAGAGGGTTGAAGGACGAAAGATCGCAAGCGGAAAGAAGCCCCGCCAGTGCAAGGATTGCCGATAACAACAGGGCGCTGCGAAACATGGTGAGGCTTTGGTCATTGGGATTCACGGAGAATCCTCCTCGCGCACAGGGACCGCCCACCCCGCGCATGGATGGAGAGATGGGCGGCGTTGCCAAGAACCACGCCCAATTAACCTGAGTGTAGTATATCCGAGAATAAGAACCCCGCCAGAGAAAACTCCTTGGTTCCGGCCCGCCCCCCTGCAAAGGACGGGTCATTATGCCGCGCCCGGGAAGAGAGGAAGAAACATCGAAAATAAGAAATAAGGCAACCTTTCAAAGTCGAAGGCTTTGTTTGTGGATCGGCATAAGGTAGGGCCCTGCGTCGGAAAATTTCAAAACCGGCAAGGCGGTGATTTGTTCTATCTCCAGCAGGGACAAGGGATTCCCGCTCATGGAAAATCGCGCCGGAATGTCCTCTATTTTCCCTTAAGAAATTCCTTGATCCAGTCGATAAAATCCTTAAGGTTACAATCTTCACCGAATACACAATTCTTTAGAAAGGCGTAGGTTATGTTGAAAAAACAGGTTTGCGTCTGCAAGCTTTTAAAGAAGAAGGTC
>JAZDLH010000013.1:0-3019 GCA_043802275.1 Planctomycetota bacterium
CGTGCACGTGAACGAGCTCAACATGTGCTGCCCGAACATGTCCTTCAACCTCGAGGTCTCGGGCAAGGCCGAGGCGCACGGCGTCAAGACCGGCGCGAGCCTCGGCCAGCAGGCCGAGGACGTGGCCCGGATCGTCGCCGCGGTCAAGGCCGCCACCCGGGTGCCCGTCTTTGTCAAGATCACGCCCGAGGGTGGAGACCAGGCCAAGGTCGCCAGGGCCGCGATCGAGGCGGGCGCCGATGCCGTGGGCGGGAACGCCAACCGCCTCGCCATTCCCCCCATCAACCTCGACGACCCCACGAGCTCCACCTACTACCTCCAGAAAGAGATCGGCATGGCCTGCATGAACGGCGAATGGCTGAAACCCCTGGCCCTGCGCGACGTGTACGAAATGCGCCGGATGGTGGGCGAGAAGCCCTTCCTCACCGGAACGGGCGGTGTGACCACCTGGCAGGACGCCGTGGAGATGATGTTGTGCGGGGCGGACCTCGTCGGCATCTGCACGGCCACGCTCGTGCACGGCTTCGGATTCATGCCCGAGTTCATCCGGGGCTTCCGGGAGTACCTGAAGGAGAAGGGCTACCGGCAGCCGCGAGAGCTGCGCGACATCCTCGTGCCCGCCATCACCTCGGCCGACCACCTCACCATCTACCCCGGCCACGCGCGGGTCAAGGTCTTCGGCCTGACCGCGCCGTGCACCTACGCCTGCCCGAATTCCGTGCCCGCGCAAGGGTACGTCCGCAAGGTGGCGGAGGAGGATTTCGAGGAGGCCTATCAGCTGATCATGTCCCGCTCGCCCCTCCAGTCGGTCTGCGGCAAGGTCTGCAACCACCCTTGCGAGACGGAGTGCACACGCGGCCTCAAGGACGAGCCCATCCTCATCCGCGAGATCAAGCGCTTCGTGATCGAAATGGCCGAGAAGGAGGGCTGGAAGCCCAAGATCCTCTCGGCCAGGGCCAGGAAGAACAACAAGAAGGTGGCGGTGATCGGCTCCGGCCCGGCGGGCCTTGCCTGCGCGTACGACCTCGCGCGCGCGGGCTACGCCGTGACCGTCTTCGAGAAGGCGAAGAGGCTGGGCGGTATGCTTACCTCCAGCATCCCCGACTTCCGGCTCGATCCCGGCGACGTGGACAAGGAGATCGCCGTCATCAGGCGCCTGGGCGTGAAGTTCAAGACAAAAACCACGCTCGGAGAGGAGATCACGCTGCGGAGTCTTAAGAAAGACGGTTACAAGGCCGTCTTTCTCGCCATTGGCGCAGAGGAGGGCGTGCGCCTGAACGTTCCGGGCGAGGACATGGAAGGGTGCCTGAGCGCCGTTCGGTTCCTCCAGGAGGTTTCTTCCGGGAAGAGGCCGGCCGTCGGGAAGCGCGTGGCCGTGATCGGCGGCGGCTTCACCGCCGTGGATTCCGCTCGTACGGCCGTTCGGCTGGGCGCCAGGGAGGTCTTCCTCCTCTACCGCCGCACGCGCGAGGAGATGCCCGCCACCGACGAAGAGGTCGCCGAGGCCGAGGAGGAAGGGATTAAAATCATGTACCTCGTCTCCCCGCAGGCCGTCCTGGGGAACGGCCGCGTGGAGGGAGTGAGGATGCTGAATTACGTACTGGGCGAGAAGGACGCTTCAAACCGTCGCCGGCCCGTGGAGGTGCCCGGAACGGAGTTCACCCTGAAGGTCGACACCGTGATCCCGGCCGTGAGCCAGAGCGTGTCGGTCTTGGCCGGGCAGGACCTTCGCCTCACCCGCTGGGGCACGATCGAGACCGATCCCGAGACTTTAAGCACGAACGTGGCCGGGGTCTACGCGGGCGGCGATTGCGCCAAGGGGCCTCAGAACGTGATCGGCGCCATCGCCGACGGCAAGCGCGCGGCCGCGTCGATCGACCGGAAGCTGGCGGGCAAGAAGGCCTTTCTCCTGTACGATGCGGAAAAAACCATGTCGGACAAGGAGGCGGCTCTCCTGCGCAATTCCGATAAGCCGCGCGCTATGCGCGTGCCGCTGCAAAAGGTGCCGCCGGCCAAACGGGCCGGAGACTTCCGGGGATACGTCCGCACCCTCACCCGGGAAGAGGCCGTGAAGGAAGCCCAGCGCTGCCTCACCTGCGGCTGCGGCGCGGGTTGCGAGATCTGCAAGGACATCTGCAAAATGTTCGCTTGGAAGATCGATCCGCAGGGCCGGGTCCTCCTCGACGAGGACAAGTGCGTGGCCTGCGGCATGTGCCTGCACCTCTGCCCGAACAACAACATCGAGATGATCCAGACGGGAACGGAAAACCTTGTGTGATTGACGGCGCATGGGGTTATGCAAGGACTGGATTTTCGTGGAAGGGGAGGGAAGAGAGGAGGGGATAATGGCCGATGGAATCCTTTCGGAAATGACCGTGGACGAGGTCCGCTCCTTCCGGCCCGAGGTCGTGGTCCTTGGCGTCGCCTCCACGGAGCCCCACGGCCCGGCCCTGGCCTACGGGTCGGATTTTTATCAATGCGACCATCTCTGCCGGAATGCCGTGAAGCGCGCCAATCAAAAGGGCGCGCGGGTGCTCATGTATCCCACCCTCCCCATCGGGAACAACGTGAATTTCAAGGTCTTTCCCTTTGCCTGCCGCATCGGAGTGCCCACCCTCATGCGCATGCTCCTCGACATCCTCCAGGCGCTGGAGGAAGACGGCATACGCAAGGTCGCCCTGGTGGACGGACACGGGGGAAACACCGCCGCTATCCAGGCCGCACTGCGATATCATTTCGATATCACGCCCACCGAGCGCCGGGCCTTTGTCTGCTACGTCAAGGGCTGGATGGCTTCGGAGGAGGCCGAAGCGCTCGTGGAGCGCCCCTCGGACCACGGCGGCGAGTCCGAGGTCTCGCGCAACCTGTATATCAATCCGCAATTCGTGCGCAAGGACAAGCTTATGGACCAGCCCGCGAACGAGCCTTTGCTGTCCATGCTAAAGGATCCGGATTTCTATTGCGTGCATCCATGGCACAAGCGTTATCCCCTTAGCGGCGGCGGAAATACGCGCGCGGC
>JAZDLH010000014.1:0-7070 GCA_043802275.1 Planctomycetota bacterium
ACCTCAACCGGGCCGCCGAGCAATTCCTAAACGTCGAGGAAAAAAAGAGCCGGGGCCGGTTCCTCCAGGAATACGTGCGCCATCCGGAGCTCCAGGCGTTCGTCCGGAGGGCGATTCAAGGCGACGTTCCCCTGGAGGGCGACATCGTCCTCCTGGGGGACGAGGACCGGTTCTTCCAGGTGCGGGGAAGCCCTCTCCGGGACGCGCGGGAGCGCAAGATCGGCGTGCTCGTGGTGCTGAACGAGGTGACGCGGCTCTACAAGCTGGAGCGCGTGCGCCGCGACTTCGTGGCCAATGTCTCGCACGAACTCAAAACCCCGGTCACCGCCATCCGGGGCTTTGCCGAGACGCTCCTCGAGGAGGGAACCCGGAAGCCGGAGGAGATTCGCCGCTTCCTCGGCATTATCCTGAGGCAGGCCACGCGGCTGAACACCCTCGTGGACGACCTCCTGAGCCTCGCCCAGCTCGAGCGGAGGGAAGAAGAAGCGGCCGTGGTGCCGGCGCCGGAGCCGGTGAGGCCGGTGCTGGAGGCGGCGGTCCAGTCCTGCGCGGCCCAGGCCGGGGAGCGGGGCGTTCGCGTCGAGATCCGCTGCCCGGAGGAGGCGGAAGCCCGCCTCGACCCGGAGCTCTTCGAGCGGGCCGTGGCCAACCTCGTGGACAACGCGATCAAGTATAGCGAATCGGGCACGACCGTCGAGGTCGAGTGCGAGCCGACCGAGGAAAATGTCTTGGTCCGCGTCCGGGACCGGGGCTGCGGCATCCCCCGGGAGCATCTGCCGCGCCTCTTCGAGCGGTTCTACCGGGTAGACAAGGCGCGCAGCCGCGCGGTCGGTGGCACGGGCCTCGGGCTCGCCATCGTGAAACACATCGTTCTCGCCCACCGGGGCGCGGTTTCCGTGGAGAGCGAGCCCGGGCGGGGAAGTGTTTTTACCCTTACCCTCCCCCGGGCCCTCCAAGCCCCGGGCAACGCCCCGGGAAAGGACGGAGGCTTAACCCAAATCTAACGCCTTTCACATCGGGCGCGAACAGAGCGGGGGTATGCTCCGGGGCATGGAGAGGGGCTTGGTAAGGCGCGCCCACGAGGGTGCGCCGGCCCGGCTCCGGAGAAAGAAGACAGGAGACATGCAATGCGTAGGGAATGGAAAAACGGGTTGGCGGTTCTGGGGATCGGGCTTCTCGGTCTCGCGGGAGTCGTCCCGACCGGGAGGGCGGCGGAGCAGAAGACCGTGACGGTCAAGGGATCGGACACCATGGTGAACCTTGCGAGCTTCTGGGCCGAGGCCTTCATGAAAAAGGCGCCCGGGATCGACGTCACGGTCACGGGCGGCGGCTCCGGCACGGGCATCGCGGCGCTCCTCAACGGCACCACGGACATCTGCAATGCCTCGCGCAAGATCCAGGAGAAGGAGCTCGACGAGGCCGCGAAGCGGGGCATAGCCCCCCGGGAGCACGTCGCGGCCCTGGACGGGATCGCCGTGGTGGTGAATCCGGCGAATCCCGTGAGCGAACTCACCCTGGAACAACTCAAGAAAATCTACATCGGCACCTACCCCCGGTGGAGCGCCGTGGGCGGCCCCGACTGGGCGATCGTGCTCCTCTCGCGGGAGACGAGCTCCGGCACCTACGCTTTCTTCCAGGAAGAGGTGCTGGGAAGGATGGACTACGCGCCGTCGGCCCTTCTCATGCCCGCGACCTCGGCCATTGTGCAGGCCGTGGCGGAAGATAAGGGCGCCATCGGCTACGTGGGCCTCGGGTACCCCGAGGAGGCCAAGGGTAAGGTGAAGGTCCTGAAGGTCAAAAAGGACAAGGACGCGCCCGCCGTGGCGCCGACCGTCGGGACCGTGCCCTCCGGCGAGTATCCCATCGCCCGGGCCCTATACCTCTACACGAACGGCGAGCCGAAGGGCTCGATCCGGGCCTATATTGATTTCTGCCGCTCCGCGGAAGGGCAGAAGATCGTGGAGGCGCTGGGCTTCGTGCCCCTGCCGGCGAAAGAGGAGGCTTCTCCAAAGACCGAGCCATGAAGTATTTCTTTCTCGCGTGCGCATTAGCCAGCCTCTTGATCGTGGCCCTGATCTTTCTCTTCCTTGGCCGGGAGGCGTTCTCCTTTGCCAGGGACCCGGGCCTCGGAGAGCTCGTGGGCATGCGCTGGATGCCCGTCTCCTTTGTGAAGGAGTCCTTCGGACTCGGGCCGCTCTTGGCGGGCTCGGCGCTCGTGACCGCGATCGCCCTCCTCATCGCCGCGCCCCTGGGCGTCTGCGGCGCGGTGTACCTGGCCGAGATCGCGCGGCCCTGGGAGCGGGAGATCCTCAAACCCTTCATCGAGCTCCTGGCCGGGATTCCCTCGGTCGTCATAGGCTTCTTCGGACTCGTGGTGCTCGCGCCGTTGGTCAAGCGCGCCTTCGGCTTGAACACGGGCCTCACGGCCCTCACGGGCGCCATGCTTTTGGCGCTCATGGCGATCCCCACGATCGTCTCGATCGCCGAGGACGCGATCCGCGGCGTCCCGGAGAGCTACAAGCACGCCTCCCTCGCCCTGGGCGCGAGCTCCCTGCAGACGACCTGGCGCGTGACCATGCCCGCGGCGCTGCCGGGGATCCTGGCGGCCGCGCTCCTCGGCATGGGGCGGGTGATCGGCGAAACCATGGCGGTCATGATGGTGACCGGCAACGCCGCCGTCGTCACCGGGAACCCCCTCCGCTCCGTGCGCACCATGACCGCGACCATCGCCGCCGAGATGGGCGAGGTGGCCGTCGGCAGCACGCATTACAAGGCGCTCTTCTGCGTGGGAGGGGTGCTGCTCCTTTCGACATTCCTCCTCAACCTCCTGGTGCAGCGGCTCATGGAGCGTTACGGGGACCGGACATGAGAAACGCGCGGGAAACCTCTATTCTCTGGCTCTTGCGCGTCCTCGCGTACGGGATGGTCGCGGCGGTCGGCTGGATCGTTCTGGACATCGCGCGGCATGGAATCCCCGCCCTCGGGATCGAGTTCCTGGCCGGGTTCCCCAAAAAAGGCGGCGCCGAGGGGGGGATCCTCCCCGCCATCGTGGGCACGCTCTGCCTTGTCCTCGGCACCCTGGCCGCGGCCCTGCCCCTCGGCATGGCGAGCGCCGTGTACCTGTCGGAATACGCGCGCCAGGGGAGGCTCGTTCGCCTGATCCGCCTCGCGGTCGTGACCCTGGCCGGGGTGCCCTCCATCGTCTTCGGCCTCTTCGGCCTCGGGCTCTTCGTCCTGGCCCTGCACTTCGGCGCCTCGATTCTCGCCGGGAGCCTCACGCTCGCCTGCATGATCCTGCCCACCATCGTCGTCTCGAGCGAGGAGGCGCTGCGCGCCGTGCCGCGCTCGTTCCGGGAGGGGAGCCTCGCCCTCGGAGCCACCCGGTGGCAGACGATCTACCGGAACGTTCTGCCCTATTCCCTGCCGGGTATGCTGACCGGGGCGATCCTCGGTGTCGGCCGGGCCGCCGGGGAAACCGCCCCGATCCTCCTCACCGCGGCGGCCTTCTACCTCCCGAAGCTCCCGCGCTCGATCTTCGACCCGGTGATGGCCCTGCCCTACCACGTCTACGTCCTGGCCACGCAGCTCCCGGCCTCGGACCGGGTCCGGGCCATGCAGTACGGCACGGCGCTCGTGCTCCTGGCGCTTGTGCTCTTCGTGAATTTCGGGGCGATCCTGCTCCGCAGCCGCATACGGAAGAAATACCGATGGTGACGACGCCCGGTTCGGACAAAGTTCCCTCCAAGATCGAGACCAAGACCTTAAGCGTGTTCTACGGCGGCGCCCAGGCGCTCCGTCAGGTCTCCCTCGCGGTCCCCCCGGCCGAGGTGACGGCGCTCATCGGGCCGTCCGGCTGCGGCAAGTCCACCTTTCTCCGGTGCCTGAACCGCATGAACGACACGATCGACTCCTTCCGCATGGAGGGGCGGGTCCTCATGAACGGCCGGGACATCTACGCCCCGGGGACGGACGTGGCGCTGCTTCGCCGGAGGGTGGGCATGGTCTTCCAGAAGTCGAACCCCTTCCCGAAGTCCGTCTTCGACAACGTGGCCTACGGGCCCCGCATCCACGGGGAGCGGGACCGCGCGCGCCCCGCGGAGATCGTGGAGTTTTCCCTCGTCCGCTCCGGGCTCTGGGAGGAGGTCAAGGACCGGCTGGCGGAAAACGCGCTCGAGCTCTCCGGCGGCCAGCAGCAGCGGCTTTGCATCGCGCGCGCCCTCGCGGTGGCCCCGGAGGTCCTGCTCATGGACGAGCCCGCCTCGGCGCTCGACCCCCGCGCCACCGCGCGCATCGAGGACCTGATGGCCGACCTCCGGGGCGACTACACCCTCGTCGTCGTCACGCACAACATGCAGCAGGCCGCGCGCGTCTCGGACCACACGGCGTTCTTTTACGAGGGCGCGATGGTGGAGTTCGGCCCCACCAAGCGCCTCTTCACCGCCCCCCGGCACAAGAAGACCGAGGAATACATCACCGGCCGGTTCGGCTGAGCCGAAAAGGAGTCGAGATTATGCCCGTGCACCTGCAACGCGAGATGGAGCGCTTGAAGAAGAAGCTCCTGGGACTCTCCGCCTTCGTGGAGGAGAACCTTCTCCTGGCCCTGCGCTCGCTGGAAGAGCGGGACCGCGCCCTCGCGGAGGAGGTCCGCGCGCGCGACCTCCAAGTCGACCGGATGGAGGTCGAGATCGAGGAGGACTGCCTCAAGATCCTCGCGCTCCACCAGCCCGTGGCCATCGACCTCCGGTTCGTCGTGGCCGTGCTCAAGATCAACAACGACCTCGAGCGCATCGGGGACCAGGCGGTGAACATCGCCAACAAGGTCAAGGCCATCGGGGAGCGGGGCGAGGTGCTGGCCGTGGTGGACCTGCGGCTCATTCTTATGAAAGCCCGGCGCATGCTCCGGGAGGCGCTCGATTCGCTCGTGCGCATGGACGTCGCCCTGGCGCGGGCCGTCTGCGCGGCGGACGACGAGGTGGATACGCTCAAGCGGGAGGCGCGGGAGAAGGTCGAGGCCGCCCTGCGCGCGACGCCCGAGAGGGCCGCGAGCCTCCTAAGCGCCCTCGGAGCGGTCCGGAACCTCGAGCGGATCGCCGACCTCTCCACGAACATCGCCGAGGACGTCCTCTACATGGCGGAGGGCCGGATCGTCCGCCACCGCGACGGCAGGCCCCCGGAGGCGGAAGCGGAAGGGGAGTGACGCGCGGCCCCGGGCGAGGGTCAGGGAGCCGGCGACCAGACGCCCGCGATCGGCTCGCCGCAATACTCGCAGCGGCCGTCCCTGACGTGATTTTCGCGCAGCCAGAAACCGGCGCGCCGAATGAGGAGCCTCCGGCACCTGGGGCAGAAGGTGTTGTTGCCGTTCTCGGTCACGAGGTTGCCGATGTACACGTGGCGGATGCCCTCTTCGCGCGCGATGCCGGCGGCCGTCGTTAGGGTGGCCGCGGGCGTGGCCGAGGGGCGCTCCATCCGGTAATCCGGGTGGTACCGGCTGAAGTGCAGGGGCACGTCGGGGCCGACCTCCCTGAGAATCCAGCGGCACATCTCGCGGATCATCTCCGCCGAGTCGTTCGCCCCGGGGATCACGAGGTTGGTGATCTCGACGTGCACGCCCTCTTCGCGGAGGATCCGGATGGCGTCGAGCACGGGCGCGAGGTGGGCGCCGCAGTAGGTTTCGTAGAACGACTCGCTAAAGCCCTTGAGGTCGACGTTGGCCGCGTCCATGACCTTGGCGAGCTCGCGCAGGGGGGCTTCGTTCAGGTACCCGCAGGTGACGTAGACGTTCTTGATCCCCGCCCGGCGGGCGAGGCGCGCGGTCTCCAGCATGTACTCGTAGAAGATCGAGGGCTCGGTGTAGGTGTAGGCGATGGCGCCCAGGCTCCGGTCCCTCGCCAGGGCCACGACCGCCTCGGGCTCGAGGAGGGTGTGCGGGGCGTCCTCCGGAAAGGCCTGGCTGATGGACCAGTTCTGGCAGAAGCGGCAGCCGAGGTTGCATCCGGCCGTGGCGATGGAGAGGATGGGCGTGCCCGGCAGGAAGTGGTAGAGCGGCTTCTTCTCCATGGGATCGATGTGCACGGCCACGGCCCGGCCGAACACGAGGGAGTAGAGCTTGTCGCCGAAGTTCACGCGCACCTTGCAGGCCCCGCGCTCGCCCTCGCGAAGGATGCATCGCGTGGGGCAGAGCGAGCACCGGACGCCGCCCTCGGGGAGAGTGTCCCAGTACATGGCCTCGTGGAGGGAGAGGTCCGCCTGCGCGATCCGCTCGCGCGTGATGGGCCGCACGAGGGGCGTGGGCTTTGGGGGCTTCTCCTCCGGGCCCTTGCGCGGGGCGAAGAGGTCCTTCTCCTCCTCCGGAGGCGCGGGGAACTCCACGTCCCCGGCCTTTATTTCCGAAGGGGAAGCGGCCGGGGACTCCGGACCCTCGCCGGGGGGATTCTTCTCCTCCGGCGGAGCGCAGAGGATCACGACCCCGCCCAGGGCCACGGCCGCGGTCACGAGAAATAAAAGAAGCGTCTCCGCGACACGGGCTCTTTGTTTAATCATGGCGGCCCTCCTCGTCAAGCGGTGGGGGCTCGGCCTCTCCCCCCGAACAGTCCGGGCACAAGAGCGCGTCCCCGGGATCGCGTCCGCAACGGGCGCATTGGGCGAAGCGGGGCGCGCGCCAAAGGCGAAGCCCGGCCAGGACCGCGAAGGCCGCGCCGGTCGGGCAGAGGTACAGGCACCAGAAGCGCCGGAAGAGGACGCTGCCCCCCAGCGCCACGAGGATGAGCGCGCCCATCGCGGCCCGCGCGCCCGTTAGGGACCGAAGCGTTTCGAGATCGGTCAGGGACTTGAAGGTGACGGCAAAGGGATCGTAGCGATCGGTGGGGAGCATGTCCGCCGCGTACAGGATTCCCCCCGCCCAAAGGAGAAGGAAGGGGAGGAACCGCAATACCCTCTCCATACGCCTGGATGGGCCGAGGCGCAGCCGGAAGACCTTCCACAAGAGGTCGCTCAAGGCGCCGAAGGGGCAGAAGCTCCGGCAGAAGAGGCGGCCGAAGAAAAGGGTAAGAACCGCTGCCGCAGCCATCGTC
>JAZDLH010000015.1:0-13169 GCA_043802275.1 Planctomycetota bacterium
GGCCGCGCGCACCACCCGAACGCCGCCCGCCTTTTCCATGACCGCGGTGTCGAAGCTCTCGGCGGGCATGTCGGCGTAGGCCCGGGCGAGGGCTTCGGCTTCCTCCGGCGTGCCGATCTTCGGCCGGAAGGCCTCGAGGCGGCCGTGGATCCCCGGCGCCCGGCGCTTAAGCTCCCCCAGCACGGCGGAGGCGCGCGCGTGAAGAAAATCCCGGCGTTCCACAGGTGCCCCTCCTTCAGGAAGGCCGCGGCCGCCTCGGCCCCGGGTTTTTCCGTGAAACGGACGACCTCGAAGGCGTCGCCCGAGGACGAGGCCACGGCCGCGCCGGGTTTCACGTAGCCGTAGCCCGTGGCGGGGAAGGCGGGCTCGATCCCGAGGACAACGATCGCGCCCGGCGCCCGGGCGAGCTCCACGGCCGCGCGGACCGCCCGGGAGAAGGCCTCCGGCGGGCTTACCCAGGCGTCGGAAGGAAAGAGCCCGATCACCGGGTCGCCGCCCGAGCGGGCCTGGGCCAAGAGCGCGGCCAGGCCCGCGCACGGCGCGGTGTTCCGGCCGACGGGCTCGGCGACGACGTTCGCCGCCGGCAGAAACGGAAGGCGCTCGCGCGCCCCGGCGGCCTGCCGCGCGTTCGTGACGACGAGGATCCGCTCCGGCGGGCACTCGAGCGCGACGCGATCGACGGTCTGCCGAAGGAGGGAACGTTCGCCGAGGATGGCGAGAAACTGCTTGGGGCGGTCCCGGCGGCTCTCGGGCCAGAAGCGGGTGCCGACGCCGCCCGCCAGGATTGCGGGCCAGTAGTCGATCATGCGCGCGAACCTCCTTCCCGGTCCTCTTGAAGCGCCCCTCCCCAGATCTCCTCGAGTGCGGCAAAGAGCGCCGCCTTCGCCTCTTCGAGCGGCCCCGCCACGGCGCAGCCCGCGGCGCGGCGATGGCCCCCGCCCTGGAAGCGGGCCGCGAGCGCGGTCGCTTCGAAGGGAGCGGCCGCGCGGATGCTCACCTTGGTCTCGCCGCGGCCGGGAAGCTCGTAGAAGAAGAGGCCGATCCGCACCCCGCGGATCTCCCGGGGTATGTTCACGAGGTCCGACGCGTCCTCCGGCCCCCCGCCGATCTCGGCGAAGTCCTTTTCCTGGAGCGTCACCCAGGCGACCTGCCCGGCCCACCCCATCTCGAGGGATTGCATGGCGCGGGCGACGAGGCGCACCTCGACGAGGGTCCGGCTCCGGTAGACCGCGTCCGCCAGGGGCGCGGGCCGCACGCCCAGGGCCACGAGGCGGGCGGCCGCGCGAAGCGTGCGCGCCGAGGTGTTCTCGTAGCTGAAGCGGCCCGTGTCCGTGACGATCCCCACCCACAGGGCCTCGCCCGCCTCTATGGGCACTTCCCACCCCGCCTCCTCCGCGAGGCGCAGGACCATCTCCGAGGCGGAGCTCGTCTCCGGCTCGACCCAGTCGACGTCGCCAAAACGGGTGTTCGAATGGTGATGGTCGATGTTGAGAAGCGGCGCAATCGACCGGTCCCACGCCTCCAGCCGCTCCGCCCGGTCCGAGCCCCCGCAATCCAGCGCCACGAGCGCGGCGCCCCGCTCGCACCAGGCGGGGTTTAAGGGAACGAAGACCTCTCCCCGGAGGAGAAACTCGTACCGCGCGGGGATGGGCCGGCAGCCGGCGAGATGCGTCTCGGTTCCGCGCGCGGCGAGGATGCGGGAGAGGGCGAGCGCGGCGCCCAGGGCGTCGCCGTCCGGCCGGTCGTGGCTCGTGACGACCACGCGCCGGGCTTCTTGCAAGACATCGATCACGCTGGAGCTGTCGCCTTCCGGCATTGTTCCCGTCCTCGGGGCCGTTCCCCCGGGTGCCATTCCCGGAAAAGAACCCCTCCCCGGCGAGCCCCGCCCCGGGCCCGGGCTACACAAGCCCCGAGGCAAAGAGCGCCTCGGCGAGGGACAAATCCTCGGCCGTGGTGATCTTAAGGTTGAACCGCTCGCCCTCCACGGCTTGCACGCATCCGCCCACGGCCTCCACGAGCGAGGCGTCATCGGTCACCTCCTCCCCGAGGGAGGGGGCCTCGCGATAGGCCCGCTCGAAGAGCCTCCGTTCAAAGACCTGCGGGCTCTGGACGGCGACGAGGTCCCGGCGCGGGACCGTTTCCCGGACGGAGCCCTGCGAGACGCGCTTGAGCGTGTCGGTCACGGCCGCGACGGGAATCGCCCCGCCGTGGAGCGCGGCCGCCCGGCAGAGGCGCGCGATGAGCCCGGGGCCGGCAAAGGGACGGACCGCGTCGTGCACGGCGATGAGGCGGCTCGTGGACTTCAGGGCCGCCAGGCCCCTTGCGACCGACGCCTGCCGGCTCTCCCCCCCCGGCACGACGGTCGTCACCCCCGCCCTTCGGAGGGCCTCTCCGTATTCGGCCTCGATCGCCTCGAGCTTCTCCGGCGGAAGCACGATCACGATCGCCTGGGCCGTGCCCGAGGCGCGAATGCGCTCGAGCGCGTGGAGGAGGACGGGGGCGTCCGGCGAGGAGAAGGAAAGGCTTAACGACGCCCGGCCCGAGGCGGCTTCCTCGGCCGGCCGCGGGAAGGATCCAATCCGTGGTCCACTCCTCGGCCCGATTCACCGATGGCGCTCTCCCGTCACGGCTTGGATAAACCGCCGTCGTTGAGCTTCCCGAAGACCATGCGCCCCGCGCTCGTTTGGATGGAACCGGTGATGACGATGTCCACGGTCTTGTTGATGTGGTTGCGCCCCTGTTCGACCACGACCATGGTGCCGTCGTCGAGATACCCCACGCCCTGTCCGGGCTCCTCGCCCGGGCGGAGCACCATGACCGAGAGGCCCTCGCCGGGCAGGACCACGGGCTTCAGGGCGTTGGCGAGGTCGTTTATGTTCATGACCTTCACGCCCTCGATCTGGGCGACCTTGTTGAGGTTGAAGTCGTTTGTGATGATCCGGCCGTTCACGCGCTTGGCCAGGACCACGAGCTCCATGTCCACCTCGCACCGCTCCGGCACGTCCGTCTCGAGGAGAAGGATCCGGGTGTGTTCGCCCTTCTGGAGGGCGCTCACGACGTCCAGGCCCCGGCGGCCGCGCTTCCGGCGAAGCCGGTCGGCGCTGTCGGCGATCATCTGGAGCTCGCGCAGGACAAAGTCCGGGATCGTGAGGGGGCGGCTTATGATGTTCGTCGAGCAGATGTCGAGGATCCGGCCGTCGATGATGGCCGAGGTGTCGAGAATGAACCCCCCCTCCTCCTGGCCCCGGTGGGAGAAATCGATGTACGGCACGAGAAAGCGGAAGTCGTTCCGGGTCTGGAGCACGAGCGTGACGCCCATGTAGCAGAACGCGGTCATGATGAGGGGCACGTAGATCTGGATCCGCTCGAAGGCGGCCGGGACGCTCCCCTCCGTCGGCAGGACAAAGACCACGACGATCGCGATGGTAAAACAGCTGACGACAATCCCGGCCGCGAGCCCGAAGGCCGCAGCCACGATCCCCCTCGCGAGCTCCCGCTGGAACCGGGCCTCGAAGAAGACGATCCCCGCCGAGGTGACCGCAGCCACCGCCGCGTAGAGCATGGCGATTTGCGGGTCCCAGGCGCCCTCTCCGGCCACCGCATCATAGGCCATGAGCGCGAAGGCCGTGGCGCCCGTCACGAACAGCAAGCGCAATAACCAGCGAACTCCCATAAGATGACTCCTTCCTTGCGTTACGGGCCTGCCCCCTTGCGGAAGGCTATAACAGGTATGATGTCCGCCCGCTTTCCACGATCCACTTAAGATATTAGGATAGAGTTTTCAACGCCTGGACGGCCCCTCCATCATAACCATAATACCGACAACTCTATAGAACGCCCCTGCACCCCATGAATCGCGCATTCGGTCACACTATCCATGCGGGCGGATAATGGTATTTTACACAAAAATCCTGTGTTTTCCACAAGGAATACAAGGATGTTTGCCCGAAGATTCGCCGCCGCATTCAGGGCTGACTCGATCCTTCCTCGGGACCGGCCAAGATCTCCGGAAGCTCGACCCCGCGCCCTTTCATCCGTTCCTGCTCCGCGCGGTATTCCTCGTCCTCCTGTTCCTTGACGGTGCGCATGCCCAAGCGGACAAGCTCGCGCTCCCGGCGCGAAGCGAGGCGTGAGCCCTGGACGTAACTCCTGAAAAACTCGATCCTTGTGGTTCCGGCGAAGAGGCTGTTCACATTTTTCACGAGGCTCGTCAGTTCCCCAAAAACGCTCTCGATCTTCTGGTTGAACTCCTCGGTGGTGAAATACTTCAGGATCCCCTTGTTGGGGTCGATCATGGCGAGTTTTCCCCGCAGATCCTCGACAATGGCGTTCACGTTCTCCACGGAGGCGCGGATCTTGGGCTCTTCGTCGGAGAAGAGCTCGTCCGCGCGAGAGAAGATGTTGTCCAGCCTCCGGGTGAGCTCCACGGCGTCCTCGCTCGACTTGCGGACATTGGCGAGGGCCTGCTGCACCGACTCGACGTTCTCCGGATTGGTCAGGGTCTTGACGACCGTGTTCTTGATGTCCTCGCTCATGCCCCGCACGGTGTCGGCGGTCTTGCGGATGTCGTCCGAGGCGGCGTAGATGTTTTCGCTTGTGCGCTGGAGGTCCAAAAGGAAGCGCTCCGCCGCCTGGGTGGCGCCGGCGGTGTTCTGCACCGTGTCGTGGATGTTCTGCTTGAACTGCTCTTCGCCGATCACGTCCGTAAGATCCTTCACGAGCGCCTGGACGTTCACGCCGATGTCGCGCACCTGCATGAGGATCTCTTCGGTCTTGACCGGCCCCCGTCCTTGAACGGTGAGCGTGCCCTCGGTGGGGAGGGGCGCTCCCTCGGCCGAGGTGAACTCCAGGAAGGTGTCGCCCACGAGCCCCGAGGTGGCGATCATGGCCTCGGTGCGGTCGTTTAAGGGGACGGTCTTGTCGATCGTGGCCGTGACAAGGATCGCCCCGCCTTTGGGCAGGGAGATATCCTTGACGCGGCCGATGCGCACGCCGCCGAGCTTGACCGGCGCCCCGGTCCGCAGATCGCCGACGTGGTTGATGTGGACAACGACGGTGTAGGTCTCCCGGAAGGGATTGAAGGTGTCCCCGAGAAAGAGGATGAGGAGCGCCACCACGAGGCCGGCGGCGATGACAAACGTGCCGATGGCCATTTCCATTTTTTTCGTCTCGGTCATGCGGTTTCTCCTTGGCTTCCAGGCTACTTGATGGCGGCGATGGGCCCCCGGGCCTCGCCCCGGATAAACTGCCGCAGGAGCGGGTCGGTGGTGTTCCGCACCTCCTCCGGGGTGCCCTCGCCCACGATGCGCCCCTCGTGGAGCATGACAATGCGGTCGGCGATCTTGTAGGCGCTGGTCATGTCGTGGGTGACGATGAGGCTCGTGACGTTGTACTGCTTCTGCAGGGAAAGGATGAGGTCGTTGATGGCGTCGGCCATGATGGGGTCGATGCCCGTGGTGGGTTCGTCGTAAAGGATCACGTCCGGTTCCATGGCCACGGCGCGCGCGAGGGCCACGCGCTTCTTCATGCCGCCCGAGAGCTCCGCCGGCATCTTGTCCTCGATCCCCGGCAGGCCCACCGACCGGAGGGTGCTCGCCACGATGGCGACGATCTCCTCGGGGGATTTCCTCCCCCGCGCCTCGAGGCCGAAAGCCACGTTCTCGCCCACGGTGAGGCTGTCGAAAAGGGCCGAGCCCTGGAAGAGCATGCCGAAGTGGCCCCGGAGCTCCACGAGCTCCACCTCGTCCATGTCCGGAACGTTCTTCCCCTCGAAGAGGATCCGGCCCCGGTCCGGGAGAAGAAGCCCCAGGAGGCACCGGAGCGTCACGCTCTTGCCCGTGCCCGACTGGCCGATGAGGACGAGCGACTCGCCGCGGCGCACCTCGAAGCTCAAGCCATCGAGCACCCGCACCGGGCCGAAGCGCTTGTAGACCTCGTCGAAGACAATGAAGCCGTTCTTGTTCATCGAGGCGCCCACAAACCCAGAATCATGGTAAGAAACAGGTTGACCACGAGGATGGTGATGCAACTGGCGACGTTGGCCTCGGTCGTGGCCTTGCCCACGCCCTCGGCCCCGCCACGGGCGTTCATCCCCTTGTAGCAGCAGATGAGCGCGGTCGTGAGCCCGAAGAAAACGCTCTTGGAGAGGCCCTGGAAGTAATCGTAGCTGACCATGAAGTCCTGCGTCTTGGTCCAGATGTAGTGCCACTCCGCGCCGAGGCCCACCACGCAGAGGCCGATGCCGCCCGTGATGCCGATCAGCATGGCGAAGGCGGTGAGAAGCGGCGACATCGCGGTGAAGGCCAGAACCCGCGGGAGCACGAGATAGCGCACCGGGTTCGTGCCCATGGTCTTCAGGGCGTCCAACTGCTCGGAGACGGCCATGTACCCGAGTTCCGCCGCCATGGCGCAGCCCACCCGCCCGGCGAGCATGAGCCCCACGAGCGTGGGCGCGAGCTGCTGGGTAAGGCCCTTCGAGACGAGCGGGCCCACCCACGACTCGACGCCCAGGCGTTTGAACTCGAAGTAGCTCGAGTACGCCAGCACCATGCCGGTGAAGGCGCCGGTGGTGAGCACGACCGGCAGGGACTGCACGCCCACGAAGTGGATCTGCTGCACGAGGGTGCGCAGGTCGGGGTGCTTTTCCCGGAAGAGCCAGTTCCAGCGCTCGCGGAGGGTCTTGTGAAGGAGCTTTTCCCGGGCCACCCACTTGAGCTCCCGGGCGAGCCACTTCGCCACCTCGCGGAAGAGAAAGAGCACCCGCCCGATGCCGGCGATGCCCTCCGAGACATCCATGCCCACCCGGGCCAGCAACCGTTGGAGCCATCCCCCCATGCGCGGCCTCCGTCAGGCTCTCACTTCTCTTCGCGGGTTTCCTTAGCTTCCGCGACCCCGGTTTCGCCCGTCTCTTCCGCCTCCTCCCGCGGGGCCTCCCGCGCGGCGGCGACAAAGGCCAGGCGATCCTTCTCGACCTTGACCTTGAGCGTTCCCTTCCGCAGGATGTGGCCCTTGAGGATCTCGTCGGCGATGGGGTCCTCCACGAACCGCTCGATCGTCCTCCGCAGGGGACGGGCGCCGAAGTCGGAGCTGTACCCGCGCTCGATCAAGAAGTCATAGGCCTTCTGCGTGAACTTGAGGGCGATCCCCTGGTTTTCGAGGCGCTTGCGCACCCCGGCGATCTCGATCTCAACAATGGCCTTGAGATCCTCCTTGGTGAGGTGGCGGAAGATGATCACCTCGTCGAGGCGGTTCAGGAACTCGGGGCGGAACTGGGCCTCGAGCGCCTCGGTCAGGACCTTCTTCATCTGGTCGTAGCCCGCCGCCTCGTTGACGGGGGCGAAGCCGAGCGTGCCCTGCCGCTTGATGAGGTCCGCGCCCACGTTCGAGGTCATGATGAGAATGACGTTGCGCATGTCCACGGTGCGGCCGTAGGCGTCGGTGAGCTTGCCCTCCTCCATGATCTGGAGAAGGATGTTGAAGATGTCCGGGTGCGCCTTTTCGATCTCGTCCATCAGGATCACGGCGTAGGGCCGGCGGCGGATCTTCTCGGTGAGCTGCCCGCCCTCCTCGTAGCCGACGTACCCCGGCGGCGCGCCCACGAGGCGGCTGACGGTGTGCTTCTCCATGTACTCGGACATGTCCACCTGGATGAGCGCCTCCTCCTCGCCGAACATGAACTCGGCGAGCGCCTTGGCGAGGAGGGTCTTCCCCACCCCGGTGGGGCCGAGGAAGACGAAGCAGCCCATGGGCCGGCGGGGGTTCTTGAGGCCGGCGCGACTCCGGCGCACGGCGCGCGCGATGGCGCTGATGGCCTCGTCCTGGCTCACCACGCGCCGGTGGATCTCCGCCTCCATGGTGAGCAGCCGCTCGGTCTCCTTGGCCTCGAGGCGCGAGAGGGGGATGCCGGTCATGAGGCTGACGACCTCGGCCACCACCTCGCCGTCCACCACCCCGCCCGTCTCCTTGTTGGACTCGCGCCAGGCTTCCTTGAGCTTCTCGCGCTGGGCGCGGAGCTTGTCGGCCGTGTCCCGGCACTCCGCGGCCCGCTCGAAGTCCTGGTTCGCCACGGCCTCGTTCTTTTCCCGCTCGAGGCCGGCGATCTTCCCCTCCATCTCCCGCACGTCCGGCGGGCGCGTGAGGCTGGAGAGGCGCACGCGGCTGCCTGCCTCGTCGATCACGTCGATGGCCTTGTCCGGGAGAAAGCGGCCCGAGATGTAGCGCTCGGAGAGCTTGACCGCCTCCTCGATCGCGTCGTCGGTGATGCGGACGCGGTGATGGGCCTCGTACCGGTCGCGCAGGCCGCGCAGGATCTCGAGGGTCTCCCGGTGGGTGGGGGGATTCACGTGGATGATCTGGAAGCGGCGCTCGAGGGCGGGGTCCTTCTCGATGTACTTGCGGTACTCGTCGAGGGTGGTGGCGCCGATGCACTGCACCTCGCCGCGCGCGAGGGTGGGCTTCATCACGTTCGAGGCGTCGATGGAGCCCTCGGCGCCCCCCGCGCCCACGAGGGTGTGGAGCTCGTCGATGAAGAGGATGACGTTCTTGGCGCGGCGGACCTCGTTCAGGACCGCCTTGATGCGCTCCTCGAACTGGCCGCGGTACTTGGTGCCCGCCACCATCATGGCGAGGTCGAGGACCACGATCCGCTTCTCGCGCAGGATCTCGGGGACGTTGCCCTTCACCACCTCCTGGGCGAAGCCCTCCACGATGGCGGTCTTGCCCACCCCGGCCTCGCCGAGGAGGGCGGGGTTGTTCTTGGTGCGGCGCGCGAGGATCTGCTGGAGGCGCTGGATCTCCCGCTCCCGCCCGATCACGGGGTCGAGCTTGTTCTCGCGCGCGAGCACGGTGAGGTCCCGGCCGAAGGAGTCGAGCGCGGGCGTGGCGCTCTCGACCGCGGGCGGCGTTTCGGAGACCTGCGTCTCGCCCGGCGGCTCGGCGCCGAGGAGGTCCATGACCTCGGCGCGGACCTCCTCGAGCTTGACGTTCAAGTTGAGGAGGACCTGCGCGGCCATGCCCTCCTTCTCCCGCAGGAGCCCCAAGAGAAGGTGCTCGGTGCCCACGTAGTTGTGCTCGAGGTTGCGCGCCTCCTCCATGGCGAACTCCAGCACCTTTTTGGCGCGGGGGGTGAAGGGCAGGGTCGAGGAGCTCGTCATGGTGCCGGAGTTGGCCGTCACGTACTTCTCGACCTCGAGGCGGACCTTTTCGAGGTCGACGTTCAGGTTCTCGAGGACGTTCGCCGCCACGCCCGAGCCTTCCTTGACGAGCCCCAAGAGGAGGTGCTCGGTGCCGATGAACTCGTGCCCCAGGCGCTCGGCCTCTCCGCGCGCGAGGCGGATCACCTCGTGCGCCCGCTTGGTGAATTTTTCGAACATGGTCTCCATTCCCTTTCATCGTTCCCTGGGCCGGGGCGCGCGGCCCGCTCTCTCCTATTATAGGCGGAGCGGCCGGGCGAATCACGCCCCATTTTCGCCGGGAGGTCAGGATTTCCGCCCCTCGGTCTCCTCGAGGCGGCGGCGGATGAGGCTGGCGCGCACGGTGTCGCGCTCCGCGGCGACGAGCTCCCGCCCTTCCAGCTTCTGGAGGTGCGCCGGTTGCGAATAGACGAACATTTCGTTGAGCATCCGCGTGTCGATGGCCTCCAGGATGCCGAGGTGCGTCCCCAGCCGGATCGAGGAGAGGTGCCGCATGGCCTCCTCGCTCGAGAGGATCCGGGCGTTCCGGAGGATGGCAAAGCTCCGCCAGACGCGGTCCTCGAGCTTCGCCGGCTCTTTCTTGAGGAGGCTCTTCCGCGCCGAGTCCTCGTAGGCCACCACCTGGTCGATCACCGCGCGGAGGTCGTCCAGGATCTCCTCCTCGCGCCGTCCGATGGTGATCTGGTTGCTGATCTGGTAAAAGTCGCCGTGGGCCTCGGTGCCCTCGCCGTAGAGGCCCCGCACCGCGAGGTTGAGCTTGGCGATGGCCCGGAAGGCCTTCTCGATGTGGCGCGTCATCACGAGCGCCGGGAGGTGGAGCATGACCGATGCCCGGAGGCCCGTGCCCACGTTCGTGGGGCAGGCGGTCAGAAAGCCCATCTTCTCGTCGAAGGCGAACTCGAGCATCGACCCGAGCTGCGAGTCGATCACGTCGAGGAGGTCCCACGCGGCCTTGAGCTCGAGCCCCGATTGGAGGACCTGCAGCCGCAGGTGGTCCTCCTCGTTCACCATGATGGCGATCGTCTCGTCCGGGCCGACGGCCACGCCCCGCGCGCCCTTGCCCTCCTCCTGCTCGCGGCTGATGAGATGCCGCTCCACGAGGAACCGGCGGTCGAGGGCCGAGAGCGCCTCCAGGTCGAAAAACTCGATGTCCTGCCCCACCGGGACGCGCTCCAGGACCGCGGAGACGGATTCCACGATCGTCTCCTTCTCCTCGTCCGAGGCGGAGAGGGGAAAGCGGTGATGGGCGAGGTTGCGCGCCAGGCGCGCGCGGCTCGAGATCACGATCTCGCACGACGGGCCCGTGCCCTTGAGCCATTCGCCCGGGGTCTTAAGCATGTGTTCAAGATTCATGGCCGAGGTCCTGTTTCAGGTGGTTGATCTCGTCCCGGAGGGCGGCGGCCTTCTCGTAATCCTCGCGCTCCACGGCCGTGCGCATCTGGCGCATGAGGGTCATGAGATTTTGCTGGCCGGAGGTCCGGCCCGCGGCCGCGGGGGTCTTTCCCACGTGCTGGACCCGGCCGTGGATCCGCTCGAGCATGGGCTCGATCTCCTCGGCGAAGGCCTTATAGTCCTGGGGACAGCCCAGCCTCCCCCGCGTCTGGAAATCGCGGTAGCTCAGGCCGCACTCCTTGCAGATGGGGCCGGGGGTGTTCCGGAGCTCCCGCTGCCGGGTGAGCCCGGCCAGGAGGTCCGGCAGGGAAAAGCTGTTCTGGAAGGTGATCCCCTTCTGCTCGGCGCAGCTCTGGCAAAGGTGGAGCTCCTTCTTCTCGTTGTTGTGAATGTCCGTCAGGTGCACCGTGGCCGGATTCTTCTTGCAGATCTCGCAGATGAACATCCCGGAACCTCCCTCCGCCGCAAGGAGCGGCGATGATTGAAAACCGGGCGGACCCTCACCCGGGGCGCGTCTTCGCGGGGCTCCCTGGGCGGGGTTGTCCGTTCCCGCTCACTTCTTCTCCCAGCGCAGGAGGTGCGCCACCCGTCCCAGGGTGCTTCCCTGGCCGATCTCCGCGTGCAGGCGGTTTTCGAGCTCGAAGACGTCCTGGGCGCGGTTGGCGTATTCCACGGCCCGGGCCCGCTCGACGCTCACCACGCCGCAGCCGTCGCCCAAAAGCCAGTCGCCGGGCGAGACGCGCCGGCCGCCCGCGAGGACGGGCACGCCGATCTCGCCGAACCCCCTCGGCTCGCCCGCATGGGGCACGACCCCGCAGGCGAAGACCGGGAGCGCCATTTCGAGAATTTCGTCGATGTCGCGCACGTAGCCGAAGATCGCCACGCCCGCGAGAGCGCGCCCCACGGCGCTTTGCGTGGCGCACGCGCCCCAGACCGCGGGCGGCACGCCCCCGGCGTCCACCACCAGGACGTCGCCCTCGCGCGCGAGGTCGATCGCCTCCACGGGCTTGGCCCAGTCGCCGGGCGCGGTGCGCACGGTGAGAGCCGGGCCCACGAGCTTCCGGCCGGGCGTGAGGCAGCGAAGGCCATCGAGTACCCCGCCGCGGTGGAGCGCGTCCGAGAAGTTGGACGAGGAGACCCGCGAGAGGATCGCGCGGATATCGGCCTCGCCCCCGCGCTTGTAGAGCTCCGTGGCCACGGGCCGGCCCTCGTCCAGGGCCCTGCGGATCGTGGCGGCGGCCTCCCGCGCGTTCTCGGCCTTGTGGATGGCGCCGCCCACGATCACGATGCTCGCGCCCGCTTCGACCAGGAGCGGCGCGGTTTCGCTTGTCACGCCGCCCGCGGCGGCCACGGGGATCGCGACCGCCCGGGCCACGGCGCGCAGGGTCTCGAAGCCCGAGCCGCCGCGCATCTGCTCGTCCACGGGCACGTGGACGCCGATGTAATCCGCGCCCCAGGCCTCGGCTTCCTTCGCGCGCGAGACCGGGTCGGCGAGGCCGAGGGTGTCCACGTACACGCGGCAGCCGTAGTTCCGGCCCGCCTCGATGCACTGGCGGATCGTGGCCTCGGACGCGGCCCCGAGGACCACGGCGATGTTGGCGCCCGCCTTGGCCGCGCTCTCGACCTCCAGGCGCCCGGCGTCCATGGTCTTCATGTCCGCCACGATCACGCGGTCGGGAAAGGCCTCGCGCAGTCGGCGCACGGCGTCCAGCCCCTCGCTCTTGATGAGCGGGGTGCCCGCCTCGAGCCAGTCCGCTCCGCCCGAGACGGCTTCGGCCGCGAGCTTGAGCGCGCGGTCGATCTCGACGAAGTCGAGCGCCGCCTGGAGGACCGGGAAGGGCCCCTCGGGCCCGCGAATCGCCATGCGTTTATCCTTCCATGTATTTTGTCCGGAAAGGGGATTATCCCCTCTCCGGGGGGTTGTAACGCCTTTTCCAACCCATCGCGCCAGCCAAACCTTTACCATTTTTCCGGCCGTCCCACAAGAACCTTGTGGGAATAGCCGGATTCTTCCCGGCCCGCCCTCCACCATCACCGGAAACTCCTTCGGGCCTTTGCGCGGTTCCTCACTCCTCCGGCACATACGCCGCGCCGGCGCGGGACGACTCCCACACCTCCACGCGCGCGAGGCGAATCCCCGGGGGAAGTCTGGCCGAAAGACCTTCGCAAAGATGCCGCGCGAGGTTCTCGGTGGTCGGGTTCTCCCTGTCGAACGGCGGGACTTCGTTCAGGTACTTGTGGTCGAGCGCGTCCACGGCCTCCTGCACGAGAGCCTTCAAGTCCTTGAAGTCCATGACCATGCCGAAGTCGTTAAGAGATTCGCTCTCCACCTTCACCCCAACCTTCCAGTTGTGGCCGTGCAGGTTTTCACACGGGCCCTGGTAGCCCTTCAGGCGGTGCGCCGCGGCGAATTCCCTTTCCACCGAGAGCTCGTACATCCTATTTCCTCATCTTTCCTACAAACGCGGGGCCATCAACCCGGTCTTTTTCCACAACTCGTTATTTTCAATCAAGATAGGGGCAATGGCCCCTATGCATTCCGCACTCATTCCCGAATGCGGCCCCCATCAATAACACGAAGATCAT
>JAZDLH010000016.1:0-10410 GCA_043802275.1 Planctomycetota bacterium
TCAAGGCCCTGCGCCTGAACGGGCGCGAGGGGCCCGGCACGGGCGGCGCCTGGGCGCGCGACCCCCGGCAGAGCGGCGGGGCGCTCGTGAAGCTCCAGATCCACGACCTCGACTACGCCGCGTGGATCCTGGGGAGGCCCGAGACGGTCTTCACGCAAAGCCTCCGCTCCCCGGAGAACGCCTGCGACCATCCGCTCACGATCCTCGCCTTCACCGGCGGGGCGCTCGCGAGCCTCGAGGCGAGCTACCTCATGCCGCAGGGCTTTTGCTTCCGCGCGGAGTTTTCGATCGTGGGCGAGGCCGGGATGCTGGAATACGGGAACCAATGGGATCGGCCGCTCCGCCTCTTTCTTGCGGGCGGGAAAGAGTACTCCTGGCCCGAGGTCTCGACCGAGAGCGCCTACCTCGTCCAGATGAGGCACTTCCTAAGGTGCATCCGCGAGCAAAGGGAGAGCGACGTCATCACGGCCTGGGAGGCGCGCGAGGCCCTGCGCTACTCGCTCGCGAGCCTCGCCTCGGCCGAGAGCGGGACGCCGCAGGAGCTATGACGCCGCTGGGAAGGGGATGGAGCGCCGCCCGGTCAACCGGCCCGCCCCTCCCGGATTCGAGAAGAAGGAGCGCCGGACACGAGATTTATCTCATGCGGAATGGAAAACCGCCAAAAAAACAGAAAGGAACGAGCGTGGCCAAGCTTCCTCCCTCTGGAACCGTCCTCGGCCTCAGTGAGCTCGAGCGGGCCGTGCGCGCGCTTCGCAGGGCCGGTGGGCGCGTGGTCTGGGCGAACGGCTGCTACGACGTGCTCCACGCCGGGCACGTGGCGTTCTTGAAGGCGGCGCGCGCGCTGGGTGACCTCCTGGTGGTGGGACTCAATAGCGACGCCTCGGTGCGGCGGCTCAAAGGCCCTTCCCGGCCCCTCAACCGGGAGCGCCACCGCGCGGCGGTCCTTGCCGCGCTCCGGGTGGTGGATTACGTGGTCGTCTTCCGGGGGAAGACACCCCTTTCGCTTTTGGAAAGGCTCAAGCCCGAGGTGTACGCCAAGGGCGGAAATTACACCCTTGAGACCCTCGACCAGAGGGAGCGCCGCCTCGTGAAGGGCTACGGCGGGGCGATCCGCTTCCTCCCCTTCGTGGAGGATTTGAGCACCACGGGGCTCGTCCGAAAGATGGAAGATCTCTCCCCGCCGAAGGCCCGGCGCGCGCGGCCTTGACCCGCGCGCCGCGAGAATCGCGCCGCGCGATACGCCTCCCCGAACCCCTGAAATAGCGGCAGCCCGCCGTGAGGCGGGCCGCTTCGGTTCTTCACAAGATGGGCGCGGGCATGTTATGGGACCGGGGGAAGCGGGCTTCCGGCCTTCTTCTTCCGACCCCGGCTCTTCTTCGGCTCGGCCCTGGAGGCGCCGCGCTTCCGGGTGTCCTCCTTGAGGATGGCGGACTTGCCCACGCGGTCGCGCAGGTAGTAGAGCTTGGCCCGGCGGGCGCGGCCGCAGCGCTTCACCACGATCTTCTCCACGCGCGGCGAGTGGAGCGGGAACATGCGCTCCACGCCCTCGCCCGCGATGAGGTGCCGGACGGTGAAGTACTCGTTCACCCCGCGGCCCCTGCGCGCGATCACCGTGCCGCGGAAGATCTGGATGCGCTCCTTCTCCCCCTCCACGATGCGGACGTGCACGTGGACGGTGTCCCCCACCTCGAAGGGCGGGATCTCCTTCTTTTGATGCAGCTTGTCGACCTCTTCCACTATCGGGTTCATCTCGCCTCCTCCAATGTTGGGGCCGGCCGTGCCGGCGTTCGATCGCCATCCTCTTCCGCGCGGAGCGTCTCAAAGCGCCCCTGAAGGCTCCCCGCCGCCGCGTGCGCGGTTATTCCGGCACGCTCTCTCCGGCGCGGGGGGAACCTCCCCCCTCCACGAGGTCCGGCCGGCGCTCGCGCGTGCGCCGAAGCGCCTCCGCTGCGCGCCAGGCCTCGATGGCCGCGTGGTCGCCGCTTCGCAGGACCTCGGGCACCGCGAGACCCCGCCACACAGCGGGCTGGGTGTACTGCGGGTGGTCCAAAAGGCACCGCTCGAACGACTCCCGCTCCAGGCTCTCCGGGCTTCCCACCACGCCCGGCAGGAGCCTCACGACCGCGTCCGCGACCACCAGGGCGGCGAGCTCGCCCCCCGTGAGGATGTAGTCGCCGATGCTGATCCTTTCGGGCGCGAGGACCCGGAAAATCCGCTCGTCAAACCCCTCGTAGCGTCCGCAGACGAAGAGGAGCCGCTCCTCCCCGGCGAGGGAGCGCGCCCGGGCCTGGCAAAAGCGCTCGCCGTCGGGCGCGAGGAAGAGGAGACGCCCGGGCCTCTCCGCCATGCCCCGGACGTCCTCGACCGCCTCCGCCACGGGGCCCGCGCGCATCACCATGCCGGGCCCGCCGCCGAAGGGCCGGTCGTCCACCTTCCGGTGCCGGTTCCCCGACCAGTCGCGCAGGTCGTGGAGAAAGAAGGACGCGAGGCCCTTTTCCCGCGCGATCCGGAACATCCCGGTCGCGAGCGCCGGGCCGAAGATCTCGGGAAAGACGCTGATAAAGTCCATGCGCATCCTTCCGCGCCTCCCTGGCTTTGCGCCCCGCCGGGCGGGTGTGCGCCTATTCCGCGGCCTTCTTCCGGTCCTTGCGCGCCTTGGAATTGGCGGTCCGCTTCTTGGCGCGCGCCTTCACGCCCGGGGCCCTGGGCCGCTCCTTCTTCCGGGTCCGGGGCGGGGCCTTCTTCTTCTCCGGCAGGGAGACGCCGGCCTTGCGCAGGATCGACGCCACCGTCTCCGACGGCCGGGCGCCCACGGAGAGCCAGTAGGCGGCCCGCGCCGCGTCGAGGGCGACCTGCTTGGCCGCGTCCTTGCGCGCGGGGTCATAGATGCCGATCCGTTCCACGCTCGCGCCGTCGCGCCGCTGGCGGATATCGTAGACGGCGATGTGATAGAACGGCACATGCCGGCGTCCGGCCCGCTGCAGGCGAATTCGTGCACCCACTTACCTCCTCCTTTTCTTTTTTTTCTCTTTCCGACGGTCTTTCTTCCGCTGCTGCTGGGCCTTAGTCCCGACGTGCCCCCACGGGGGCGCGCCTCCAGGGCTCAGCGTCTCGAACGAAGGCAGGCTCCCGCCGAGGAGGCCTCCGAGGAGGCCGCGCCGGCGGAGCTTGCCCATCATCTTCTTCATGGTGCGGAACTGCTTCAGAAGACGGCTCACCTCCACGGCGGAGGTGCCGCTCCCCCTGGCGATCCGCTCCCGGCGGGAAACGTCGATGCGCTCGGGCTGGGCGCGCTCGTCCCGCGTCATGCTCGAGAGGAGGGCGTCGACGCGCTGGAGCTCGCCCTCGTCCACGTCCGCGCCGCGAAACTGGGCGCCGAGGCCCGGGATCATTCCCAAAAGATCCTTTATTGGACCCATTTTCCGGAGTTGCGCAAGTTGTTTCTGGAAATCCTCCAGGGTAAATTCGTTCCGGAGGAGGCGCTGCTGGAGGCGGGACTGCTCCTCCTCGTCCACGGCCTCCTGGGCCTTCTCCACGAAGGAGACGATGTCGCCCATGCCGAGGATGCGGCCGGCCACCCGCTCGGGATGGAAGGGTTCCAAGGCGTCCAGCTTCTCGCCCACGCCCACGAACTTGATGGGCACGCCCGTCGCCGCCCGGAGGGAGAGGGCCGCCCCGCCGCGGGCGTCGCCCTCCATCTTGGTGAGGATCGCGCCCGTGAGGGGGAGGCGCCGCGCGAAGGTTTCGGCCGAATGCACCGCGTCCTGGCCGGTCATGGCGTCGAGGACGAGCAGGACCTCCACGGGCGCCGTGGCGCGTACGATCGCCTCGAGCTCCAGCATCAGGGGCTCGTCCACGTGGAGGCGGCCGGCCGTGTCGAGGAGGACCGTGTCGGCCTGCCGGAGCGCGGCCACCTCGAGGGCGCGGCTTGAGATGGCGACGGGGTCGCCCGCCTCCTCGGCGTAGACGGGCGCGCCCACCTCCGCGCCCAGGATGCGCAGCTGCTCGATCGCCGCGGGCCGCTGGACGTCCGCGGCCACGAGGAGGGGCCTGTGCCCCTCCGCGAGAAGGCGCGTGGCGAGCTTCCCCACGGTCGTGGTCTTGCCCGAGCCCTGGAGGCCGCAGAGCATCATGACCGAGGGGCCCTCCGTTGCGAAGACGAGCTCCGCGGCCTCGCCCCCGAGGAGGGAGACGAGCTCGTCGTGCACGAGTTTCACCACCATCTCGCCCGGCCGCACGGACTTCACGACCGCCTCGCCCACGGCCTTCTCGGAGACGCGGGCGAGAAAATCGCGCGCAACGCCGTGCGCGACGTCCGCCTCGAGGAGCGCGATCCGTATCTCGCGCATCGCCTCCTCGATCCGGGCCTCGCTCAGGCGCCCCCGGCCGCGCAGGCGGCTGAAGACCCGGTTCAGGCTCTCGGTGATCGTTTCAAACATGGCGGCCGAATTCCTTCTTTCGTCCCATCCGTCAAGCGCCGGACGCGAAGCGTCCCCATCGTATCAAAAAGAGAGTGGCGACGCCACCCTCTTTGCGGTTTCCGCCCCTTGACGCCGCGCGGCCGGTTCACTCCTCCGGCGGCTCCTCCTCGTCCCGGCCATAGGCCTCGAGCAGGGCGTCCAGGGCCTTTTGGGAGGTTTCATCCGAGGGGAGCTCCGCATTCTTGCGACGCGCCTTTCCCCCCACCCCGGTGCCAGGGGACGCCCGGGCGGGGAAGTCGTATTCGTACACAAGCTCCCCGGCCGAGCCGGCATCCGCCCGCAAAAGCGGCGCCCGCGAGACGCGCAACACCCGCTCCCGGCCGCCGTAGTCCCTCCGGGTATCGAGATGGAGGAACCCCGCCTCACGGAAGAACCCCTGAATGACCTCCGCCCGGCCGGCCCCGAGCTCGAAGAGCGCGAGGCCCTCGGGCGCGAGCGCCTCCGCGAGGCCCCCGGCGAGGACTCGGTAGGCCGCGAGCCCCCCCTCGGATGCGAAGAGCGCCTGCCGGGGTTCGTAGGCCTTGAGTTCCGGCGGTATCGAAGGGTCCTCTTCGTCCACGTACGGCGGGTTACAGAGCACGAGGTCGAAGCGCTCCCCTTTCACCGGCCCGTACCAATCGCCCCGGCGGAAGTCGATCCGGCCCGAGACGCCGTGGCGGACGGCGTTCTCCCGGGCCACGGCGAGCGCCTCTTCCGAGAGGTCCACGGCCGTGAGGCGCGCCTCCGGGGCGGCGCGGGCCAGGGCCACGGCGAGGCATCCGCTCCCGGTGCCGAGGTCGAGCGCAGAGAAGGCCTTCCCCCGCGTGCGGGCCCAGCCGAGCGCCTCGTCCACGAGGTGCTCGGTCTCGGCGCGGGGGATGAGCACCGCCGGGGTCACCCGGAAGCGGAGGGAATAAAACTCCTTCTCGCCCAGGATATAGGCGACCGGCTCGCGCGCGGCGCGCCTCCGCACGAGGCCCCGGAAGCGCTCGACGGCGCCCTCGTCGAGGGCCCGGTCGAAGGCGAGGTAGAGGTCCATCCGGGTGAGGCCCAGGGCCGAGGCGAGGAGAATCTCCGCGTCCAGCCGCGCGGAAGGGACGCCCTGCCGGGCGAGGAAACCGGCCGCGAGCTCGATCAGGCCGCGCACGGCCCGCGGCTCCCTCGAGAGGGGTTCTTCGCTCATGGGGCGCCCAGCTCCTCCTGCCGCGCCCACTCGACGAGCCCCCGCACGAGGCCGTCGAGGTCGCCGGCGAGGACGCGGTCGAGCGAAAAGTTTTTCCCCAGCCGGTGGTCGGTCACGCGGTTCTGGGTAATGTTGTAGGTGCGGATGCGCGCGGCGCGGTCGCCGCTGCGGGTCTGGCTCCGGCGCGAGGCCGCGCGCTCGGCCTCGCGCAGGGCCGTGTAATGATCATAGACGCGGCTGCGGAGGATCCGGAGGGCCTTGGCCTTGTTCTTGTGCTGGCTCTTCTCGTCCTGCATGACGACCGTGATGCCGGTCGGCAGGTGCGTGATGCGCACGGCGCTCTCGGTCTTGTTCACGTACTGCCCGCCGGGGCCCTGGGCGCGGCAGACCTCGATGCGGAGCTCGTCGGGCTTCATCTCCACCTCGTATTCCTCCGCCTCGGGCAGGACCGCCACGGTCGCGGCGCTCGTGTGAATCCGGCCCTGGCTCTCGGTCGCGGGCACGCGCTGGACGCGGTGGCCGCCGCCCTCGAGACGGAGGTCGCGGAAGACCCCATCGCCCTGGAGGCCGACCACGATCTCCTTGAAACCGCCCGCTTCGGAGGGGCTGGCGCTCACGGCCTCCACGGTCCAGCCTTGCTTTTCCGCGTAGCGCTGGTACATGCGGAAGAGGTCGCCCGCGAAGAGCGCGGCCTCGTCGCCGCCCGTGCCCGCGCGGATCTCGAGGATCACGTTCCTGTTCTCGTCCCGGCGGGCGCCGGAGTGGGCGTCGGCGATCTCGCGTGCCAGGGCGTCGATTTCGGCGTCGAGCCGCGCGATCTCCTCTTGGGCGAGCCCGCAGAGCTCCGCGTCGGAGAGGGCGGTCTCGTTCTCCGCCCGCTCCTCCTCGAGCGCGAGGAGCCTCTGGAAGGGCGCGAGCTCCTTGGCGAGCGACCCGCGCTCGCGGAGGATCTCGGCGTAGGCGTGGCCGCTCGCGGCGATGACGGGGTCCGAGACCTTCCCTTCGAGCGTCTCGAGGCGCGCAAGGCGTTCCATGAGCACGTTTCGAAGCCGTTCGTTCAACATGGACTCTTTCCCACAAATAGGGCGCCGCCGCCCCGAATAGGGCCCGCGTGTCCCTGCGGCAGCCCTTTTCTCTTTTGTTTTTCCGAGGCGGAAAGGCGTTCTTGCCTGTCTTTCGCCCTGGCATCCTTTTTATGGAAAAAACCGGTCCAGCGCCACTTAAAAAAGGGGCGCCTTGATTCCGCCTCTTCGTCAGGACTCCCGGGATAAAAACCTGTTGATTTCCACTCCTGTTGCGATAGGATTAGAAGATTGGTTACAAAATAAGCCGGGGCCGAACCGGGGCCTTTTCTTCCGTAACCTTTTGCCTGATAAAAAGATACGCCATGAAACGAACTCCGCGGAAAGCATCTTTCTCCTCATTCGCCACAATCATGCCGGCCCGGCGGGCCCTGCCCGCGGCCGTCGGTTCCTAAAGGGCGGGCCCAAGGTGTCCGAGCGGAACGAAATCGTCGGCGCAGACTACTGGGACCGGAAGTGGCGTAACCCGGCCCCGCTTCGGGCGCTCTCCGAAAAGGACAGCCGCTACGGCCGGAACGGAGTCTTCCGGCGCGCCATGGAACGGCGCCTGGGCGCTCTCGCGGGCAAAACCCTCCTCGAGATCGGAGGCGGCGGGCCCAACTACATGCTCCTTTCCCTGGTGAAATGGGCCGGCGCGCGGGCCACGGTCATTGATTATTCCCAGCCGGGGCTGGAGCTTCTCTCCCGCCTCTTCGAAAGGAACGGCTGCGCGGTGGAGGTCCTCCTCGGCGACGCGCTTCTCCATGACTTCCGGGAGCGCCGGTTCGACATCGTGACCCACTTCGGCGTGATCGAGCACGTGTAGGACATCCGGCCGCTCCTCGCGCGCTCGTTCCGGCTTCTGAAGCCCGGCGGCAAGACCTTCTTCACCATGCCCAACATGGAGGCGTGGGGCGCGTGGCTGTGGCGGCGCTACTCGCCCTCCAGCTGGGAGCGCCATATCTTTCACACGGACGACCGCATCCGGGAGGCCTGCGCCGCCTCGGGCCTGGTGTTGACCGATATCTTCCACTTCGGCAATCCCATGCTCCAGGCCGCGCCCTGGGAAAAGCCGAGCGCCTGGCTCAAGTTCGTGGGTGTCCTCCAGCGCGCGCTCAACCTCCCGGGCAAGATTCTGCCCCTATACGACCGCGGCACGCGGCGGATCTCCTCCATCCGGGGCTTTGCGGCAGGGACGCCGGCGGCGGCGTCCGCGACCGAATCCCTCCCTCGAAAGGCGGGTCCCACGCCCGCGGCGCGGCCGTCGTGAGTACGGCGGCGTACACGCGCATCGCGACATGGGCGGGACGGAAATCTTGCCTCTTCCGAAGGGGACGAGGACGGTAGGAACGGTTTAGCTACGCGCCCGCGGGCGGCTCCTCGGCCGAGGCCGCGCCCTTGGCCTTCCGGGGAGCGCGCGCGCGCAGGCTGCTTTCGCCTTCCTTGATGCCGTAGCGTCGCTGGAACTTCTCGATGCGGCCGGCCGTGTCCACGAGCTTCGCCTTGCCGCTGTAGAAGGGATGGCACTTGCTGCAGATCTCGATGTTCATGTCCTTGCGGGTGCTCCGCGTCTCGATCACCTCGCCGCAGCCGCAGGTGATGGTGGCGGGCTCGTACTTGGGGTGGATGTCCTTCTTCACGGGTGGCTCTCCCTTGTGTCGAACGGTTTGTTTCGGCGCCGCGGAAAGGACCGGACGGAACCGGCATCGTCTCCGCGCGGGCTATTTTTCCTCGGCCTCGGCCGCCGCCTTGAGGCGGGCGAGAACGGCCTGGGCCACGTTGGACGGAATGGGCTCGTAACGGGCGAGTTCCATGGAGAAGAACCCCTCGCCCTGGGTGATGGCCTTGAGGGTCGAGCCGTAGTCCATGATCTCGGCCAGGGGCACCTGGGCCTTCAGCATCTGCATGTCGCCGACCATCTCCATGCCCGTGGGCCGTCCCCGCCGGCCGGAGATGTCGCCGTTGATGTCGCCGGTGTAGGCGGGCGGAAAGAGGACCTCCAGGTCCACGATGGGCTCGAGGAGCACGGGCCGGGCGTTCTGCATGGCGTCGTGGAGGGCATGGCGGCCCGCGGTCTGGAAGGCGATGTCCTTGGAGTCGACCGGGTGCTCCTTGCCGTCGTAGACCTCGACCACGATGTCGACCACGGGGAAGCCCGAGAGGGGTCCCTTCTCCAGGCCATGGCGGACGCCCTTCTCGGTGGAGCCCACGAACGAGGCGCTGATGGCGCCGCCCACGATGGAGTTGACGAACTCGAAGCCCTTGCCCCGCTCGTTGGGCCAGACGTGGAAGTAGACCTCGGCGAACTGGCCCGCGCCGCCGGTCTGCTTCTTGTGGCGGTAATGCCCGTCGGCGCGCGCGCTGATCGTCTCGAGATAGGGGATCTTGGGGGGCTTGGTGTTGACCTCCACGTGGAAGCGGTTCTTCATGCGCGCGAGCATGACGTCGAGGTGGAGCTGGCCCATGCCCCGCACCACGAGCTCCTTGGTCTGGTTGTCGCGCTCGGCGAGAAAGGTGGGGTCCTCGTCGCTCAGGCGCTGGAGGACCTGGCCGATCTTCTGCTCGTCGCCGCGGGCCTTGGGGATGACCGCGAGCCCCACCATGGGCTTGGGAAAGGGCAGGGGCGGAAGGCGAAGGGGCGCGCCGGCGGCGTAGAGGATGTCGCCGGTGTTGAGCGCCTCGACCTTGCCGATGGTGACGATGTCGCCGCAGGCGGCCGCGGGGATGTCCTCGTGCTTCTCGCCGTTGTGCCGGTAGAGCTGCGCCACCCTCTCGGGCTTCCCGGTGGTGGAGAGGAGGAAGGTGCCCTTGCTCTCGAGCGTCCCGTTCCAGACGCGCACGAAACAGAGCTTGCCGATGTGGGGGTCGGAGATCACCTTGAAGACCTGCGCGAGGAGCGGCTGCTCGAGGCTGGGGGTGAAGGGCACCGTCTCCTCCCCCTCGCCCTCGCCTCGAAGCGCGGTGAGGGTGAGGTCGCAGGGACAGGGCCCGTAGGCGGCGATGCCGTCGAGAAGCTCCCGGACACCGAGGTCCTTCTCCGCGGAGAGGAAGAAGACCGGAACGATCGTGCCCCGCACGATGGCGGGGGTGAGGAGCGCAAGAAACTCCTCGTGGGATATCCGGCCCTCCTCGAGGTATTTCTCCATCATGGCGTCGTCCGTCTCGACCACGCATTCGATGAGCGCGTTCCGGAGCGTTTCGGTCTCCTGGACAAGCTCGGGCGGTATCTCCTTTCCGAAGACGTCCACCACGCCCGTGAAGCCCGAGCCCTCGCCTCGGGGGAGGTTAAAGGGCAGGCACTGCTTGCCGAAGACGCGCCGGATCGAGGCCAGGACCTCCTCGCGGGAGACGTTCTCCGCGTCCATGCGGGTGATGGCGATCAGGCGCGGCCGGCCGAGCTTTCCGGCAAGGTCCCACGCCTTGCGGGTGATGACCTCCACGCCCTTGGCGGCGTTCACGCAAAGGAGCGCCATGTCCGCGCCGGAGATGGCCGCCACCTGTCCGCCGAAGAAGTCGAGCCCTCCCGGCGCATCGATCAGGTTGAATTCCCTTCCCGCATGGTGGCAATGGAGCACCGTGGGGGTAATGGAGCAGCGGCGCGACTTCTCCTCGTCGTCGCAGTCGCTCGCGGTCGTTCCGTCGGCGATCCGGCCGAGGCGGGGAAGCGTGCCGGTCTTATAGAGCATAGCTTCGGCAAGCATGGTCT
>JAZDLH010000017.1:0-4294 GCA_043802275.1 Planctomycetota bacterium
AGGAGAACCAGCGCAAGATCGAGGATCTCGTGCGGTCCTTCTATCCCGGCGCCGAGGCCTTCGTCTTCGTGCACAGCGTCCTCGACCTCGACCGGAAGGGGTCGGACACGCGCGAGATGACGGAAGGCCAGATCCTCCGCCAGGTGAAGGATCAACGCACCGCCTCCTCAACCGAGGGCCCGGAGAACCAGGTGGGCGCGAATCCCAACGTCGCGCGCCTCACCCCCACGGGCGAGTCGGGCCGGAAGACCGAGGAGACCACCAAGGGGAGCGACACGAGCTTCAAGCCCGGCGAGCGCGTGACCTACGAACACCAGACGCCGGGCAAGGTGGAGAACATCACCGTCTCGGTCGTGATGCACCTGCCGCCGGTCTACGAAACGAACGAGGACGGCACCAAGAAGGTGAACGAGCTCACCGGCCAGTCGATCCCGACCAAGGAATCCCAGCCGCCGCTCACGGACGAGGAGCTCGCCGACCTTCAGAAGAGCGTGACGGCCGCCGTGGGGCTGAAGAGCGTGCGCGACGTCGAGATCCGGCAGGTGCCGTTCCTCCTCGCGCGCGCCACGATCGAGAAGCCCAAGACCACGGGGTTCCTGTTGCGGGACGTGGCGGTGCGGAACTTCGCCGCGATCCTCCTCGCGCTCATGCTCCTGGTGGTCATGGTCGCCATCTTTCTCCAGGTGCGGCGCGTGATCCCGTCCGAGGAATTCGCCGCCCTCGAGGAGGAGGTGCCCGAGGCGCCGCCGCCGGCCTTTGAAGAGATGACCGAGGATGAGCGGGCGAACGCCACCTTCGAGCAGATGCGGGACCGGATCGCCGGCATCGTCTCGGAAGATCCCAAGAAAGCCGCCAGCCTCGTGAAACGCTGGCTCGTGATGGAATAGCGGCGAGGAGAACCCGGCCATGGCCAAGAAGCAGAAGACCGAGGGGCTCGCGGGCGTGCGCAAGGCGGCGATCCTCCTCGTCTCCGTGGACAGCGAAACGGCGGCCAGCATCCTGACCAATCTCCTGACCGAGGACATCGAGAAGATCTCGATGGAGATCGCGCGCCTCGAGGAGATCACCCCCGAGATCCGCGACGCGGTGATCCGCGAATACTACCAGATCCACATGGCGCGGAAGTACCTCGAGCAGGGCGGGTTCGAGTACGCCCGGATGCTCCTCGAGAAGTCGCTCCCGCCCGAGGCGGCGTCGGCCATCCTCGAGGGGCTGCAGCAGTCCATCGCCCAGACGCCCTTCCACTTCCTGAAAAAAACCGATCCGGACAACCTCCTCACCTTCATCCAGGACGAGCATCCCCAGACGATCGCGCTCATCCTCGCGCACCTCTCGAACAAGCAGTCGGCCGAGATCCTGGCGGGCCTCTCGGCCAAGAAGCAGATCGAGGTCGTCAAGCGCATCGCGCGCATGGAGCAGACCACGCCCGAGGCGATCCGCCAGGTCGAGGCCGGTCTCGAGACGCGCCTGGCGAGCATCGTGAACCAGGACCTCGAGCAGGCAGGGGGGGTGGAAACCATCGCCGAGATCTTGAACCTCGTCGACCGCACCACGGAGAAGGGCATCCTCGAGAACCTGGAGGAGGAGGACCCCGACATGGTCGAGCAGATCCGCCGGCTCATGTTCGTCTTCGAGGATATCCTGCTTGTCAACGACAAGGGCATCCAGGCGGTCCTGAAGGAGGTGGAGTCGGACGAGCTCGCCCTCGCGCTCAAAACCGCCACGGAGGAGCTCCGGACCAAGATCTTCAAGAACATGTCCGAGCGCGCGGCCACGCTCATCAAGGAGGACATGGAATACATGGGGCCGGTCCGCGTCTCGGACGTGGAAAACGCCCAGCAGCGCATCGTGGACATCGTGCGCCGCCTCGAGGAGGCGGGCGAGGTCATCATCTCCGGCCGCGGCGGAGAGGAAGAGATCGTGGTATAACCGGGCCGCCGCCGCCGGCGCGCGCAGGCCGGCGGGGGGAAGGGCGGACGGATGGAAAGGCGAAACCCCATGGCGCAGGACTCGGGCCGCCGGACACGCCCGGAGGCGTTTTCGCCGGGGACGCCGGTGCCCTTCCAGTTCGACGACATCCAGGCGCTCGCCAGGCAGCTCCTCGCCCGGGCGAACGAGCAGGCCCAGCGGGTGCTCGGCGCCGCCCGGCAAGAGGCCAAGGAGATCGAGTCCGCCGCGCAGAAGGAGGGCCGCGACCACGGCTACCGGGAGGGCTTCGCCCAGGGCGAGGCCGAGGGCCGCGCCGAGGGCGAGCGCGCCGCGCGGGAGGAGATCATGAGCCAGACGCAAACCCTCGCCTCCACGCTCGAGGCGCTTCTCTCGGAGCTCTCCGAAGAGCGGCTGGAGCTTCGCAACGGCGCCGAGATCGATCTCGTCGCCCTCGCGCTCGCCGTCGCCCGGCGCGTGGTGAAGCGCGCCATCCGGCTCGACGGGGCCGTGGTCCTGGAGAACGTCCGGGCGGCCATCGATCTCACGGTGGACCGCCGGGACGTGACCTTGCGCGTGAACCCCGCGGACCTCGCGGCGGTGGAGGCGCATCTGCCGGAGCTCCACCGGGCCTTCCACGACCTCGCGCGCGTGAGCCTGCAGGCCGACGAAGACGTCGAGCGGGGGGGCGTCCGTTCCTCCACCCGCGAGGGCGAGGTCGACCTCCGGATCGCCGAGCAAATCCGGGCGATCGAGCGGGCCCTCCTCGGGGACGAGGAGGGGGAAGACGTCGCCGGCCCGTTCGGAGGGGCGGGTCCGGTCGCCACGGCCGCCGGGGCGGATGAAAACGCCTCCCGGGATCGTGGAGCCGAAGACGCCCCTGTCCAGGGCGAAACCCTGCCGGGCGACCCGGCCGGAGGGGCGTCTTCCGCGGACGAGCCCGCTCCCGGCGCCGGCGGACCCCCGGAAGGTACGAGCGCCTGAACGGCGTTTTTTAGGAGTCTCGCATGACGGTCGCTTCGCCCATGAGCTTTTTGGCGCGTAAGCGCGACGACCTCGCCTACATTCTGCCCGGCCGGGTGGCTGCGCGGGTGCGGCGGGTCGTGGGTCTCACGGTGGAATGCTCCGGCATGCCCGTGCCCGTGGGAAGCTTCTGCCGGATTTATCCCCGGCTCGGCCGCGTGGCGGTGGACGCCGAGGTCATCGGGTTTCGGGAGGGGGCGACCCTGCTCATGACCCTCGGGGAGATGCAGGGCGTCGGCCCCGGCGACCGCGTGGAGTGCCTTTCGATCGAGCAATTCGTGCCCGTGGGGCCGCACCTCCTGGGCCGGGTGCTCGACGGCCGCGGCCGGCCGATCGACGGCAAGGGCCCGGTCCGGAGCGCCGCCGCGCGCCGGATCCACGGGGACTCCCCCCACCCGGTGAGCCGGCCGCGCATCACCGAGCCGCTCGCGACAGGCGTCCGCGCCATCGACGCGTTCGCCACCATCGGCCGCGGGCAGCGCATCGGCATCTTCTCCGGCACGGGCGTGGGGAAGAGCATGCTCTTGGGCGCGATCGCGCGCTTCACCCAGGCGGACGTCTCGGTCATCGCGCTCGTGGGCGAGCGGGGCCGCGAGGTGCGGGAGTTCCTGGAGAAGAACCTCGGCCCCGAGGGGCGGGCCCGGAGCGTGGTGGTGGTCGCCACGGGCGACCAGCCGCCGACCGTGCGGGTCAAGGCCCCCTTCGTGGCCACGGCCATTGCCGAGTACTTCCGCGACGAGGGCCTGGACGTGGCCCTGCTCATGGACTCGGTCACGCGCGTCGCCATGGCCCAGCGCGACATCGGCGGATCGGTGGGCGAGGTGCCGGCGACGAAGGGGTACACCCCCTCGGTCTTCGCGCTCCTGCCGCGCCTGATGGAGCGGGCCGGCCAGAGCCCGGGGGGCAGCATCACCGGCTTTTACAACGTCCTGGTCGAGGGCGACGAGCTCGCCGAGCCCATCAGCGACGCGGTGCGGGGAGTCCTGGACGGGCACATCGTTCTCGCGCGGCGCCTGGCGCAGCGCAACCACTACCCGGCCGTGGACATCCTCGACAGCATCTCCCGCGTGATGGTGGACATCGTCCCGCCCGAGCACGAGGCCGCGGCCGCGCGGCTCCGGGCGAGCCTCGCCATCTACCGGGAGGTGGAGGAGCTCATCAACATCGGCGCCTACGTGGAGGGCGCGAACCCCGAGGCGGACATGGCCCGCCGCGTCATCGGCCCCTTGAACGCATTTTTGCAGCAGGCGATCGACGAGGCGGCCGATTACGAGGCCACGTGCAGGCGCCTCTTGGAACTCAAGGCCATGGCGGAGACGCCGGCGGCGCCAACGGCTGCCGCGCG
>JAZDLH010000018.1:0-5732 GCA_043802275.1 Planctomycetota bacterium
CTGCAGGCGCGGCTCAGAGAGGACGCGAGAGGCCCTATCTTCTTTTTTCACAAGGGATTCGGCCGAGAGGCGCCCCGCCCCCTCCCTCCCTACGACATCGAGGGCGCGGCCGAGCGCGTGGAGGGGGAGAAAAAGGTAGAAGAGGATGAAGAGAGACAAGCATAAAAAACCGGCCCCGGGGTTTGGGGCCGGCTCGGGTCTTCTGGCGGAGCTGACGGGTCTCGAACCCGCAACCCCCGGCTCGACAGGCCGGTACTCTAACCAATTGAGCTACAGCTCCACTTCTTCGCTCCAACAGTCCCCTGGAGCGAAACACAGAGTAGCGTCAAAATCCCTCGCCGTCAAGAGGTTTTTAAAAGCTGGCGCAAAACGCGCGGAAGGCCTGCCTCTCGGCCCATACGGTGCTTAAGTAAGCGGGTTTTGCAATAGCCCCTTAAAGAACAACCGCGCGTCGCCGCCCCGTCCGGGCATTCGAATTATTCGAGCTCGAGCCCGATGTCGAGGGCGGTCACGGAGTGGGTGAGCGCGCCCACGCTAATGCGGTCCACGCCCGTCTCGGCCACGGCGCGGACGTTCTCGAGCGTGATCCCGCCCGAGGCCTCCAAAAGCGGCCGGCGGAGCTTTTGCGCCGAGCAGACCTCGCCCGCGAGCGCCACGGCTTGTTTCAAGGTCTCGAGGTCCATGTTGTCGAGAAGCACCATGTGCGGCTCCTCGGGCAGCGCCTCGCGGAGGGACTCCAGGGTCTCGACCTCCACCTCGATGGGCAGGCGCGTCTTTTCCCTGGACCGCCGCACGGCCCAGGCGACCGAGGGGATTTCGGTGGTCTTCCCGGCGAGGGCGAGGTGGTTGTCCTTGATGAGCACCATGTCGTACAGGCCGTGCCGGTGGTTGTGGCCGCCGCCGAGGAAAACGGCGAACTTGTCGAGCGCCCGTAACCCCGGCGCGGTCTTGCGGGTGTCGAGGATCTGGGCGGAGGTGCCCTCCACGGCGCGCACGTACTGGCGCGTGCGCGTGGCGATGGCGCACATGCGCTGGAGGAAATTCAAGGCGATCCGCTCGCCCGAGAGCACGCTCACGGCCGGGCCCTCGATCGAGGCGATCCTCGCGCCCGCGGGGAAGGCATGGCCCGACTGGACGTGGCGCGCGACCGCGACCTTGGCGTCCAGGAGCGCGTAGAGACGCATGACGACCTCGAGGCCCGCGAGCACCCCGCCCTCCCGCGCGACAAAGGCGCCCCGGCACGACGAGCCCTCCGGGACCACGAGGCGGCTCGTCACGTCGCCCGTGCCGATGTCCTCGGCCATGGCCAGGCGCAACACGGCGTCCACCTCCCGCTGCAGGTTGCTCGTCGACGACATGAGGGGTCCTTTCCGGCCAGGGGAAGCGCGCCTGTCTTATAGCCCGCGGGGGACGGTTTGGCAATGAAAAACTCCCGCTTGACCCGGAGCGCCTCCGCGGATAACGTTACGGTTCGGCAAGGCGGGACGCTTCGCGCGGCCCCTGGCGCGAAACAGAGCTCGCCCCTTTTCCCCGCCGCATGCAGGTCGGATTTTCGAAAGAGGCGCGGCTTATGGACCGGGATGCCTATCGGCAAAAACTCGAGACCTTCCTCCCCAGGGTCGCCATGCCGGGGCAGTACATCGGCGGGGAGTGGAACAGCGTCCGCAAGCCCCCGGAGGCGGTAAGGCTCCGCGTGGCGCTCGCGTTCCCGGACGCGTACACCGTGGGCATGAGCCACCACGGGCTGCGCATCCTCTACGAGATCCTGAACGGAATCGAGGGCGTGGCCGCCGAGCGCGTCTTTGCGCCGCTTCCGGACATGGAGGCGGAGCTCAGGGCCCGCGGTCTTCCCCTCGCGACCCTGGAGTCCATGACGCCCCTCTCCGAATGCGACGTGGTGGGCTTTTCGCTCCAGCACGAATTGTGCGCCGTGAACCTCCTCACCCTGCTCGACCTCGGCGGCATTCCGCTCCACGCCGAGGATCGGGGCCCCTCCGCGCCGCTCGTGATCGCGGGGGGCCCGGGCGCGTTCAATCCCGAGCCCCTGGCCCGGTTTCTCGATCTCGCGCTCCTAGGCGACGGCGAGGAGGCCCTGCCGGAGATGATCGCGCACCTCCAGTCCCTCGACCGGGCATCCCTCGACCGCGAGGCGCTCCTCGCCTCGATCGCGGCACATTGCCCGGGCTGGTACGCGCCTGCGCTCTACGTGGCCGGGGAGGGAGGCCGCGCCGCGCCGCGCCTTCAGGGGATTCCGCCGCTCGTGGCGAGGCGGGTGGTGCGCGATCTCGACCGGGCGCCCCATCCGCGCGCGCCCGTGGTGCCGGTGGTGGAGACCGCGCACGAGCGCGTGACGCTCGAGATCATGCGCGGCTGCCCGAACGGCTGCCGCTTCTGCCAGGCCGGGATGGTCGCGCGCCCCCACCGCGAGCGGTCGGTGGAGACCCTCCTCGGCATCGCGCGCGACTGCTACGCGGCCACGGGCTACGACGAGATCGGTCTCCTGTCCCTTTCCACGAGCGATTACTCCCGCTTCGCCGAGCTCGTGGAAGGGCTCGATCAGGCCTTCGCCCCGCTGGGAGTGAGCCTGTCGCTCCCGTCCCTTCGCGTGGGCACCCGGCTCTCCGGGATCCCGGCCCGTGTCTCCTCGGTCCGCCGGGGCTCCTTTACCATCGCCCCGGAGGCGGCCACCGAGCGCCTGCGCGCCGCGATCAACAAGGCCGTCTCCGACGCGGATCTCCTCGATGGGGCTCGGGCCGCGTACCGGGCGGGCTGGCGCACGGTCAAGCTCTACTTCATGATCGGCCTCCCCACCGAGACCGAGGAGGACGTCCGCGCCATCCCCGAGCTTGCCATGCGGGTGGCCCGCCTGCGGGGAAGGAAGGGCGCGAGCGCGGTCACGCTCTCGGTGTCGAACTTCGTGCCCAAGCCGGGGACGCCCTTCCAGTGGGCGGCCCTGGAGGACCCCGGGCGCCTGACGGAGAAACAGGCCTGGATCGCGGCCGGACTCGACCGGAAGCTCGTCTCGTACAAGGCGCACGAGGTCCGCCTATCGCTTCTCGAAGCGGCCCTGGCGCGCGGCGCTCGCCCGCTCGGCGCGGTCGTGGAGGAGGCCTGGCGACGGGGCGAGCGGCTTTCGGCCTGGAGCGAGCACGGCCGGCCCGAGCTGTGGGAGGCGGCCTTTGCGGCCTGCGGGATCGATCCGAGGGCCGTGGCCTGCCGGGTCATCCCCGAGGACGAGGCGCTTCCCTGGAGTCATCTCTCGTGCGGGGTGAGCGAGGCCTTTCTCCGCGGGGAGCGGAGACGCTCCCTCGACGGCCTCCGCACGCCCCCCTGCACCGAGGCGAAAGAAAATTGCGCCGGCTGCGGCGTGGAAGGCTGCGCCGGGGGGAAATCCCCACCTCCGGAAGCTCCCTCGGAAGAGGCAGGGAAGGCGGGCGGCGCGCCCGGGGAAGAAGCGGGGGAAGGGCCGTGAAAAAGCCGGCGCGCGCGTTTTTTTTCCTGCTTCTGGCCGCGGCGGCCGCGGTGGCGGGCTTCGCCCTGCGGGAGCGCCTCTTCCCGGCGCCGTCCTTGACCCTCACGAGCGACCCGCGCGCCGAGGTCTACGTGAACGGGATCCTTCGGGGGCTCACCCCGCTCACCCTCAAGAACCTGGCGCCCGGCGACTATGCCCTGCGCCTCGCGCGGGAGGGGTGCCTGCCGTTCCGGGAGACCCTGTCGATCCACGGCGCCCTCGAGCGCCACGTAGCCCTCGCGCCGCGGCCGGCGGCGCGGATCGCGATAAGGTCCCGGCCGGAGGGCGCGGCGGTCTACGCGGACGGCGCGCGGCGCGGCCGGACCCCCTGCACGCTGGAGGACCTCGCGCCGGGCACGCACTTCGTCGAGCTTCTCAAGACCAATTACCTCTCCGCCGGCCGGATGATCGAGCTGCGGGAGTCGGCGACCGATGAGGTCGAGACCTTTGTGCTCGAGCACCGCCAGGAAGGGGCGTACCGCGCGATTCTCCGGAAGAACCCCCTGGATGTCGCGGCGCTCAACGACTTGGGCGAGCTCCTCTACAGTCTCGGGCGCTATCCCGAGGCGGCCGAGGTCTTCGTCTCCGCCTACGTCGCGGCGGCCGCCAAGCTTCGCCGCACGTCCGCCGAGGAGTACAGCATCAAGAGGCTTCCGCGCGCCGCGCGGGAGCTGCACCGCGATCCGGAGTACCTCAAGGCCATGGACAAGGCGGTCCTGGCCGCGATCGGCCGCGGCGAGTGGGCGGAGCTCTTGGTGAACGATTTCCGGAAGATCCGCTGGGAGAAGGATCCCCAGGCCTATCGCAACGCGCTGGAGCAGGCCTTCCAGCACGCCGGGAGCGCGGCCCAACGCATCGAGCTGGCGCGCTGCTTCGCCGAGAGCGGGGCCCTTCCGCGCGCCGCGGAGCTCCTGGACCGGCTCTTCCAGGAGGCGGCCGGGGACGTGGAACTCCGGCTCCGGATCCTCGACGAGGTGAACGCCCTGCTTCCGCGCTGGCAAGGGCCGGAGCTTTCGGCCAGGCAGGCGGCCTATCTCGCCGCGGTGGAGAGCGCCGTGAAGGGTCCCGTACAAACGGCGGAGCTCCTCTACGAGAAGGCGCTCTGGGCCCATGCCTCCGGCCGGACGGAGGAAGGCATGGCGTTCCTGCGCGAGGCCGTCGAGAAGCAGCCCGACGCGGAAAAGACCAACCGCTACCGACTCAAGCTCGCCGAGCGGTGCTTTGCAGCCCAGGCCTACCCCGAGACCGCGGAGCTTTTACGGAAGATCCTGGACACGGGCCGCCTTCGGGAGGAGACCTACCGCGAGGCCCGCTCCCTCCTGCGGAAGGTGCCCGAGGAATTTCAGGAGCCCGCCAAGCCCGACAGAACGGACGCCCCGTCCGGGACGCCCGCTCCCTAAGGTTGTTTTGCCCCTCTCGTGAAACTATCGGGTCTTGCCCGGCCGCGCCTGCAGGGCCGCGGCTTCTTTGAAGAGAGCCTCGGCGCGCGAGCGCTCCCCAAGGCTCCGCGCCCGTGCGAGCGCCTCCTCCGCGTGGGCTTGGGCCGCCGAAGGGGGCTCGCCCGGCGGAGTCGCCCCACCAAGCGCGAGCTTTGCGAGGGTTGCCGGCGCCTCGAAGTCCTCGGGCACGTATCGCTCGATCCGCGCCCAATGGGCCCATAAAGTGTGGCGGCCGGGAAGGGCTCCTGCCGGACGGAAGGTCTCTTTTTCCACGGCCGGGGCCAGGAGAAGCCCGCCTCCCGCAATCACGAGGAGGAAGAACGCGAGGCCCCTCCTTCGCAGGCGCGCGCAGACCCGGTGGTGGCCGGCCGCAAGCGAGGGATCGGCCTCGGCCGCCTGCAGGAAGGCGATGCGCGCGGCGATGCTGTGGTGGTGCCAGCTCTTCGCGTTCCGGATGCCGCCGCTCAAGGCCGAGAGCCGTTCCAGGCCCCGCACGAGCGGCCCGCTTTTGCCCAAAAGCTCCAGCGCGTGGAGATCGGCCTGCCGCTCGAACCGGCGGGAGACATAGCCGTATCCGAAGCGGAGGTACAGGGCCATGGCCACGCAGAGACCGACGGCCCCAAGGCGTCGATCCTCGATGCCTGCGAGGTTCAGGGCCAGGAAAATCGCGCCGAGGAACCCGAGGTTGAAGAGGAGGATCCACGCGAGGTGGTGATGCCGCGCGTGGCCGAGCTCGTGCCCCACCACTCCCAGGATCTCCTCCTCCTCCAGGTTCCGGACGA
>JAZDLH010000019.1:0-6760 GCA_043802275.1 Planctomycetota bacterium
GGGCCTGCGCGAGCGCCTGGGCGGGCCCGGCGCCTCCCGAAGGGCGGCCGAGGCGATCCTCGCCGCCTGTTGAGGCGGCTTTCCACGCGCGCACTTCCCTTGCAGGACCTCCCGCCGGTTGGAATCTCGAAGCGGTGAACCCGGAAAAGAAAGCAGGCGGCTCAGGCAGCTCCGAGAATTCCAAGGAGCCGCGCCGGGGTGTGGATCTTGAGAAGCTCATGGCTATGCCGGAAGGCCGCTTGCGAAAGGGCTTCGTAGCGGAGAGGATCGAGCGCCTGTTCCAGGGCCTCGGCCCACTCGCCGGGCATGGAATCAAAGGGGAGGAGCACGCCCCCTTCGCCCACGGCCTCGGGGATTCCGCCCCCCGCGCTCGCCACGCTCGGCAGGCCGTGGATCGCCGCCTCGACAAAGACCCGGCCGAAGGGCTCGGGGATCTGGGAGGGGCCGAAGAGGAGCGAGGCCGAGGCATAGGACGCATCCATGTCCTCGGTCCATTCGCGGTATTCGATGTTGGCGACGCGCGCGAGCTGAAGCCGGGTGAGGACCGAAGCCCTGCCCACGGCGAGGAACCGCTTTTGGGGAAGGAGCGGGGCGGTCTTGAGGAGCACGTCCACCCCCTTGATCGACTGGGGCTTCACAAAGAGGACGGGCCCCCCGGGATTCGTTTTCGGGGCCGTTTCGGGCGCCGCGAGGTCGAAGACGGGATAGAGGACCTCGGCCCGGCGCTCGAAGAAGCGCTCGATCACCCGCGCGGTGTACGCGCTGTTGGCGACCACGAGGTCGGCCTTGCGGTAGGCGGACTGGTAGAGCGCGAGGCTCCTCGCAACGAGCGGCCACTTGAGCCGCGCGCGCAGGGGGGCCGTGCGGAAGGAGGGGAGCGGGGTGGTGAGCGCGTCCTGCTCCCGGAAGAAGGCGGGCGAGAGGCAGCGATAGCCGTGGAAGAAGATGGCGGTGCGCACGCCCGCGGCGCGGCCGGCCGCCACGCTCGAGGGGGCGAGCATGTTTTGCGAGAGCAACAGGTCCGGCCGGAGCGCGGCGAGCTCCCTCTCCACGTAGGGACTCCAGAGCCGGTTCCAGCGGAGCATGGTCCGGTCGCCGTCGCGGAAGAAGCGCGGCCGGGGCAGGGGCCGGGAGAGGACCCGGACTCCATCCCTCTCCTCCGGCGCGGGATTCCCCCCCTGCAGGACGAAGACTTCGTGGCCGGCCGCAAGAAGGGTACGCACCACCGCCCGGGCGTAGCGGTCCGCGCCGCCCGAGTTCACCCCGTACTTGTCGAGGGCGAAGAGGATTTTCATAGCCAGGCCCTTTCCTGCCGCTCGTAGGCCGCTTGCTCCCGCCGCCGGCGGGGGAGGTTCCAGAGGTCGTACAGGCGCATGGCCGTGTAGCGGAGCCTGAGGCCCGAGCGGGCTTCGTCCGCCCGGATGCGCCTCAGCGCGAAACGCTCCGCGCGCGATTGAAGGGAACCGCGAAGGGTGGCGCAGGCGCAGGCGTATCCGGCCTCCTCGGCCAGGGTCATGATGCGCCGGGAGAAGCGTCCGCGCGGGTAGCAGAGCGTGGAGACCGGCCGGCCCAGCTTCTCCTCGAGGTCCGAGCGGCTTCCGACGAGCTCCTCGAGCGCCTCGGCGTCCGCGAGGCCGATAAGCTCCCGGTGGGTGACCGTGTGCGAGCCGATCTCGACCCCTCCGTCCGCGAGCTCAAGGAGCCTCCCCCGCGCAAGCTTCCTGCCCGGGTCGGTCATCCGGGAGGGGGATCCAAGCCCCGGCTCGCCCGTGATATAGAAGGCCGTGGCCGGGGCGTTCCGCTCCTGGAGGACCGGCCAGGCGTGTTCGTAAAAAGCCTGGTCGAGGTCGTCGAAGGTGAGGACGGCCAGGCGCGGGGTGGCGATCCCCTCTTCGATGCGCCCCCAGGCCTCGGAAAGCGTCACAAGCGCAAAGCCCAGGCCGCGAAGCTCGTCGATCTGCCTCGAGAGCGCCCCGGCGCTCACCTGGAGATGGGAATTCCTTCGCCCCGCCGCGGTGGGGGTGATTTCATGGTACATGTAGATCGGCAGGAGAATACTCAAGGCCCTTCCCCTTGTCCTGTTCGCCCCGGCGATAAGAGGTCTCAGCCCACGGCGATATTCACGATCCGCCCGGGCACGGCGATCACCTTTCGAATCTCCCGTTCACGGAGGGCGGCCCGGACGCCCGCGTCGGCCAGGGCGAGGGCCTCGAGCTCCTCCCGAGAGAGTCCGGCGGGCACGCGGATGCGGGCCTTGACCTTGCCGTTCACCTGGACGGGGATCTCGATCGTCTCGGCGCGGGCCAGTCGCTCGTCGCCTTCGGGCCAGGAGGCGCGGTATATGCTCTCCCCGTGCCCCAGACGCTCCCAGATTTCCTCGGAGAAGTGCGGCACGATGGGCGCGATGAGGACGAGCAGGCTTTCGACCGCCTCGCGGAGCACGGCCGGGTGGGCATCCTTCGAGGCGCGGAGGAGGTTCAAAAGCTCCATCACGGACGAGATGGCGGTATTGAAGCGGAAGCCGCCCTCGATCGCGCGCGTGACCTTGAGGATGCACTCGTGCGTCTTCTGCCGGAGCGCCCGGCTCTCGCCGTCGAGCTCGAGGGGGATGTCCGCCCCGGAGGCCTGGGCGAGGAGCGGCTCCATTTCGCCCACCGTTCGCCAGAGGCGGGTGAGGAAGCGCCACGCCCCCTGCATGCGCGCATCCGACCAGACCTGCTGCTGGTCGGGCGGCGAGTCGGAGAGCATGTACAGGCGCACGCAGTCCGCGCCGTATTGCTCCATCATGGCGTCGGGGTCCACGATGTTGAGCTTCGACTTGCTGATCTTGGCCATCTCCGAGCGGACCGGGCCCCCGCAGGCGGCGCAACGGCCGCCTTCGATGGCCTCTTCCCTCCGCGCGCCGCCCGCGACCTTCTCCTCCGGGATCCACTGGCAGTTCTCGCAGTAATAGGCCGTCTTGCAGACCATGCCCTGGCAGAAGAGGTTTCGGGCCGGCTCGCTGAACTCCAAGAGGCCCAGGTCGTGCAGGACCTGCGTGAAGAAGCGGCAGTAGATGAGGTGCATGGTGGCGTGCTCGATCCCGCCGATGTAGAGGTCGACCGGCATCCAGTAATGCGCGCGCTTTTCCTCGAAGGGACGCTCCTCGTCGCGAGGGGAGGCGTAGCGCAAAAAGTACCACGAGCTGTCCACGAAGGTGTCCATGGTGTCGGTCTCGCGCCGGGCGGGGCGGCCGCAGTGCGGGCAGGGGGTGTGGACGAAGCCGGGGCTGTTTGCGAGCGGGTTCCCGCCGCCATCCTTGAACTCCACCTCGCGCGGGAGGAGCACCGGCAGGTCCGACTCGGGCACCGGCACCGTGCCGCAGGCGTCGCAGTAGACGATGGGGATGGGCGCGCCCCAGTAGCGCTGCCGGCTTAAGAGCCAGTCGCGGAGCTAGTAATACACCGCGCCCCTGCCGTGGCGCTTCTGCTCGAGCCAGGCGATGATGTCGGCCATGGCCTCGGTGTTGAGGCGCCCGTCGAAGGGGCCGCTGTGCGCCATGCGGCCGGGGTCCACGTAGGCCCCGGTCATGGCTTCGGGGTCGAGCGTATGGTCCTCGGGCTCGATCACCACGCGGACCGGGAGGCCGTACTTTTTCGCGAACTCGAAGTCGCGCTGGTCGTGCGCGGGCACGGACATGACCGCGCCCGTGCCGTAGGTCATGAGCGCGAAGTTCGCCGCCCACAGGGGCACGGCCTCGCCGTTCACCGGGTTCGTGACGTGAAAGCCGGTGAAGACGCCCTCCTTCTCAAGGTCCGCGGTGAGGCGCGCGCTCGTGGACTGGCCGCGCATCTTGCGGACCGCGGCGAGCACGCGCGCCTCGTGGGGCGTGTCCTTGACCAGGCGCTCGAGGAGCGGGTGCTCGGGCGCGAGGCTCATGAAGGTGACTCCCCAGAGCGTGTCGGGCCGTGTCGTGTAAATGGGGAGGGGCTCGCCCGTCTCGGCGATCGTGAAGGTGACCGAGGCCCCTTCCGAGCGGCCGATCCACTCCTCCTGCATCTTGAGGACCTTGTCCGGCCAGTGGCCGCGGAGCGCCGCGTGGCCGTCCAGGAGCTTTTGCGCGTAACGGCTCATCTTGAAGAACCACTGATCGAGGTCATTCCGCTCCACGGCCGAGCCGCACCGCTCGCAGGTGCCGTCCGCGAGGACCTGCTCGTTGGCGAGCACGGTCTCGCACGAGGCGCACCAGTTCACGGGCGCGAACTTCTTTTCCGCGAGGCCGTTTTTGTAGAAGAGGAGGAAGAGCCACTGGGTCCAGCGGTAGTACTCCGGCCGGCTCGTGGCGAGCTCGCGCGACCAGTCGTAGCCCCAGCCCGCGCGGGCCATCTGCTCCTTCATGTGCGCGACGTTCCGCTCGGTGAAGTCCGCGGGGTGGCCGGCCGCTTCGCCCCGCGCGAGGGCGGCCTTGGCGCTCTTGATGGCCGCGTTCTCGGCCGGCAGGCCGAAGGAGTCCCAGCCCATGGGCGAGAGGACGTTGTAGCCCCTAAGGATCTTGTACCGGACGATCACGTCGCCCAGGGTGTAGTTGATGACGTGCCCCATGTGCAGGACCCCGCTCGGGTAGGGGTACATGGTGAGGCAGTAGAACTTCTCGCGCTGGGGGTCGAAGTCCCGGGCCGAGAAGAGGCCCTGCTCGCGCCAGCGCTCCCGCCACTTGGCCTCGATCGCGGAAAAGTCATAGTCCTTTTGCGCCATTTTTCGCCTGCTCCCAAACGAGTCCGCTTGCGCCGCGGCGCCGAATGACTTATGATAATTCCACGGATTCGGAAATCAAGGGAAAAGGCCCGGCCGGCTGTTCTCCCGCATACGCGGCCCCCGGGAAGTCGGCCGAATGGCAAGGCCGGAACCGCTTCTCTTTGAGGCAGGGAAGGACGGGCGCACATGCGGGCGCATCCCTGCGGGTGCGAGCCGGGTATTTAAAAATACATGCGGAAAGGAGCGTCATGCACATCCTGCCGGCCGTGGACATCAAGGGGGGCAGGGCCGTCCGGCTTCTCCGGGGGCGGGCCGAGGACGAGACCGTGTACTCCGATTCGCCCGTGGAGACGGCGCTCCGCTGGGTCGAGGAGGGCGCGAGCCGGCTCCACGTGGTGGACCTCGACGGCGCCCTGGGCGTCGGGCGGGGGAACGAGAAGCTCGTGCTCGAAATCGCCCGTCGCTCGAACGTGCCCGTCGAGGCGGGCGGCGGCATCCGGAGCCTGGAGAAGGCGAAGCGGCTCGTGGACGGGGGCGTGGAGCGCGTAATCATAGGGACGCGGGCGATCGAGAGCCGCGCCTTCCTCGACACGCTCCTCGAGGCGCTCCCCGGCCGGGTGAACGTGGGCGTGGACGCCAGGGACGGCCTCGTGGCCGTGCGGGGGTGGGTGGAGGCGAGCGCGGTCCCGGCCGAGGATTTTTTGGAGAGCCTGTCGGGAAGCGGCGTCGCCGCCATTGTCTACACGGACATCGCGCGCGACGGCGCGCTTCTGGGGCCGAACGTGGAGGCCATCGAGCGAGCCACGCGCCTGACGGACATCCCCGTCATCGCCTCGGGGGGCGTGACCACGGCCGCGGACGTGGCGGCCCTGAGCAGGCTTCCCCTCTTCGGCATCATCATCGGCAAGGCGCTCTACGAGGGAACGATCACCCTCAAGGAGGCCATGGCCGCGGCGGGCGATTTATAAATCGAGACAATGTTGAGACGATATAAAGGTGATATCAAAATGGTACCAAAATGGTACCAAAGTGATATCAAATCTGTACATTATTGTTGGAATAGTTTTTCGCATCGGAGAGAATATATGTGTTTCTGGGATAATCGAGAGACCCTTCTGCGAATAGCACAGTCATGGGGCGCGTTCCCTATTACAAATCTACAGAAGGCAGGGTCTTTCCTTGAACAATTGCACAATGGTACCAATGGTAGCGTGAATATCGATTTTCTTGATACTGGAAACTGGGACTGCTTTGAATCGTTCTCAACAATACCTGACAGGGGTTTGCTTCAAATCAATTGGCACGACTTCATAGAACAAGATGAGCAGCAACCCAGGACCGAATGCCGTGCGAGTGACATGTTGTTTCCTGCGAGTCTCTATAGTGTAGCAATGCGGTTCAACCGGATCGAACGCGTAGGCAATGAAGAAATCGTCTGCTTCGCTTTGCGGGGGTATTCCCTCACAAACAACGAAGTGCGTAAGCTTTTTCCTTCTGGAGCGGACAAGATAGACTTCTATGAGGATAGGCCATTCTATTGTGAGATAATTAGAACGGTTAATGGGCACGTAGAATGTATCGATTGTATAACTTCAGCAATGTACACAGCGCTAATCGTACCCAAATATCCCCCTATTTCGGAACACTTTTCTAAAGCGTTCTTATATCGCCTCAATCTTGCAGAAATTGACGGCGCTTTTGAGCGCTGTGGAAAAGATATCGACAAAAGCGATGAATCAGATAAAGAAACCATTTGCCAAAAGTCTAATACAATTCGCACAAATATGGAAGCCCTTATGAAGCTCGAATGTTGCTTTCGCGATATTAATACCCCTAAACCCTATTCCCAAGTTCTGTTGGGAGATCTATGGAGACTATTAAAGACCTACCACAAGACAATAGATTGTCAGATGTCTCGCTTTTTAAAACTGGCCAACAACCTTTCACATGATACGGGAATACTAGTCGAAAAAAAAGATGGGCAAGAGATAGCATCCACAGCTCGAATGTATGCCGGGTATTTTCG
>JAZDLH010000020.1:0-5486 GCA_043802275.1 Planctomycetota bacterium
GTTTGGTGTGTGTTATCGGGCCTGGCTCAAGAAATAGGCATCGCTCGCCGACCGTGGCCGATCGACGAAAACATGCGACAGGCAGCTAACCCTTTAACGCCCGCTTTAATGCCCTTCCTCGCGGAGCTTATCGCAAGCGGCCCTGGCGCAGGCGCGGTGGCGCCATTTCCGGGCGACATGGCGCAAGACGTCCGACCCGAAGCGTCGCTCCTCGTTCAACCGCTCGCAGAAGTGATACCCCACGTAAAAATAATCGTCCGGATCGAGGATGCTCTCCGCGAGGAAGGCGCGGATGAAATCTTTGCCCCCCTCCCGCAAGAGCTCGGCGATGAGCGCCAGGCAATAATCGCCCTGGCGAAGAAGGGGATCCGGATCCTTGCGGCTGGATTTGAGCTTGGCCACGGCCAAACGGAAGCGCAGGGCCGCGGTCATGGCCGGCGTATGGACGAGGAGCTTGAGGCAGTTCCGCTCGTTGGAGAAGTCGCGCCTCCTGCGCGCGAGGTTTGCTCGCGCAAGCACCGCCCTGGTCAGGGTCTCGGGGCTCACGGCCAGGAGCGCGTCCCGGTAATATTGCGCGCGCGTATCCCCCCTCTCCAGGAAACCGAAGAGTCGCCGCGCCATCTCCCGGGCCACGATGGGCGGAATGTGGGCGCGGTGGCCGCCGAGAATCTGCACGAGGTCCTCGGCCTCCTCGGGAGAGGCTGCCGAATCGAGCTTTTGGATGATCACCTTGGGAGCCGTGCTCATGAGGGAGAGCGCCGCCCTCGCCGCTTCGCGCAGGTTGTGATCCTGGTGGCCGAGGAAGGAGAGGATGACCTGCGCATACGCCACGGTGTCGAGCCGCCCGAGGGCGTGGATGGCATAGGCCTGCACAATGGAATGCGGACTCGCCAGGAGGCGGGTGAGGTTCTCGGCGTCGCTTCGGCGGGGCCGGATCCGCTCGAGCACCTCCACGGCCAGCCGGACGAGCGCAAGATCGTTCTCCTCGAGGATGCTCATCATCGCCCGGATGGCGTCGCCATGTCCCTCGCCGCTGTATTCCAGGCACGCCAGGCTCATGAGCGCGTGGCGGCGGATCGTCGAGTCCTGCTTCGCATCGACATAGGGGAGGAGAAACTTCTTGCTCCGCTTCTCCGCCACGATCCCGAGGGAGATGAGAACGGCCGAAAGGGCGGTGCTATTGCCCTGCAGGCGCTTCTCTCCCAGGGAGGCCTTCAGCCTCCTCACGAGGTCGATCCGCTGTTTCTTGTTGAAGTTCCCGATCTCCTCCCGCAGGGAATGGACCGCCACCCGCACCACCTCCGGATCCTTTTCATGGAAGAGATCCGCGAGAAAAGCGTAGGCGTTCGCGGTGCGGATCCGCGGCAAGACCTTCGCCACCGCCAATCGCACGGAAGGGGTCCCCTTGGGCAGAAGCTTTCGGAGAATCCCGACCGCCTTTGGCCCGATATTGGCAATGGCCTCCAGCACCCCCTTCCTGGGCACAAGATCATTGGCGAGGGACCCCAGGAGGTACTGGATGGCATTCTCGTGGGGGATGGCTCGCAATGCCTGAAGCAGCGCTCCGGCCACGTCCGGGTCGGAGCTTTTGAGCAAGGTCTCGCCAAGCGCCTTGACCAAGTCGGGGTCGCGGGGATGGATGCGGGCGAAGACAATCGCGGCGGCCCGTTGGAGTTCTGTTTCCTCGCTCCTGAGGAGCGCGCAAATGGATTTCAGCGTTTCGTTCACCGACCCCTCCTGCCAATCCCCCGTGAATTATTTTTTATCTTCTACGCCTCCAAATACATCCGCGCGCGAAAAACGGGTATAATCATAACGGCAATAAGGACATTGTCAAATTTAAAAACAAACTTCAAAAAAATCCGAAATATACGTAACTCCTTGTAAATGCTCGGGTAAGATATATTTGTATAGAGATTCCCCGCCTTGTTTTATCAGGAGGCGTAAAAGGCTTGTTCTTTTCTTCTTTCCCGTATTTCGTAAAAAAGAATGAAAATTCCTCTTGACTCGGCAAAAGGCATTCATATAGTAATAGGTGGCAATGCACCGGTCCCATACTTATATGTTCCCTTGACTTACGGGCCCTTCTAATAACCGATTGATCTCGTGCATTCTTTCACATGAAGGACCTGGCTTCTCGATATCTTCCAAGTTGTGTCCAGCTTGACCTCTTTTTCGAACGTGTTTCCTTCCCCATTGCAAAGGGGCTCCCCCTCAGAACCGTTCATTACCCGGCAGCTCATGCAGGTGGTCCTGCGTGACAGTTCCGTTCGAAGAGTGGCACCGAACCCTTGCCCATGACACAAACCCTTTATCTCATTGACGGTCACGCCCAAACCTATCGCGCCTTTTATGCCGTGGAAGGGCTCCACGCGCCGGACGGACGCCCGACCGGCGCGGTCTTCGGATTCACGCGGATGCTCATGGACACGCTCCGGCGGCATTCGCCGGATTACATCGCCGTGGTCTTCGACACCCCCGCCCCGACCTTCCGTCACAAGGCTTACGAGGCGTACAAGGCCACGCGCAAGCCCATGCCGCAGGCGCTCATCGATCAGATCCCGGTGATCCAGGAGGTTGTCCAGGCCTTCCGTATCCCGATCTTCACCCTCGACGGCTATGAGGCGGACGACGTAATCGGCACGCTGGCGCGACAGGCTTTGGACAAGAACCTGGAGGTCGTGCTGGTCTCCGGCGACAAGGACCTCGGCCAGCTTTTGGAGCCCCGGGTTCGCCTGTACGATCCGCGGAAGGACCTCTTCATTGATGCCGGGGCTTATCGGAAGAACAAGGGCTTTCCGCCCGAGCTTCTGCCGGACGTCCTGGGCCTCATGGGCGACAGCTCGGACAACATCCCGGGCGTGCCCGGCGTGGGCGAGAAGACCGCGTCCAAGCTGCTCCGGGAATACGGCTCCCTGGAGGAGATCCTCGCCCACGCGGACGAGATCCCGGGGAAGCTCGGGGAACGGCTCCGGTCCAACGTCCAAGGCGCGCGCCTGAGCCGGGAGCTCGCCACGATCGATTGCCGCGCGCCGGTCACACTCGAGCTCGAGGATTGCCGCCGCGCGCCCCCGGATGAGACGCATCTTTTGGCGCTCTACGACGACCTCGGATTTGAAAGCCTGAAGAAAAACCTCCCCCCCGCCCTCTCCGCCGACAAGGAGGAAGCCAAGACCCGCGATTACCGGCTTGTCGACACGGCCGAGGCTTTCCGCGACTTTTTGCCGCTCCTCAAGAAGGAGAGGCATCTCGCCTTTGACGTGGAGACCACCTCCGCCGATCCCATGCGGGCGGAGCTCGTGGGCATGAGCTTTTCCTGGAAGCCCCGCACCGGGTGGTACCTCCCCTTCCGCGCGCCCGAGGGAGAGCCGTTCCTGGATACCCAAGTGATCGAGAGGCTGAAACCCCTCCTCTCCGACCCCGACGTCGCCAAGACCGGGCATAATCTCAAGTACGACACGCTTGTCATGCGGCGGGCGGGGATCCCGCTCCAGGGCATCTCGTTCGACTCCATGCTCGCGAGCCATCTCGTGTCCGGGCACTTGCGCGGGCACAGCCTCGACGCGGTCGCCTCGCGGCTCCTCCACGTGAAGACCACGACCATCGACGAACTCATCGGCAAGGGCAAGAAGCAGATCACCATGGACCGGGTACCGGTCGAGCGCGTCTCTCCGTATGCGGCCGAGGACGCGGATATCGCCCTTCGCCTGGAGGCGGCGCTCCGGCCCCGGCTCGCCGAAGAGGGGCTGCTCGAGCTCTTCCAGGAGGTGGAGCTTCCCTTGAGCCGGGTGCTTACGGACATGCAGGCCTGGGGCATACGCCTCGACGCCCGCCGCCTCGCCGACATGAGCCGCGAGATGGAACGCGAACTCGAGCGCCTGACCGGGGAGATCCACTACCTGGCGGGGCATCCCTTCAACATCGCCTCCCCAAAGCAGCTCGCGGAGGTGCTTTTCGACGAGCTCAAGTTCCCGGTGGTCCGGCGCACCAAGACCGGTCGGAGCACGGACGAGCAGGTCTTAAGCGACCTCGCCACCGTGAAGCATCCCAAGCAGGCCCTGTTGAAACTTTTGCTCCGATATAGAACGTATGCCAAGCTCAAGAGCACCTACATCGACGCCTTGCCCCAGATGGTGAATCCCGACACGGGCCGGATCCACACCACCTTCCACCAGACCGGGACCGCCACCGGCCGTCTTTCGAGCAGCGACCCCAACCTTCAGAACATCCCGGTCCGCAGCGAGGAGGGACGCGGCATCCGCGCGGCCTTTGTGCCGGAAGAGGGCTGGGAGCTCCTTTCCTCCGATTATTCCCAGATCGAGCTCCGGATGCTCGCGCACTTTTCCGGCGACGCGGCGCTGCGCGAAGCCTTCGACCGGGGCAAGGACATCCACGTGGCCGTGGCCGCCCAGGTCTTCGGCACGCCGGAGTCCGAGGTCACCCCGGAGGAGCGCCGGGCGGCCAAGGCGGTGAACTTCGGCATCATCTACGGCCAGACGGCCTTCGGCCTCTCGCAGGCCACGGAGATGAACCGCGGCGAGGCGAGGCGCTTTATCGAGCGCTACTTTCAGAGCCATCCCCGGGTGGACGCGTATCTCAAGGAAACGATCGCCGCCGCCCACGAGCAGGGGCGCGTCCGGACCATCCTCGGCCGCAAGCGCGAGATCCCGGAGCTTGCGAGCTCCAACAAGACGCAGCGCACCCAGGCGGAGCGCATGGCCGTGAACACCGTGCTCCAGGGCTCGGCCGCGGACCTCATCAAAAAGGCCATGATCGCCATCCACCGGCGTCTCGGCGAGGAGGGACTGAAGTCCCGCATGATTCTCCAGATCCACGACGAGCTCGTGCTCGAATGCCCGCCAAAGGAGGTGACGCGCGCAAAGGCCATCGTGCGGAAGGAGATGGAGGGCGCCATGCGCCTGGAGGTCCCGCTCGTGGTGGACCTGGGCGTGGGCTCCAACTGGCTGGAGGTCAAATGACCGCTCGCGTATTGGGAATCACGGGCGCGGTGGGAAGCGGCAAGAGCACCCTCGCGCGCCTCCTGGCCGAACGAGGAGCCCGGCTCGTGGACGCGGACGCGACGGCCCATCGGGTGCTCGTCCAGCCCGAGGTGCGCGATACGCTCGTGAGGCGCTTCGGAACGACCGTTCTCGGAGCGGACGGCGCGATCGCGCCGGCGGTCCTGGCCAAGGCGGCCTTTACCGATGCCGCTTCCCTCCGACGGCTCACGGACGTGGTCTATCCCGTGATCCGGGAGGCGCTCGCGGCGGAGATCCATCGGCTCAAGCGCGAGGCCGAGTCGCCTATCGTGCTGGACGCCCCCACGCTCTTCGAGGCCCGCTGCGAGGACCTGGCCGATTGCGTAGTGACGGTGGAGGTGGATCCGGCCCTCGCGGAGGCGCGCTCCGCGCGGGCGCGGGGCTGGCCCAAGGGGGAGGCGGCCCGGCGGGAGCGATTCAAGGTCCCCGGCGCGGCCCGGCGCGGCC
>JAZDLH010000021.1:0-24857 GCA_043802275.1 Planctomycetota bacterium
GTGCCTTTTTACATCCTGGGATTCACCGAGGCGCTCTGCCGCTCCTATGAGCCCCTCTCCCCGCACTTCCAGCGCATCGCCCTTCTCACCGCCGCCGTCTTCTTCACCATTTCCTACGTGGGAGCAAAGTGGGCCATCAAGACCCAGTACGTGATCATGGCCGTCCTCTTCCTGGCGATCGTGGCCTTTCTGGCCGGCGCGGTATCCCATTTTTCCCTCGCGCGGTTTTTCGCCAACTGGGCGCCGCTCGCCGCGGCCCAAGCCTCTTCCGGCGGAGAGGCCTTGAAGGAATTCCCCTTGCTCGGCTTTTGGGCGGTCTTTGCCATCTACTTCCCGGCCGCGACCGGCATTGACGCGGGCGTCAACATGTCGGGCGATCTCAAGGATCCGGGCCGCAGCATCCCGCGCGGAGTGCTCTCGGCCGTGGGGCTGGGATTTTTCATCTACCTCTTGGAGATCCTCTTGTGCGGCGGAGCCTATGCCCGGGAGGACCTGATCCGCACGCCCTTCCAGCTCCTGCGGGACCATGCGATCCTGGGCGCGGGCTTCCTCGTCACGCTCGGCGTGTTCGCGGCCACGCTCTCGAGCGCGCTCGGGAGCTACCTCGCCAGCCCCCGGGTGCTTCAGGCCGTCTCGCGCGACCCGGTCCTCGGATTTCTCCGCCCCTTAGGCAAAGGCTCGGCCCGGGGCGACGAGCCCCGCCGCGCGCTTCTCGCGGTGGGGGCGATCACCTTTCTCGTGCTCCTGTGGGCGGGCAACAAGTCCGAGGGCGGGGCCTTGAACATCGTGGCCGCCATCGTCACCATGTTCTTCCTGTACACGTACGGCATGATGAACCTCGCGGCCTTTATCGAGGCCATCGGGCACAACCCCTCCTTCCGGCCGCGCTTCCGGTACTTCCACTGGGCCACGGCCCTACTGGGCGCCGTCGGCTGCGTGGCCGTCTCGTTTCTCATAAGCGCCTTCTCCGCCCTCCTGGCGGTGGTGGTGATCGCGCTTTTGTACTGGTACGTCCGCGCGAGGCAGCTTAGCAAGACCTTCGGCGACGCGCGGCGGGGATTTGTCTACGCCTCGGCGCGGCGGAACCTGTTGCAGCTCTCGGAGATGGCCGAGGACTCCCGCAACTGGCGTCCCACGATTCTCGTCTTCAGCGGCAGCCCCGCCTCGCGCGAGACGCTCGTGCGCTACGCCGTCTGGCTCGAATCCGGCCGCGGGGTGGTGATCCTGGCGAATATACTCCTCGCCCCGCTCGAGGAGGGCATGAGGCTCCGCGCCGCCGGCATCCGGCAGCTGGAGGAGTTCTGCCGGGAGAAGGACCTGCAGGCCTTTCCGCTCGTGGTGGCGTCCGAGACCCTCGACCAGGGCATGGCCCTTCTTTTGCAGGCGGCGGGTCTCGGGCCCATCCGGCCGAACCTGGCCGCCTTCGGCTGGCCCTCGGACGAGGAGCGGGGACAGGTGTTGCTTCAGCACCTTCGCCTCGCCTCGTCCATCGGCATGAGCCTCTTGCTCCTCTGCGACCGGGGGCTCCCCTCAAGCGGGGGGCGGAAGCGGATCGACCTCTGGTGGCGCGGCCGGAAGAACGGCTCGATCATGGTGATCCTCGCGTACCTTCTGGCCGGGAACTGGGAGTGGGACCGCTCGCGTATCCGGGTCCTTCGCGTGGTGGAGAACGAGGAGGGCCGCGCGCCCGCGCTCGAGGCGCTCGAGGCGCTCATCCGAAAGACCCGCGTGGAGGCCGAGGTCGAGGTGCTCGTGAGCGAGTCCCCCTTCCCCGAGATACTTCGCAGGCATTCCGGGGACGCGGACTGCGTGATCCTCGGCTTCGAGCTCCCGGCGAAAGAGGAGGAGGCCGCCTGGCGCGAGCGGTGGAACGCCTGCCTCGCCGGGCTCCCGACCGCGCTTTTGGTGCGCTCCATCGGCGGGGCGGGCATGCTGGCCTGATGCGGCTCGGGCGCGGTCGGGGCGACCTCGGCCGGGGACTACGTGAAAAAGGTCCTCAACCTTCCGGCGCGCTGGGCGGTGGAGTCGATCCTCGCGGTGGGGTACGAGGCCGAGCGCGAGCCGCCCGTCCCGCTCGCAGACCTTCCGCGCGGGAAAGATTCATTGGAATACGTTCAAAGAAAGAGAAGAATAATTACGGAAAGGTTTTATGTGGGCAAGAATGCCACAGCGTTTTTTTATAATGATGTTAACCTATTCGGAAGGCTTTATCTTTGCAATTTCAGAAAGAAACCAGTCCCTGCGATTGTTATTTTGCAAGTAATGCCAAACATGTAGATCAATTGTTTTTCTAGGGAGCCCCACTCCTGGTTCATTATATACAAGTCCCATTATTATCAGATTAGACAATGCCTCTTCATCGTGCCTGTTTTTGATACCCGATATTGTGGGGCTGTTCCCGATAATACAGGTTGTTAATATTTCAATTTCGGTTCTTCGCGCTTTAATGGAGATAATTTTTTTCTTTATTATCCTTCCTCTTTTCCACTGGTTATAGCGGTTATAACAAACCCGCCAATGAAATAATGCCGAAACAGAAACATGAATTGCCGAGAATAATGCAGATAAGAGAAGGTACAACCCCCATTGCGAACGGAATTCTTCGAATGATTGACTATAAGAAAGAAGCCATGCTGATGGCATCAGGAGAGTCGCAACACAGAACACAAAAATGCTTAAAAAGAACTTCAAAATACCGGACTCTTTAATTATTTTAGAAAGACCACCGATTATTGTATCTAACATTCTAATCTCCTTATGACATACATTATACAAATAGATAGAGAGCCAACCAGCTATTTTTCTCTCAGCACGAAGCTTTTGCCGGCGTCGTCGCGCTTATCGAGCTCGCCCGCCTCGAAGAGGCGGATAGAGCCGTACTCGCCGTCGAAGCCCGCGCGGCGGATGACCCGGGCCTCGCGCATCCGGCCGATCGCCTCGGCCAGAACGGGCGCGCCTTCCCTGGCGATGTCCGCAAGGGGCGCCTCCCCCAGGATGTAAAGCTCGGGCCCGAGGCGAGAGAGAAGCGTTTCGTAAATCGCCGCCACGGCCTTGGTCGCGGCGCCCGCGCCGCGGAGTTCCCCCACGATCTCCACGAGGGGCACGAAACTCCGGACGGCCGCCGCGCTTGGGGTGCAAATCCCTCGGGCCGGTCGGCGAGCGCGTCCACGCGATGGAGTACCCCCACGGTCACGGGTTTTTGGCAGACCGGGCAGAGGCCGCCCTGTTTCTTCGTCTCCTCGGGAGAGAGGGAGACGCCGCACTTCCGGTGGCCATCCAGGTGGTACTTCCCCTCCTCGGGATAAAACTCCACGGTCCCGGCATAGCCCTCGCCGGTTTTCAGGGCCTGGCGCACGGCGAAATAGTCGAGCGGCGTCTCGAAGGCCGTGGCCTCGCGGCCGATCCTGGCCGGCGAATGGGCGTCCGAGTTCGACACGAGCCGAAAGCGGTCGAGCGCCGATAGGCGCCGGTTCATGGCCGGGTCCGAGGAAAGGCCGGTCTCGAGCGCATAAATCTCGGACGAGAGGTCCTCGTAACACTCCTCTACCGCGTCGAACCCGGACTTGGACCCGAGGACAGAGAACCACGGGGTCCAGATGTGGGCCGGTACGACAAAGGCGGCCTCGCCCGATTCGAGCGCCGCCTCCAGGAGATCGCGCGAATCGAGCCCGAGGATCGGCCGGCCGTCCGAGGCGAGGTTGCCGATCGCGCCTAAAGTCCGGCACAGGCGCGCCGCGGCCTCGAAATCGGGGACGCACACGAGGTGGTGCACCTTGCGCGTGCGGCCGCCTTTTTTATAGATGGTGGAGATTTCCCCCTGGAGGAGGAAACGGACCTCGCCTTGGCAGGCGGGGGGAAGCGCCCGGCCGGCCGCTTCTTCGAGCCCGGGCCGGAGGCGCCAGAGACCCGGCTCGGCCGGCACAAGCTCCTTCTCAAGCTCCGCGCGCCAGGCCGGGTGGGTGAAGTCGCCCGTGCCGAGGACCGTGACGCCCTTCTTTTGCGCCCAGAGGGCGAGGGCCGAGAGCGTGGTCGCGCGGCTCGTGGCGCGGGAGAAGCGGGAGTGGATGTGGAGGTCCGCGTAAAAACCCATGCGGCGGATTATAGATTCTCGCTTCCAGCCGGGGCAAGAGGAATCTCGCGGCATGGCCCCGTGGCTTGATTGCGCCCAAGGAATCCTTGTCTTGGTGGGAGGCCGGAGACGGGGGGAAATGTCGAACGCGGGACGCGCTCACGCGTGCGGCTCGTCGAGGGGCCCGAGCAGCAGCGCGGCCTCGCCGTTCTCGGGCGCGGCCCTGGTGGCCAGGTGGTGGTAGCGCCCCTTCTTCGCCAAAAGCTCCTCGTGCGCGCCGTCCTCCACGATCTCGCCCTTGTCCACCACGAGGATGCGGTCGGCGTTCCGGACGGTGGAGAGGCGGTGGGCGATCACGATCGTGGTGCGGCCCTTGACGAGGGTGTCCAGCGCCTTCTGGAGGATGCGCTCGGTGTAGACGTCCAGGGACGAGGTGGGCTCGTCGAGGATGAGGATGCGCGGGTCGGCCGCCACCGCGCGGGTGATGGCGATGAGCTGCCGCTGCCCGAGCGAGAGGTTCTCGCCCCCCTCCAGGACGACCGTGTCGAAGCCGTCGGGGAGGCTGCGGATGCAGGGCTCGGTGCCGAGCTGCCTCGCCAGGACTTTGATCTCCTCGCGCGAGGCCTCGGGCCGGCCGAAGCGGATATTCTCGATCACCGTGCCGCTGAAGAGATACCCCTGCTGGAGGACGATGCCCATCTTGCGGTGGAGGCTCTCCTGGGTGAAGCGGCGGAGGTCGGTCCCGTCGATCAGGATCCGGCCCTCCAGGGGGTCGTAGAAGCGCGCGATGAGCGAGGCCATGGTGGTCTTGCCGGAGCCGGTCTCCCCCACGATGGCGACGTTCTGCCCCGGCTCGATTTCCAGGTGGAGGTGCCGCAGGACCCACGGGCCGTAGACCGGGGCCTCCTCCTCTCCGACGCCGAGGGCGGCCGCGGCCTTGCGTTTCGCGTGGGCCTCGATTTGGTATTCCCACTCGTCGCCCGGATGGCGCACGGGCGCGAGGTTGTAGCGGAAGCTCACGTCCGAAAAGACGACGCGCCCCTCCACCTTCTCGCAGGGGATGGCGTCGGGCGCGTCCTTCACGGCCGGCTCCATGTCGATGATCTCGAAGAGGCGCTCGGCCCCGGCGCTCGCGCCGAGGGCGACGGCGTAAATCTCGAGCGTCGCGCGGAAGGGCCACAGGATCGCGTTCATGTAGAGGATGTAGGCCACGAGGTTGCCGGTCGAGAGGGGGACGCCCGCGGCGGTGGGATACCCGATGCCCACGAGGTAGGACCCGAAGGCGATCACGAGCGTGAGGTTCAGGACCCCGATGAGGTCGAGCGACGGGAGGAAGAGGCCGTTCAGGTGCGCGACGTGGATCTCGAGGTCGTAGCTCGTGCGATTGAGCTCGGAGAACTCCTCGAGGTTCCGCTCCTCGCGGTTGAAGGCGTGCACGATGCGGATGCCGCGGATCGACTCGGCCATGTTCGCCACGAGGCGGCTGTTCTGGCGCCGGGTCTCGCGCTGCGCGCGGGACATCTCGCGCCGGTAGCGGTACACAATGCGGAGCATGATCGGCACGATCACGAGGCACGGGGCGAGCAGGATCGGCGTGATGCGGAACATCTGGACCGTCGCCGAGCCCACGGCGGCGAGAAAGACCATGAGCATCATGAGCGAGAAGGTCATGAAGCGCCAGATCACCTGCATGTCGCCGGTGTTCCGGGCCACGAGCCAGCCGACCTTGTGCTGGTCGTAGAAGTTGCGGGAGAGGGACTGCAACTTCTCGAAGAACTGCATCCGAAGGTTCGCCAGGGCACGGTTGGTGGCGTAGTTGGTGACGAGCCAGTGGCTCACGGCGGTGACGCGGTTGATCACGCTGTAGAGGAGGAGCATGGCCACGAGCGATCCCACGGAGATGGTGCCGATCGTCCCGGCTTCGAGATGGGTCTTGACCGCGTCGACGATCTTCTGGATCTCGTGGATGACGGCCATGTCGGCGCTGACGCAGATGAAGCAGAGGAGGCTGCCGAGGAAGACGAGGTGCTTGTATTTCCCGAGCGACCGGAAGGTGCGCCACAGGACCCCCACGGCCAGGGGCTGGTCGTAGAGGGAGGGGGGACGCTGCTCGGAGACGGCTTGCGCGGGTGCCTTCATGGCGTCGTCTCCGCTTGCGTCTGAAGGATCCGGCTGAACGCGGTGCCGGGGACATTGAGCTCCGCGGGCCGGCCCTGCTCGATGATCCGCCCGTCCTGCAACACGTAGACGACGTCCGCCTCCTGGAGGCTCGAAAGGCGGTGCGCGATGACGATCAGGGTGGTCTTCTTTTGCCAGGCGGCGAGACTCTCCTGGATGGCCTGCTCGGTCTGCATGTCCAGGGAGCTCGTGCAGTCGTCGAGGACGAGGAACCGGGGCTTGCGCAGGAGCGCGCGTGCGATGGAGAGACGCTGCCGCTGCCCCCCGGAAAGCGTGACGCCCCGCTCGCCCACCATGGTGTCGTACTTGTCGGGCAGCTCCATGATGAAGTCGTGGATGTGCGCGAGCGTGGCGACGTGGACCACCTCCTCGAAACTCGCGCCGGGGCGTCCGTAGGCGATGTTTTCCCGGATGGAGGCCGAGAAGAGGAAGGTGTCCTGGAAGACGAGGGAAAAGTGCTTGCGCACCTCCCGCACGGGGTAGAGGCGGATGTCCCGGTCCCCGAGGAGGATCACCCCGTCGCTCGGGTCGTAGAACCGGCAGAGGAGGAGCGCGAGCGTGCTCTTGCCCGCGCCGGTCTCGCCCACGAGGCCCACCGTCTGGCCGGGCTCGATGGCGCAGGAGACCCCGCTCAGGGAGTGCGGGCGGCCCGGATAGTTGAAGGAGACGTTCTCGAGCGACAGGCGACAGCGGTCAAAGGGGGGAAGGGGCGCCGCCTCGGCCGAGGTCTTTTCCACGTCGGCGAGGAACTCGTCGGCCGAAAAGAGCGCGGCGATGCGCCGCGCGGAGATCATGAAACGCATCCAGGCGTCCAACGCCTCGGTGAGCCGCCCGAAACGGTTGACCAGGGTGCTTTGCAGAAGGAAGAGGAAGAAGATCGTGCCGCTGGTGAGGGCCCATCCCTGCTTCATGAGGTACAGCGCCAGGGCCACCACCGAGACGTTGCCGATCACGGCCGGGAGATAGACCGACTGGCTGAGCATCGTGAAGAGGATGCGTTCCTTCCAGCGGGCCTTGTGAAAGGACTGGACCCGGCGGTTGTATTTCTTGATGCGGTCCTGGTGGCGGCCGAAGGAGCGGATGACAAGGTAGCCCTCCATGCTCTCGGTGAAGTCGCTCACCGTGTCGGTGAACAGGGTTCGCGTCCGCAGGAAGAAGCCGAAGCCGTGCCGGAAGAACCCCCAGATGACCGGGGAGCTTAAGCAAGCGAGCGCAAGCGAGACGAGCGCCGCGGGCCAGCAGACGATGAAGAGAATCACATACACGAAAATGACGTAGCTCAGGTTCTCGAGGAAGGGGAGCGCGCCGCTTTCCAGGAAGTTGCTCGCGTGCGCCACGTCCTCGATGATGTTGGAGATGAACGTGCCGCTGTGGACCCGATCGTGGTAGGCGAAGCTTAAGTTTTGCATGGTCTCGTAGATGCGATTGCGGAGGTCGTAGAGCGCGCCCTGGCCGAGGCGGGTCTGCAGGAAGGAGCGGCCGTAGGTCAAGAGCCACCGCAGGACCGCGGCGACGAGCAGCATCGCCGGAAAGATGTACTGCCGCCCGAACGGGGTGTCGAGCCGGGGAAGCGCCCAACTCCAAAACTTCACCGGATTCCCGGCGATGGAGTCCACGTAGAGCTGCAAAATCTTGGGGAAGGCGACGTCCACCAGGTTGAATGCGACCACCACCAAAAGGGTTCGCCAGAACAAACCCATGCGGGGAGCGAGGCATTCACGGAAGAGGATGCGCGCCTGTCCGAAGGTCTCTTTAAGATTTTCCATGGTGTCTGAAACAATCCTTGGGTCATCCCCTATACCCCCAGCAGGGATGCGCAGCATCTATTGTATCGTTTTCGGGAGATTTTCAAGAAGGATTACAAAAACCGGATCCCCATTTCCGGCGGGAAGAAGGAATATGCCCGGGGAGATAACGATCGATCGGTAAGCACGAAGCCTCGCAATGTCCCCGGAATAAACAAGTCGTTTTGATCGTGGCACGGGGATCTCGTCTGGATCGGGCCCGTTAGGGCCGGGGAGCGGTTCCCGCCCCCGGAGGGGTGCCGGCCCCTTCGGGATGGGCGAGCATGTCTTTATGCACGAAAAACCGCTTGCCCTTTTCGTTTTCGAAGATTACGCTCTCGGCGGTGAGGGCCACCACCTTGATCCCGTTCCACTCCTCCTCCAGCCCCATGGTGAAATAACGATTGTCCTCCGGCTCGAGGACCAGGATCTTGCGGGGCTCCCCAGGCTTGACCGCGAGCCATCCCCGCACGGTGAGCGGAAGCTTCTCCTCCCCGGGCGTTGCGGCCGGTTGGACTGGTGCCGGAGCGTGCTTGGAGAACTCTTCGGGTTTCGGGGGGAGATCCACCCAGAGCACGAGACCCGGGGCCTGGCTGTTCGGCGCATTCGGATCCCCACCCGGGAGCCGGTCCTGCGGTCTTTGACGCTCTTGCACGAATCCGGTCAGAGCGGAGGGGACAAAGACGTCCCTCCCGCGGTTTATGTAGGTCTCGAACGGTTCGGGCCGGGGGATCGGAGGAAGGTTCTTCACAGGCAAGGGGTCTTGGGCCATGGGCTTGGGTATGAACACGGGGACCGGTTGTTCAAAGAGGTAGGCCCACGCCTGCCAGGCGCACAATGCCAGCATCGCAAGAAACACCCCGCGCTCCGGGTTGAGCCATCGATCCTGTCTCATCCTGAAGTCTCCTTGGCTGCGCGGTTTTTGCGGCGGATCCTGCCCGTTGTCGGGCGAGGCGATGCCGTCGTTTTCCGTGACGAAAAAATCCCCAAGGCGTTTTTCCCGGAAGACGGGCGTCACGCCTCCTGTAGGGAAGCCGCCTGCTTTCTCAGTGCCAGGTGGTGATCCGCCACCCTTCCGATTTCGGCTCTTCCGGAGCGGTGGTTGCCTGGGGCTCAAAAACCTCCATGCGCGCAAAGACGGCGGCGACCTTGTAATAATGCTCGGGCTTGCGCATGACGACCCGCTCGCCCTGGGCCAGGGCGCTCATGGGCTCCTCCTGGATGAGCGTTCGGCGGGATTCCGGGACGGCGCTGACGGCAAGTTTCTTGAGTATGAAGGTCGGCTTGGGATCCGAGCAGGCATGGAGAATCCGCATGAGCCCCCGGAGGCTCACGATCATCTCCACGTCGACGGCGTATTCCCGGATGAAGGCCGGCAGAGGCCCGGCGAGCGTCTCCTCGGAGGGTTTGAGCTTTTGGACTCTGAGGAGATTCCGCCGCCCGTCCGCCTCCTCGCTCTGCCTGAGGAGTAGCTCGGCGAATTCCTTTGCGTTGATCATCTGCTGGAGGTAGGAGATGTCCTTTTCCAGGGACTCGTCATAGATCGGCGGAATCACCAGGCCCAGCGGGGCTTTGCCCGCCCCCGCGGGCCAGTCCACCTTTCGGTCGCCAGCCAGCTTGCTGATCTCCTCTTCGAGCTTCCCCAGGGTTTCCCGAACGTACGCCTGCCGGCGCTCAAGGTTTTCCTCCGGGATGAGCTTCGCCGGGAAAGGACGAGACAGGTTCTCGTCCAGCACCTTCCATTGCTTGGACAGATGGGTGTTGCTCTCTTGGTACCGTTGCTCAAGCTCGGTCAGCGGGAAGCCGGCGGTGAAGAGCTCCTCGCGCACCTTTTTCATCGCCTTGTCGCGCCTTTGCCGCGTCTGGCTTTCCAGGGTGGCGTTCGGGCCGATCACGAAGAGCGACAGGAGCGCGTAGAGCGCGCAGAAGGCTCCCAGCACCGCGAGGAAGAGCCGGTTTTCTTCCCAGAAGCGCATCGCTATCTCCAATCCCGGATAAAGCACTTCAAGGTGAAAAAAGCTCCCTGCCCGGGTTCCTTGGGCTGGTTGGGATTGCTCGGATCCCGAAAATAGGATGCCAATTTCTCCAGGCCGGCCGCATCTTCCAGCCAGGTGAAGAAGGATTCCTCGACCCTGACGAAGAACCCCTTGCTGTTCTTTTCCAGCTGGTCGGCCAGGTGCGTGACCTCCTGGATGGCTGTGCCCTTATCCGGCGCCAGGCAGTAGCCCTGGATGGTGACCGAACGCAGGCCCTTGGTTCCGGGTAGAGAGGCCGGCGCAACGCCTTCCGGTGCGGGCAAGGGCTCTACGGCCGTTCCATCGCGCATGCGACGAGAGGTTAAGGACGGTTGCGAGGCGCCAAAGGCGGCATCGGGGTTGGAGAGGAGCCCCTCGGTTTCGAACGAGAGGAAGAAGAAGAGCTTCGGGTCCGTGGCTTGGCGCAGGAGGTCGAGGCATTGCAGCATGTCCACGCCCGCGATCTTTCGCCCCTCGATGGCAAAAACCCGTCGGTCGAGCTGAAAGTTCTCCTTTTTGATGCCGTCCAGGCGCGCCCGGACCTTGTTCGCTTCCTTCTCCGCCTCTTTCCAACGTTTGTCCACCCTTTGTTCCGCCGCCAGGCTTCCATAGGAGATGACCACGGACAGGACCAGGGTGATCAGGGCGACGATGCCGGTGAGCGCCACGTAGAGGGTGCGGTCCCAAAAGCGGCGGCGCTCCTTCTCGGCCTGGGTTATGAGGTTCAACCCCACCCCCTGCGGCCGCGCCCGGGCTAGGGCGAGGCCCGCCGCGCAGGCGAAATGGGCCGCCTGGGGGCCCTCCAGGGCCACGGAGGCCGATCCGCTCTTCCGGGCAAAGACCTCCCCCACCGGCAAAAGCTCGGCCGGGCATCCGAAGCGCGTGGCGAGAAAGGCGTCCAGTCCTCCCAGGCGGGCGCCTCCGCCGGTAAGGAGGATGCGTTCCGGCCGGAAGAGGTTCTCCATGGGATGCGAACCGGCCCTCGCCGGCCCATGCGTGTGCACGAGCTGGTTCCGGGAAAAGACGAGGGAGCTCTGGATGGCGCTGGCGAGCACGCCCGCCTCCACCCGGAGGGCCTCGGAGGCGCGGCGGTCCATCTCCAGCATCCGCTCCTCCCCCTCGGGGCCCGCCGGGATGATGCCGCGCGAGCTTTGCTTCCACTCCTCGGCCTCAGCGGACGAGAGGCCGAGGGCCTGCTCGAGGCGCGCGGTGAAACGCGCGCCCCCGCCGCTGACGGATCGGGCGAAGTACAGGGAGGTGCCTTTTTGCAGGGACAGGCTCGTCTCCTCCGCGCCGATGTCCACGAGGAGCGAGACCTCCCCGTCGTTGCAGAGGGGCGAGGCGGCGTACAGGTTGAAGAGCGCCACGGAGCGCAGGTCCACCTCGTGCACGCGCCCCAGCGCGGGGCGGCAGATCCCGAGGTAGCGGTCCACCGTGTCGGCCTGGGCCTGGGCGAGGAGCACCGAGAACTGTCCCTCCTCGATCTCCGGCAGGTCCAGAATCCGGTACGCGTAGGCGACCTCCGAGGCGCTGCCCGAGTGCTCCTCGACCTCGTACGAGATGAGCATGGACAGCTTCCAGGGAGGCACCACGGGCATGGAGAGGTAGCGGATGAGGCTTCCCTTGCCGCCAAGCCCCACCACCCGGTGGCCGATGGGGATGCGCTGGCTCTTCACGAGGCGGGCGAGAATGGCGCCGAGCACGGGCAGGGCCTCCTCCTCGGGAGGGAGGTCCGGCGGCAGGCGCGCCTGCCCCGCCCCGAGGACGTGAAACCCCGCGCCCTTCCGCTCGAGGCTCAGGACCTTGATCGCGTCCGCGCCGATGTCGATGCCGGTGTAGACGGCGCTGGCCATGCGAAGCCCTCGAATGCCCGGACGAACGTTGCTCCCCACGCCGCCCGGCGAAAACTTCTTTTCCCCGTCCGGCGATTATACGCGGGGGAGTTCGTCCGCGTCAAGCCTCGCGCCAGGCAGCGGCACATTCCGAGCCCGGATTCGGGAAGGGCGGGCCGCATCATGGGGCCCGACGCCCGACACGATGCCGGGCGGCGGTAAGCGCCGAAAGGCGGCGTGCGAGGCGCTGCATGGTCGGCGGCGAGAGGCGCTCCGGAGCGCTCGCGGCTCCGATGGGAGCCCGGCGGGATGCGCCCGGGAACCCTCGCGCTCCGAAGGGATGATCGGCGGGAAAGAAGGTTTGACCCAAGGACGCAATAGCGATACTATTGCGCTTGGCGGCGAAGATGAAAGACGGGAAGCGGAACGGTTCCAAAGGGAGCCGTCAAAAAAACGCTGTTTCAGAACAGAATAGATCGGAATAGAGAGATAAGATGAACGTCCCCCATCCCATACCGTATCAGGGGAGCAAACGGAATCTGGCAAGAGACATTCTGCGATATTTCCCGGCCAAGGTGGAGACGCTGTACGAGCCCTTTGCCGGGTCCGCCGCCATTACTCTCGCCGCCGCCGCGCGCAAGCGTGCCAAGCGATTTCATATCAATGACCTGAACAAGCCTTTGGTGGACCTTTGGAAGGCTATAGTCGCCACGCCGGAAAAACTCGCTTGCGACTATGAAACACTTTGGCACGACCAGCTGGGCGATCCCAAATCGTATTACCGCAAGATTCGGGACGAGTTCAACCTGACCGGAAGGCCGGATTATTTTCTCTATCTTCTTGCCCGATGCGTCAAGGCGTCGGTGCGATACAACGCGAACGGCGAGTTCAATCAGAGCCCCGACAACCGGCGGCGGGGGGCGTCCCCCAAGACCATGCGCGAACATATTCTTGGCGCGTCCCGACTGCTAAAGGGCAAAACATCGCTCTCTTCGAGAAACTACCGTGACGTCGTGGTCCAGGCGGACGAATCCGATCTCGTATACATGGATCCTCCGTATCAAGGCGTCTGTGGAAACAGGGATACACGCTATCTCGCCGGCGTGCAATTCTGCGAATTCGTTGAAGTTCTTGAACGACTCAATTCCAGGCACATTAGATACATTGTCAGTTACGATGGCCGCACCGGCGACAAGGTTCATGGCGTTCGTCTGCCCGAGCATTTGAATCTCAGGCACATGGAATTGGACGCCGGACGATCGTCGCAAGCGACCCTCCTGGGCCGGGACGATGCGACCGTCGAATCGCTTTACCTGTCCCCGTCGCTTGCGCATGAACTCGGCCAATCGAAAACGCTCCACCGCTTCACGCTTGCCGAACAGATGTGCCTTTTCGAGGCGAAGACGCGATGAAACCGAAACTTCCGAAAGCCTTTGTAAAGCTTTGCAGAAAGGTTATAGCCAAGCGTCCCCGGACCGTTATCGACCACATACTCAAGCATGGATTCATAACCACGCAGGAGTTAAAGGATAAGTACGGCTACAACCATCCCCCACGCGCCGTGCGAGATGTCAAGGAAAACGGCATCCCGATTGAGATGTTCCGCGTGGAAGGCGCGGACGGACGCAAGATAGCCGCGTATCGCTTTGGCGATCCGAAGAAAGCTCGATTCGGAAAACTTGTCGGTCGAACGGCCTTCACGAAGGACCTGAAGCGCACCTTGATCGAGAAATACGGTTCTCGATGCGCTATTTATCTAGAACCATTCGACGAAGGTGCGTTGCAGATTGACCACCGTATTCCCTTTGAGATCGCGGGCGATGCGATGGAGGGGAAGCAGAAACCGGAAGACTTTATGTTGCTCTGCGGCTCGGCCAATCGCGCCAAGTCGTGGTCTTGCGAGCATTGCGGAAACTGGATAGAAAATAAAGACGCCAAGATTTGTCGTTCGTGCTACTGGGCTTTCCCCGAAAGTTACACGCACATTGCCATGCAGCCGGCGCGTCGGCTTGACATCATGTGGATTGGCGCCGAAGTGAAAGTCTACAACCGGCTGAAAAGGAAGACTGAAGAACTTCAGCAAGAAATGCCTGCCTACGTGAAGAAGATCGTCGAGAGAAATCTTTGATTTAGAGTAGGCATAACGCGAGAACTTGAGGCAGGCCTCATACTTCCGCCAGTTGCCACGGGTTTTCTACCGAGTCCAAAATCTTCACAGGAGCGCGGTGCTGAAATAGCGCTCCACGCGGTCGGGAAGGACGGTCGTGACCGAGCCCGGCCGGGACGCGGCCAGTTTCCGCGCCGCCCAGATGTTCGCGCCCGAGGAAATCCCCACGAGCCACCCGAGGTCCCGGCTCATCCACCGGGTCGTGGCGATGGCGTCCTCGTCCGAGACCTCGAGCACCTCGTCCACGAGGGAAACGTCGAGGATCGAGGGGATGAAGCCGTCGCCGATCCCCTGGATCTGGTGGAGGCCCGGCTCGTGCCCGAGGAGCGCGGAGACGTTCTTGGGCTCCACGGCCACGATCCTTACCGCAGGGTTTCGCTCCTTGAGAAAGGTTCCCACGCCCTGCAGCGTCCCGCCGCTCCCGACCCCGGCCACGAAGCAGTCGATCTCCCCGCGCATCTGGCGCCAGAGCTCGTGCGCGGTTTCCTCGTAATGGACGCGGGGGTTGTCGGGATTCTCGAACTGCTGCGGAACGAAGACGCGCGGGTCGGCCGCGGCCATGTCGCGCACGCGCGCCACGGCGCCCGCGATGCCCTCGGCGTCGGGGGTAAGCACGAGCTCCGCCCCGAGGGCGCGGATGAGCTTCTTACGCTCCTCGCTCATCCCTTCCGGCATGACGATCCGCACGGCGTAGCCCTTGAGCCTCCCCACGAGCGCGAGGCCGATGCCGGTGTTCCCGGAGGAGGGCTCCGCGATGATGGAGCCGGGCAGGAGTCGGCCCTTTTGCTCCGCGCCCTCGATCATGGCCACGGCCACGCGGTCCTTGATGCTCCCGCCGGGATTCAGGAACTCCGCCTTGGCGAAGACCTGCTCCCCCGGGATCTGCAAGAGCGGGGTGTTGCCGATGAGGTCGAGGATGTTGTCGGTGCGCATCGCGGTCCGTCTCCACAGGGTTCCCACGGAAACCGGCCATTACCATACCTGGATTTTGGGGGAATGCAAGGCCCATCTGCCGCAGCAAGGCTTAAGCAGGCCAGGAGGAATGACAAGGGAAAAGAGGGCGATTGTCTCGTCGCCTCTTGCTTCTCGCTATACCCATTGGCGGGCGAAGCGCGACACTCTCGTTTGAATCGGATCTGTTGTAGAACCGCCCGACAAAAACGCCCAGCCTTCCGTTGGCCGGGCGCCCCGCGCCGGAAGGATGGCAACCGCCTCGATGCGGGGCGCCGCCCTATCCCTTCTTGATGCCGATCTTCTTCACGCCGGCCTGGGCCTCGGGGCGCTTGGGGAGACGCACGGTGAGCACGCCGTCCTTGTAGGCCGCCTCCGCGGCATCGGAATCGATGGGGACCGGGATGGAGAGCGTGCGCTGGAAGGACCGGCTCGAGTGCTCCTTGCGGACGTAGTGTCCCTTCTCCTCTTCTCGCTCCGTGCGGGTCTCGCCCTTGATCGTGAGGATGTCGTCCGAGAGGGACACCTCGATGTCGTCCTCGGCAATGCCCGGGATCTCGGCCGTGATCTCCACCTCCTTGTCGTTTTCCCGGACGTCAACACGTGGGCTTGAAACGCCCCTCTCCCACGGCCGCTCGCCAAAGAGGGCGAGCTCGGATCCGTGGAAGAAATCCTCAAAGAGCCGGTTCATGTCCCGGTGGAGCAACCGGAGCGGGTGTTCTTCACCGCGCGGGGAGTCCGGCTCTTGTCGGCCCCATCTCCAGGGCACCAGGTCTCTGAGCGACATGGTCCTCCTCCTTTCCGCTATCCAACCCATGAATCACTTGTTTCGCTGCGAGGTTGCGCGTTTCTTCTTCGGTTATCCGATGCCTCGCAGACCTCCCTTTAGGCTTACACATTACCCGCCCTTCACCTCGATCTTCTTGGCGGGTTGAGGCTTGACCTTGGGGAGAGTCAGGCGCAGGACGCCGTCTTTTACCGTCGCCTGGATGCGGGATTGATCCACCTCGCTCGAGAGGGTGAAGGCGCGCTCAAAGTCGCCGGTTTCATACTCGGTATAGACCGGGTCGTAGCCCTCATAAGACACCGGGGCGACATGGCCGGAAAGCGTGAGCACGTTTTTCTCCAGGGCGATTTCCACGGACTTATCGTCCACTCCAGGCATGTCGGCCAAGAGGACCGTGGCGTTTTTCCGCTCATAAATGTCCACGCGAGGGCTGAATATCCTACGGTCCGACGGCCCCTCAATTCGTTCGGGCGTTTGGGGCGCCTGGGGCTCGATTTCGCGTTTTTTATCGGTCATGGGAATCTCTCCTTTGTCCATATATAACCAAGGTTTCTTCCATAAGTTAGGCTTTCTGAACAACGATCTTTTTCGGTCGGTCGGACGCTGCGCGCGGGAGCGCGACGGTCAGGATCCCCTTCTCGTAACGGGCATCCACCTTGTCCGCCTCCACGCGGTACGGCAGGGTCAGGCTTCGCTTGAACTCGCCCGTGTCCCGCTCACGGCGATGATAGATGTCGCCCTCTTCCAGCATCTCCTCGGGCCGGTTCCCCTGGATGATGAGCGTGTCCTGGATCACCGAAACGTCCAGGCTCTCCGGATCGGCTCCCGGAAGTTCTACTGTAATGACCACGTCTCCATCGCTAAGCCTTGCGTTCATGGCTGGGGCATTGCTTGTGCGCCAGGACTCCAGGCCCACTCCTGAAAAGAGCCGGTTCATCTCCCTTTGGAGACGGGCGATCTCCTGCCGGGGGTTCACAAACCAGTCCGGCGAATCATAGTCTCTCCACCCAAACATGGCAGCCTCCTTTCCCTTGCCTATCTATGGTAAGCTTTCCTGAATATTCCTTATCATCCCCATTTTCACTTTAAATATGCAATAATTGTTCCAGATTTATCGAGAAGATCGACGAGATCAAAATAATCCATATTTCCTTTACCTACAAAATGATATGACCTGGATCGTAGATCTTATAAAAGAAAAGCAGTTGTGCATATGATGTCAAATTGACATATTGAATTGTATATTTTATCAATAGGTCAATATGACACGGCTAAAAATATGATATTGATCCGTGTTGCGTAATGACTTTTGTTATAAGAAGTTCCGGGAATAGGTCGATAAAAGCATTTTATGAAATGTAATGGCATGGATATAAGGTTTTTAAGGTTTTAATAGTTCTTGGTTTGACAAGAGGCCGGAAGTGTAGTATTTTCCGATTATAGTTGACCAGAGCGTATTTTCCTTGATCCGTAGGCGAAGATAGGAGAGCAGCTTGAGAGGAAGACCGCGCAAAAGACCACGGGTGGCCATAGTCGATCTTGGCTGTGCGAAGAATACGGTCGATTCCGAGTCTCTGCTGGGGCGTCTTCTTTTCCACGGATTCACCTTTGCGGCTCATGCCGCGGATGCGGACCTTCTTCTGGTAAACACGTGTGGATTCATCCTGAGCGCCAAGCGGGAATCGGTCGAGCATCTGCTGGAAGCGGTTTCCCTTAAAAAGCTTCATCCACGGCTTAAGGTGGTGGCCATGGGCTGCCTTGCCCAGCGTTATGGCAAGGACCTGGCCAGGGAGATCCCGGAGCTGGACGGCATTTTTGGTTTTGAGGCATATCGGGACCTCACGGCCCTTTGCCGGAAGGTTTTGAACGGCCGGCGGGTGCTTTGCATGGGGGCGGGGCACGTGGCGCCGCTGGACGCCGCGCCGCGCCTTCTTCTAACCGGAGAGGCGTATGCGTATCTTCGCATTGCCGACGGGTGCGACAACCGCTGCGCCTATTGCGCGGTGCCGCTCATCCGCGGCCGGTTTCGCAGCCGCCCCAGGGCCGCGGTGCTTCGGGAGGCCGAGTCGCTCGTGGCGAGGGGCGTGAAGGAGCTCTGCCTCATTGCGCAGGACATCACGTATTATGGAGCGGATCGCTGGGGAGAGTCCCGGTTGCCGGATCTCTTGCAGGGTCTCTTGAAGATCCCAGGAAACACCTGGATCCGGCTTCTCTATGCGCATCCGGCGCATATGAGCGACGAGGTGATCGACCTACTGGCCGGCGAGGAGCGGCTCCTCGGGTATCTCGACCTGCCCATCCAACACATCAATACCCGCATCCTTCGCCGCATGGGACGAAAGGTGACCCGCCGGAAGATCGAGCGCCTGCTTAAGACATTGCGCCGCCGCGTGCCGAAGCTCACCTTGCGGACGAGCGTCATCGCCGGTTTCCCGGGCGAGACCGAGAGAGAGTTCCGGGAGCTCTTGCGCTTCATAGGCGAAGGGTGGTTCCAGCATCTCGGCGCGTTTGCCTATTCGAAAGAAGAAGACACGCCCGCCGCGCGAGCTTCCGGGCAAATCCCGCCTGCGGAGTGCAAGCTGAGGGCCTCGGAGATTATGGCGGTTCAGCAAGGCGTGACCTTCCGGTGGCTTGACAGCCGACTCGGGAACCGGGAGGAGGTCTTGGTCGAAGAGATATCTCCAAAAGGGGGAGGCCTCGGCCGTACGCGGTGCGAAGCGCCGGAGGTGGACGGGATCATTACCCTTTCCCAGGGAAAATATCGACCGGGCGAGCGAATTCTTGCTTGCCTTGAAAGGCGCGATTTATATGATTTAACAGCATATGTAGTAGAGGGATAGAGAAATATAAAGACCGAAGGGAAAGGCGATGGCTCATTACTCCGCCAGCCTCGGCGGCAAGAGCGGTATGTATTTACCCTTTCGCTTTTAAGGTGAATATCGTGCCTGACGGCAAGAAAGATCCGCCAAACCCCGACTCCTCCAGAAAAGGCGATCCTGTTTCACAGCCTTCAAAGGGCGCGAAACGGGCAGGGGGCTTTGCCAAAAAGCGCAGGAGCACCGTTCGGCTTCAGCGGCGGGACAGCTTGGGCGCCCCGGCCAATGAAGACCTGAAAAAGCAAAAACCTCCTTCCAGCAGGACCTTTGCCGAGCGGCGGTCCACCTCGCGCCTCCTCAAGGCCGAGCGCCCCAAGCGCGGCTCTTCGGAATCCCGCTTCACGAGCGCCAGCAGCGTCTACAATCTGGCCGGACTCCGACGCCGGGGCAAGAGCGACCGGTTGTTCCCCGGCGCTGCCCAGGACAACGAGCCCATGGAGATGGAGGACGTCTGGTCCGAGGAAGTGTCGGAACGTCGAGGCCTGGGCCTCGCCGCCAAGTTCACCATCCCCGTCTGCGTCCTCTTGGCCGTCGTGCTGGGCGGCTGGGGCTTTTTCATGGGACGGGACCAGCAAAAAAAGCGCCTGGACGACGCCAAGAGCCACGGGGTCACCTGGCTCAATCCCTTCCAGTTTGTAGGCAAGCAAATCCTACTGGCCCGGGCTCGGCATAAGGGCGCCTGGCCCATCGTCGCGGGGATTCAAAGTCGGGCGGGGCTGGTCCGCTGGGTCGGCTTGGATTTGGAGAAAAAAATATTGGGCCTTGGGTACAAGGGGCCCTCGGATGCGCGCGCAGAGCTTCTGGCCTTCCACCCCGAGCATCCGGCGAACAAGCAGGCCGGGATCCAAGGAGCCCAGGACCTGGCCGGCCGTTTGGAATACCCGTCCGTCCCCAAGGCCGTGGAAGCGATCGACCGGCTGAACCAACGGTACCGCGAGGAGTTCCGGTTCGCCTTGCCGACCCCCGCGGCCCCGGAAGCGACCCCGTGGATTGGCTTGAGCGAAGCCCCGCTCGCGATCCTGGATTCGCCCGAGATTGCCGATCGCATCGACCGGGTCATGGGCACCGAGGGTTCCTTGCGGGATTTTTTCCTGATTCCACCCCGTGTCTCGAGCGAGGAGCCCACGATCGAAAACGAGCTCATCGATGCGTACCTCGTGGATACCCAAAACACGGTGATCGCCTCCCTGTGGCCACGTAGTGCGGAGGAAGGCCCAAGCCCCCCCGTGTGGCTTCCGTCGGCGGAGAATACGGAAGAAGCGGGGGAGGAACCGGATCTTCTGGTGCAGGGGGTGGAGATCGCGAGCGGGCAGGCCCGCGGCATGCCGTGCCTCCACCTCTCCCAGGCGGTCCGGGACGAAGAGACCGGGCGGACGCTTGGCTCGGTGCATATCTTGCTTTCGGCCGAACGGATCTACCGGGAGCAGAAGCACCTTCAGGAGATCATGATACTGACCGGGCTCCTCCTCGTGGCGGGCGTGGCCGGGACCTGCCTTTGGATCGCGCGCCGCGTGACCCGGCCGGTCAAGAATCTCCTGGAGGACATGGCCACCGTCGCGCGTGGGGACCTCACCCACAAGACGGTGGTCCGTTCCACCGACGAAATCGGCGCCATTGCCACCCAGTTCTACCGGATGACCCGTCAGCTCCACCTCGCCCGCGACCGGGAGAAGGAGGCCCAGCACCTGGAGGATGAGCTGGAGGTGGCGCGCCAGATCCAAATGAAGCTCTTGCCGCCCCGCATCCCCCAGATCCGCGGGCTCGACATTCAGGGGACATATCTCCCGGCGAAGGAGGTGGGCGGGGACTACTACGATTTCTTCCCCATCGACCGCGAGCGCCTCGGCATCATCGTGGCGGACGTCTCGGGCAAGGGCATCCCGGGCAGCATGATCATGGCTACGACGCGCACGATCCTGCGCTTCGCGGCCGCAAGCAGCACCTCGGCCGCCGACACCCTGGTGCGGACGAACCAGGTGGTCGCGGCGGACATCCGGCGGGGCATGTTTGTCACGGCGTTCTACCTGGTCCTCAACGCCCGGACCCACGAAATCCTGGCCGCCAGCGCCGGACACAATCCCATGGCCGTCTACCGCGGGGCGACCCGGACGGTGGAGCTCGTGAATCCCGACGGCATCGCCCTCGGCTTCGACCGGGGGCCCCTCTTCCAGAAGACGATCCAGGAGCAGTCCCTGCAGATCTACCCCGGCGACCGCGTGGTCCTCTACACCGACGGCGTGGTCGAGTTGATGAACGAGGCGCAGGAAGAGTATTCGAACGACCGCTTTTACGAATTCATCCGGACCCACAGCGATCTTTCCAGCGACGCCTTCGTCGAGGCCCTGTTGGACGACCTGGAAGTCCACGCCGGCGCCTCCGAGCAGAACGACGACGTGACCGTCGTGACCTTTCGAGCGGAGTAAGGAACTCCATGGCAGGCTATGTGCAGAAAGAGCTGGTGATCGCAAGCGAGACCCGGTATCTTGCCCAGATCCGCGAGGCCGTGGCGGGGATCATCCAGGACAGCGGGTTTCCCTCCCTCGAGATGCACCAGATCATTCTCGCGGTCGACGAGGCCGTGGCGAATGTCATGGAGCACACGGCGGCCAGCAACCCGGAGCGGAATCATCTCACGATCCGCATGACCCTGAACGCCAGCGCCAAGGTCTTCGAGGTGGTGATCCAGGACTCCGGCCCGGAATTCAACCCGCAAGAGATCGAGCCGCCGAATATCGAGGAACACGTGCGGGCGGGGAGGCGAAAAGGCCTGGGCCTGTTTCTTATGCGCCAAATCATGGACGAGGTGGAATATACCTTCGTACAGGGCTTTCGCAACGAGCTGCGCATGGTCAAGTACGTGCAGTCCTGAAGCCAGGGAAAGGATCGGAGGCATGACGGAGCTCAAGATACAAACCGAACGGAGGGAAAACGGCGTGGTCGTCGTCCATCTCAAGGGGTTCCTGGACGCCCACACCTTCGAGGATCTCGACGAGGCCATCGCCGCTCTGTTCGAGGAGGGGGTCTATAAAGTTGTCGCGGACCTTTCCGCCCTGGACTACATAAGCAGCGCGGGGGCGGGAGTTTTCATAGGCGCCCTGGCCGAGGCGCAGGAGAACGGGGGCAACATCATCCTTGCCGCGCCCCTGCCGAACGTGCGCGAGGTCTTCGACCTCCTGGGTTTGTCGCATATCCTGCACATGACCGGAGAGGTGGATACCGCCGTGGCTGCGTTTCGATCCTGATGGAATCGATGTCTATTTTCCCGCTCAAGCATCCCCCGATCGTGGTCAGCGCCTGTTTGTTCGGGCTCTCCTGCCGGTACGACGGCGCGGCCCGGCCGGCGTCGCTTTCCGGGCGGGTGACGGAGCTCGATCCCCTCCTCCCGGCCTGTCCCGAGGAGCTGGGGGGCCTCCCCACGCCCCGGCCGGCCTGCGAGCTCTGGGACGGGGACGGGGCGGCGGTTTTGGCGGGGCGGGCGCGCGTCCTCGTGCGGGGCGGGGGAGAGGATCGCACCGAGGCCTTTCTCCGTGGGGCGCGGCGCCTCGCAGATCTCGCGCGCTCCTGCGGTTCGGAAAGGGCGATCCTCAAGGCCCGAAGCCCCTCCTGCGGGGTGCGATCCTCCTGGCGGGAGGGAGGGCTCCGGCCCGGGCCGGGAGTTGCGTCCGCCGCGCTCCGGGCGGCGGGCCTGAGGGTGGAGGAGATCGATGCCTGAAATCCGCGTGCTTCCCGAGAAGGTCTGGAACCGCATCGCCGCGGGCGAGATCCTCGAGCGGCCGGCGAATGCCGTCAAGGAGCTCGTGGAGAACGCCATCGACGCGAGCGCCGGACGCGTCGAGGTGGAAATTTCCGAGGGCGGACGGAGCTTGATCCGCGTGATCGACGACGGGGAGGGGATCCCCTCCCGCGAGCTCGCCCTCGCGGTCCGGCCGCACGCCACGAGCAAGATCCGCGACGCGGACGACCTTTTCCATATTCTCACCAAGGGTTTTCGCGGCGAGGCCCTCTCGAGCATCGCGGCGGTGAGCCGGCTGGAGATCGCAAGCTCCACCGGGGGGGCGGGAGCCTCGGGCCACGCGCTTTCGGTCGCGGGGGGCGAGGCCGGGGGGGAGGAGCCGCGCGCGCGCGCCCGGGGGACCACGGTCGCGGTCCGAGACCTCTTCTTCAACACGCCCGCCCGCCGTAAATTTCTCAAAAGCCCCCAGGCCGAAGCCGCGGCGGTGCATCGCCTCCTCGCCTGCCTCTCCCTCGCCCATCCGGAGGTCTCCTTCCGCCTGCAATCGAACGGGAAGGAGGTCTTCGACCTCCCGGCCGTGGCGGACGTCCGCGCGCGCATCGGCGACCTCTTCGGCCGGGAGACCCGGGAGGCGCTTCTCCCCGTCGAGTACCGCGCCGAAGCGGGCCTTGCGGTGTCGGGCTTCATCGCCCGGCCGCCGGAATCGCAGGCGAACGCCCGGGGGATCCACGTCTTTCTCAACCGGCGCTGGATTCTCCATCCGCCGCTCGTGCACGTGGTGCGCCAGGGCTTCGAGGGGGCGCTTCCGCCGCGCCGGTACCCGGTGGCGTTTATTTTCCTCGCCGTGGACCCGGGGCGCGTGGATGTGAACGTGCATCCCACCAAGCAGGAGGTGCGCTTCGAAGAGGAGCGCAAGGTCCTGGGGAGTGTCCACCGCGCCGTCGCCCAGGCGCTCCGGGGCGAGGCAGCCCCCCCCGCGCCCTCCCCGCCGGAGGGCAAAGAGGGCCGGGGGGCGGATGCCTCGGCCGGGCGGGGGGGAAGGACCGAATCCTTACGCGAAAGGCAGAAAGCCGCGGAAGCGGCCCCGGCGTATGTCCCGACCGCGGAAATTCCCTCGCGCAAGCATCCCTCCATGCGGTTTGCCAGGCGGTACGACGTCCCGGTCCGCCTCTCCCGGCCGCCCGCAGAAGGGGAAGCCCTACCCGCAGGGGACGCCCCGGTCCCGGGGGACACGATTATCATTGTCGAGGGGGAAGCCCTACCCGCAGGGGACGCCCCCGCTAGGACGGCGCAGGGCAGGGTCTTCTCCGAGGCCGAGCTTCCCCGGCGACCGCTCTACCGCGTGCTCGGGCAGGCCCACGGCCGCGTGCTCTGCGTGGAGTGCGAGGCGGGCGTCATGCTCATCGACCAGCATGCGCTCCACGAGCGGCTCCTTTACGAGGAGCTCCGCTCCGCCTCCGGCCCGGTCTTTAGCCAGAAGCTCCTGGTGCCCGCGGTCGTGGAGCTCCGGCCGGACGAGTGGGCCGTCTTCCACGAGCTCGAGGGAGAGCTCGCGCGCATGGGCTTCCAGGCCGAGCCCTTCGGCGAGCGGACGATCGCCATCCAGGCGGCGCCGGCGGCGCTTGCGGGGGTGCGCCTCGGACCCCTCCTACGCGACACGCTCGCCGAGCTTGCCGGGGGCAAGGTGCCGACGCGGGAGCTTGCCGAGCCGTTCCTCAAGACCCTCGCCTGCCGGGCCGCGGTCAAGGCGGGCGAGCGCCTGCCCGAGGGGGCGGTCGTGGCCCTGCTCGAGCGGCTCGAAGAGGAGCGGACGCCTCTCACCTGTCCGCACGGCCGGCCGATCAGCCTCACCCTCACGATCGAGGACTTGAACCGGAGGTTCGGCCGGACGTGAAGCCACCCTTGCGCATCCTCCTCGGGCCCACCGCGAGCGGCAAGGAGCGCCTGGCGCTCTGCCTTGCCGAGCGCGCCGGGGCCGAGATCGTCTCGGTCGATTCCATGAAGATCTATCGGCGCATGGACATCGGCACGGCCAAGCCCGGGCCCCGGGCGCTCGCGCGCGTGCGGCACTGGTGCGTGGACATCGTGGACCCGTGGGAGGGCTTCTCCGTGGCGGAATATCTCGCCCGCGCCGAGGCCGCCCTCGCCGATATCGAGTCGCGGGGAAAGAGACACATCCTCTCGGGCGGCACGGCCCTCTACTACAAGGCGCTCACCGAGGGCCTGTTCGACGGCCCCTCCGCGGACGAGGCGCTCCGCCGGTCGCTCCTCGAAGAGGCGCGGGCGAAGGGGGCCGGCGCGCTCCACGAGAGGCTCTCCGCCCTCGATCCGCGGGCCGCGGAGAAGATCCACCCGAACGACCTCCGCCGGATCGTGCGCGCGCTCGAGGTCGTAGCGCGCTCCGGCAGGCGCTTGAGCGACCAGCAGACCCAGTTCGGCCGCCTCCGCGCCGACCGCGGCGTGGC
>JAZDLH010000022.1:0-23823 GCA_043802275.1 Planctomycetota bacterium
GGCGTTCGGGTGGTGCGCGCGGCCTTCGCGTGGGACGACGTGGGCTCCTGGGCGGCCCTGGCGCGCCATCATGCGCCCGACGCCTTGGGAAACGTGGTTTTGGGCCCGGTGGTGGCCGTGGACGCGCGCGGGAACACGGTCCGCGCCGGGCGGCTCGTGGCGCTCGTGGGCGTGGAGGATCTCATCGTGGTGGAGACCCCCGACGGGTGCTCGTCTGCCGCAAGGACCGGGCCGAGTCCGTGCGCGAGGTGGTGGAAGAGCTCCGGCGCTCGGGCCGGGTGGAGCTCCTTTGATGCGGCACCTGGGCGTGGATTTCGGCGAGAAGCGCGTGGGGCTGGCCCTCTCCGACGAAAGGGGCGTGATCGCGTCGCCCCTCGAGACGCTTCCGGTCGCCTCCGCCGGGGAGGCCTGCGAAAGGGTCGCGGAGGTCGCGCGGGAGGAGGGCGCGGAAACGGTCGTGGTGGGGCTCGCGCGCCGCCTGAACGGCCGGAAGGGCCCCCAGGCGCGCGCGTGCGAGGCCTTCGCCGAGGCCCTGCGCGCGAAGGGGCTCGCGGTGGAGCTCTGGGACGAGCGCCTGAGCTCCGTCTCCGCGAAGAATTGCCTGCGCGCCTCGGGCCTCTCCAGGGGAAGGCGGAGGCGCAAGATCGACGCCGTGGCCGCGCAGATCATCCTCCAGGGATACCTCTCCGCGCGGCGGAATCAATTTTTTTCGGAAGAATCCTCCTTGACACGATAGGCCCCAAACCTACAATTGGAGACCAAAGACGGGGCCCAAGGGGGCCTTCGCCTCAAGTCCAACCGAAAAAGGAGACGGGAAGATGGCAAAAAAGAAGGCGGAGAAGAAGGGCCAGAAGGGGGGATGCGAGTCCCTCGTGGTGGCCAGCAAGGTGAAGGCCCACATCCGCAGCAAGGGGTGCATGACCTCGGCGGACTCGCTCGGCGCCCTGAACGGCAAGGTTTATTCCCTTCTGGACGCCGCCATCGAGCGGACCAAGGCCAACAAGCGCGCCACGGTGAAACCCCAGGATCTGTAAACACCCGGGCGGCACACATCAAGACGGTAAAAAGAAGAGCGGCCTCGTGGAGACGAGACCGCTCTTTTGTCGAAGGGGGCGGAACTGGGGAAACCCCCGAAACATACGCTATAACTTCAAGAAATGGCCCCCGCCTGGAAGGGCTTTCCCGGGCAAGGCGTTCCAAGATATCCCCGGACGGCGGCGCGTCCTCAGATGAGCTTCGCCTGTCGCATGCGGTCGAGCACCCCGTCCGCGGTGAGGCCGAAGGCGCGGGCGAGAACCTGGTACGGGCCGGAAACCCCGAAATCCCGCAGCCCCACCACGATCCCCTTGTCCCCCACGTACCGGTCCCAGTGCGGATCGAGGGAGGCCTCGATCGCCACGCGGCGCCTCACGCGCCGGGGGAGGAGTTTGCGGCGGTAGCCTTGGGGCTGCTCTTCGAAGAGCTCCATGCAGACCATGCTGACGACGCGGGGTTTCATCCCCTCGGCCTCGAGCCGGGCGGCCGCCTCGAGCGCGACGTGCACCTCGCTTCCCGAGGCGAGGAGGATGAGGTCGGGCCTTCCGCCCGGCGCCTCCTTCAGGATATAGGCCCCGCGCTTCGCAAGGGAAGCCGGGGCCAAGGCCGTTCGGTCGAGGGTGGGGAGGTTCTGCCGGGTGAGCGAAAAGGCCGTGGGTCCGTCGCGGCGCTCGAGCGCGAGGCAGAAGGCCTCGGCCGCCTCGTTCGCGTCGCAGGGGCGCATGACGCGCAAGCGGGGAATCGAGCGGAGGCTCGCCAAGTGCTCCACCGGCTGGTGCGTGGGGCCGTCCTCGCCCACGAAGATGCTGTCGTGGGTGTAGTAGAAGAGCACGCGCCGGCGCATGAGCGCGGCGAGGCGCAGGGCCGGCCGCATGTAATCGGCGAAGACGAGGAAGGTGGCGCAGAAGGGGATGAATCCCCCGTGAAGCGCAAGGCCGTTCGAGACGTGGCCCATGGCGTGCTCGCGCACGCCGAAGTGGATGTTCCGGCCGCCGAAGCGGCCCGGTCCGAGGAAGGGGCTCCCCTTGAGCTCCGTGCGCGTGCTGGGCGCAAGGTCCGCGGAGCCGCCCACGAGCTCCGGCACGGCCCGGGCGAGGCGGTTTAGGATCTCGCCGCCGCTCGAGCGGGTGGCCTGGGCCTTGCCCGCGGGGAAGGGGGGAACGGCATGCCGGAGCTTCCGGGGAAGCCCGCCCGCGACCGCCCGGTCGAAGGCGCGGGCCTGCCCGGGGTGCTTCGCGCGGTAGAGTCCCAAGAGCTCGTCCCATGCCTCGCGGACGCCCCGCCACTCCTCCCGCCGCCCTTGCCAGAGCGCGCGGACGGGTTCGGGCACGAGGAACCGGGCCTCCGCCGGCCAGCCGAGGGCGCGCTTGGCCGCGGCGAGCTCCGCCTCGCCCAGGGGCGCGCCGTGCGCCTCGGCCGTGCCCGCCTTGGTGGGGGCGCCCCGGCCGATCACGGTGTGGCAGACGACGAGGCTCGGCCGCGACGGCTCGGTCTGGGCGGCGCGGAGGGCGTTTTCGACCGCCGCGCAGTCGTGGCCGCCGACGTCCTGCACGTGCCAGCCGTAGGCCTCGAAGCGGCCGTTCACGTCCTCGGTGAAGGCCAGGTCCGTCGGGCCTTCGATGGTGATCTCGTTGTCGTCGTAGAGGCAGATGAGCTTGCCGAGGCCGAGGTGCCCGGCGAGGCTCGCGGCCTCGGAGGTCACGCCCTCCATGAAGCAGCCGTCGCTTGCGAGGACATAGGTGTAGTGGTCGATGAGCGGGTGGCCGGGGGTGTTGAAGCGCTCGGCGAGCATCCGCTCTGCCAGGGCGAAGCCCACGGCGTTCGTGAAGCCCGCGCCGAGGGGCCCGGAGGTGGTGTCCACGCCCGGCGTGTGGCCGAACTCGGGGTGTCCCGGGGTCTTGCTCCCGTACTGGCGGAAGGCCTTTAAGTCATCGAGCGAGAGGTCGAATCCCGCGAGGTGGAGGAGCGAGTAGAGGAGGGCCGAGCCGTGCCCGGCCGAGAGCGCGAAGCGGTCGCGGTTGATCCACAGGGGGTCGGCCGGGTCCACGCGAAGGAACTTCGTCCAGAGCACGTGCGCTAGGTCCGCCGCGCCCATGGGCAAACCCGGGTGGCCGCTGTCCGCGGCCTGGACCGCGTCGGCCGAGAGAAATCTCAGGGTGTTCACGGCGAGCTCGGCGAGCGCCTCGCCCGCGGCGCCCGTGCCGAAAGCGTTCATCGTCTTCTTCTCCTCCCTACCACCGTTCGCGGTGCACGATCTTCTCCAATGGGAGGCGGCTGCGCGCGGCGGGCGCCCGGTCCGTGGGGAAGCCCACGGGCATGAGCTCGATCACGCGCACCTCCCTGGGGATGCCGAGGAGCTTCTGCGCCTGGTCCTCGTGGAAGGCCCCGATCCAGCAGGTTCCCAGTCCCTCGGCGGCGCAGAGGAGCGAGACGTGGTCGATGAAGATTGCCGCGTCGATCGGGTAGCTCGGCTGGCCGCAGGTCATGACGTGACCGTTGTCGCCCTCGGAGCAGAAGGCCAGGACCACGGGCGCCTCGGAGACGAAGGTCTGGCCGCGGGCCGCCTCGGCGAGCTTCTTGCGCGCGGTGGCGTCCCGCACCGTCACCACGCGCCAGCGCTGGCGGTTGTTGGCCGAGGGCGCCAGGCGCGCCGCGTCCAGGATCTTGTCCAGCAAGTCCTCGGGCACCGGCCGGTTGCTGTAGGAGCGGCAGCTGTAGCGCTTGCGAACGGCTTCGTAGATGTCCATCCCAACCCTCCTTTTCCCAAGTTCCCGGATCGCCGCAGCGGGCATCGCCACGCGCGGGCGCCCCTCTCGTCCGACCCTCATTGAAAGGCCGCGGGACTCGCTTGTCAAAAGAAAAGAGGGAGAAGGAGACGGCGCTGCGACCGGCCGAGGGGCGGGGCGGGGGCGACGGCCCGGGCGGTGTTATTGATCGGGTGAGGGTTCCGGCCGGATCACGGCCCCGCGCACGGGCTCGGGCGGGGTCTCCTCGACCTTGTCCGGGCGGGCGAGGCCGTAGACCCTTGGCCGCCAGGAGTGATCGCGCCGGTCGGGCAGGTTCTCCTGGATCAGCGCATCCGGGTCGGGAAGCTCGGCCGGGGGCGCCACGAGCGCGCGCACCCGGGCGAGGATCGACTCCTTCTCCACCTTCCGCTTGGCGGCCTCGGCCTCGGCGCGCTTCAGGGCCTCCTCGGCGGCGTCCTTTCGGGCGTCGAGGAATCGGTCCGCCAGGGTCCCGGTCACGAACTCGAAGAAGCGGTCCATGCTGCGGAGGTAGATCTCCGTGTCGTACGGCTGGTCCTCGGTGTGGCGGTTGCGGGCGAAGAGGTAAATGTCGCGCGCGATGCCCCCCTCGCGGCCGTCGAATAGCTGCTGCCGGAGCCAGACGGCCCCGCGCGCGCCTTCGAGGTTCCGCGGGATGCCCCACTGGGTGAGCTCCCGCAGCGCTTGGCTCGCCGCGTCGCCGCGGCCCGTGGCGAGCGCCCGCGCCGTCACCGCGATGCGGGGGCGGTAATAGGGATCGTAGGCGGTCACCGTCCCCACGAAGACCGCGTCCACCCCCAGCATCCGGCCGAGCTTCACGGCGTCCTCCTCGCGGCGCATGGGGTTGAGCGGCTCCTTGGGCTTGTCGTCCGATTCCGTGACGGTGACGAGGCCGCTCTCGGCGCGCTCCGCGCGCTCGGCCCCGGGATCGCGGCCGAGGAGGCGAAGTCGCCGGAGGTCCTCGTTGTGGCGCCAGACCTCCTCGTTCTCCCGGTCGAGGAGGCGCAGGGCCTCCTGCGGAAAGACCACCCGCACCCGCCCGAAGCGCGAGAGCTGCCCGGCGAAGGTCTGGGCGAAGACAAGCGGATCAAAGCTCGCTTCGCCCGAGAGGTTGTCGAAGGGGAGGACGGCCACGCTCCGGATGGTGGTCAGGGCCGCGGGGTCGTCCGCGCGCTCGTTGAGGGAGTTCACGGGCTGAAGCGCGCGCGTGGCGAAGCGCACTTCGCTCGGCTCCACGCACCCGGCCAGGGCCGCGGCCGCTCCAAAGAGGAGCCCCGCGAGCAGGAATCGCTTGGAGGGAGGGAGTGGCAGGAACATGAACCCCCGGCTTTCTTCTCGTCAGGCGGGCCTCCCCTGCCCGCGGTCCTGGGGGCGGGAAGACGGCGCTTCCCGCCTCGCGCTCACGGCGCCTGCGGCGCGGCGCCTTGGTCCGCAACGAGGCCGGCGATGATGGGCCGCACGCTCCAGATGTTCTCGTGGCCGTTGCGCAGGGAGTCGAAGTAGAGCCGCCCGGCCCGGGCGGGGCTTTCCGGGTCCCGCGCCCAGCAGGGACCCCAGTCCGGCGCGGCGTGGCTCGTGATCTGCGTGAGGTCCGCCCCGTCGCGCCGCACCACCCAGATGTCGTCGGCCTTGTAGATCCGCGCCTCCCACTGGGCCACCGGGCTCTTGCGCACGGCCGCGAAGGCGACGTACTCGCCGTCCGGGCTCCAGCAGGGATTGATGGCGGCCCACTGGTCGTTGGCGACGATCTCGGTGGGCGGCCCGGCCACCTCCACCGCGCCGTCGGCGTTCATCACGATGGGGATCGACCAGACGCTGTACCACGGGATGTCGCGCTTGCGGTGTTTCTGGTAGAGGAGGGTGTAGGTCGTCTTGCCCTTTGCGGCCGGCTCGACGAGGGGTCGGAACTCGGGGAAGAGCCCCTCGGTGATGGCGGAAAGGTACCGGTTCTCGAGGTTCAGGACCCAGATCCGCCACAGGCCGTCCATGGCGTTGTAACGCGAAAAGGCGAGCATCCGTCCGTCCGGGCTCCAGGTGGGATGGATCTCGTCCTCCGTGCTCTGGGTGAGTTGCTGCGGCCGCGTGTTCGGCGTCCGGTCCGAGGGGCAGAGGAGGAGGTCCCAGTTGCCGTAGCGGTTGGAGCACCAGACCACCTGCGTCCCGTCCGGATTGAACTTGGGCATCATGTCGCTCGCCGGGTCGCCCGTGAAGAGGGTGACGGCCGTGCCCTTGATGGACTGGATCACGATCTCGGGATTCCGGCCGTAGCGGGTGGTGGAGAAGATCATGCGCTCGCCCGTGCGGTCCACATCCACGTCGAAGTCGCCGCCCGCCTCGGCGAAGGTCTGCTGGGCAATGGCGTCGAAGCCGGGGCTGGTGATCATGTTCTTGAGCTCGTCCGGCCGGTAGGCGCCCTTTTCAAAGACCTCGGGATCGTACCGGAGGCCCATCTGGCGCTGCTCTTCCGGGCGCACGTAATCGCGCTCAGGGGGCGCGGGCGCCTTGGCCGGGACGGCTTCCTTCTTGGGCTCCGGCGGCCGGGTGAGCTCTTGGAGCCAGTCGCAGCCCGAAAAGGAGCCGAGCGCGAAGGCGGCGGCAAGGAGCAATCCGTGGCTGGATCTCATCGTGGGGTTTCCTCCATGGGTCCCTCCCGCGGAACGGGATTTCGGCTTATGAATTTTATCGGTCAAGCAGGGCCCCCGTCTTCAACCAATTTCGGAAAAGGCCGGGGGAATTTGCCGGGATCGGCGCCTTTTTTCCCGCACGGAAAAGAACTCGCGAGGCTCCGCTTGGGAGCGGGCGCGGAACTCCTTGTTCGAGAAGCGGTTATGGCTCTCGCCTTTCTCCCCAGGACCGCGCCGAGTCCCCAAAAATCGCCCCGTCAACTTTTTTCGTATTTTCCGGAGGCCTGAACGTTGACATGGCAGGGTCCAAAACGTACAGTCAATGGGTGAAAGGCGTCATTCGACGGTATTATCGGACACGGTGAGCCATGACCAAGGGGGAAAACCGTGGCGATCGATCCTGTCGGAGGGGTGGCGAGTCTTTCGCAAGCCTATGCGTCGCAGGCAGCGCAGCAGGCGCCTCCCTCGGATGAGACACGCGCGCGTGAGGCCCAGCAGGAGTCCCGGGCCAGGGAGCGCGAAAAGGACCGGAGCGTGGACGAGAGCCCGCCGCCCGAGGAGGGCAAGGGCTATCGCGTCGACGTGATGGTCTGATTCCGTCCCGACCCTGTCGCTCCGGGCCAGCCGCCCGCCAGGACGGCGGGTGGGAATGAATGTCCAGGGAAGGACCCGCCATGCGGACCGCGTCCCTGCCGGGCTCGCTTTCTTTCCTTCGACCGGAAGCGTTTCCCTTTCTTCGGGGCCGCGGCGCGCTCGCGGCCCGCGCGCCCGATGCCCCGGCCCCCGCTTTATCGGAAGCGGCGCCCGGCCGCGCCGCCTCCGTGGTCCGAGAGGCCTCGCGCGCGTGGCTCGGCCGGCAGGGGGTCCGGACGGAGAAGGTGCCTCGCTCCCAGCCGGCCTTCCGCGAAACGCCCCGCACCTCCCTTGCGCAGGGCGCGTCTCCTCTCCCGGCGAAAGAGGAGGCCGCCCCTGCAGACGAGGCGCTTGAGTATACCGTGCCCGTGGGCGAATCCGGGGGGGGATCGGTCCAGGGGGCGAACCGGCAGAACGCGCTCCTGCGCCTCTTCGCCTTTGAGAGCCGGCACGCGGCCGCGCAGCAGCGTTGGCTGGAAGAACAGGGCGGGGGGAACGCCCGGACCGACATCCGGCTTGAAACCGCGCTCGACGAGTCCGGCCGCGTGATCGCCGTGGCGGGCTCGACCGAGACGAGCGTCGACCTCGACGGCAACGGCACGCCGGAGACGGTAGTGCGCGAGCTCGCCTACCTCGACGACGACACCTCCAGCCGGCTTCTCGCCGGCCGCGGGTCCCTCCTCTACGGCCTGAGCGCCCGGCCCATGCCGAGGGTTCTGCACGCAGGCTCGGCCGCCGGCGCCCGCGCGGTCTTCCAGGAGCGGGGACAAATTCGCAAGTGGGCCAACCGGCCCGACGCCATCGAAATCGTGCGGCGCTTTTCCCGGGAGGAGCTCGACCGCGTCCTGCGGGCTTTCGAGCCCGTGGAGGACGCCCTCTCCGGCCTGTATAACACCTTGCAGGGACTCGCGAGCGGCAGCGCGCTCGCCGCGGTCTCCGTCTCGGGTGGGGAGTCCGCGGTGGTGCCGGAGCTTGCCGGCCGCGACGCGATGCCCGGAACGTATTCCGTGACGGTGTCCAGCCTCGCGGCCGCCCACGCGGCCGAGGGCGCGTATTTCTCTCCGGAGCTGCCCGAGGAAAGGGCCCTGGGCCTGTCCGGGACCTTTGCCTTGAACGGCGTGGAGGTCGAGGTCGCGGCCACGGACCGCCTCTCCGACATCGCCGACGTCATCAACCGGGGGGAGGACCTGAACGGCAACGGGAAGCTGGACGATGCGGACCCGTACCTGCGGACCAGCGCCTATTACCGGTCCGAGGACGCGAACCAGAACGGCCGCCTCGACGGAGGCACGGCCGCGCACGGGACGAGGGCCACGGTCGTGGCCGGCCGCCTGCGCCTTACGTCCGCCTCGGCGGGACCGCAGGGGCTCCGGGTCCAGGACCCGGACGGCGTCCTGGAGGCGCTCGGTCTCATCGAGGTGGGCGAGGAGGGGGGAATCGTCTTTTCGAACGAGCTTGTCTTGCCGAGCGGGGCCTCCCTATCGGTGGACGGCCGGGGGTCTCGCCATGCCCAAAATGTCGTGGAGGGGGCCATCCCCGGCTTGCGCCTCACGCTCAAGGGCGCGACGGACCGGCCCGTGGAAATCGACGTGGCGGCGAACGGACAAAGCCTCGCGGAGGCGCTCGAGCCCCTCGTGGCGGACTTCAACAAGGCCATGGAGGCGCTCAACGCCGCCCTCAACCCCAAGACCGGCCTTCTCTACGAGCTCGACCCCGTCGCGCGCGTGCGCATCCGCCTGCAGGAGGAGAGCACCGCCGAGGTCTTCGGCCAGCCCGAGGGCCTGCAATGCGCCGAGGAGGCGGGCCTCATCCCGCGGACGGGCGAGCGGCTCACCTTCCAGCGCGCGCAGCTCGCGAGCGGCCTGCGGCAACTCAAGCGCGCCATGACGGGCCTTGCGCGCGGCCTCTCCCCTCTCCAAAAACAGACCGGCGCGCCGTCGGTGTACAATTCCCTCGGCCTCATCGGCGTCACCTCCGCGGAGGACGACACGCTCGTGCTCGACACGAACCGGCTCCTCGCCGCGGTGGAGGAGAACCTCACCGCGGTGCGCGACCTCTTCGGCAAGGAGAACGGCTATGTCCCCCGCCTCGCCGCCACGGTCGAAAACGCGATGCGCGAGGGCACGGGCGGACTCCCCCTTGCGCGGACTTCCATCGAGCAACTGCTCGAGGCGGTTTCGCAGTCGAACCTAAAAGAGACCCTGCTCCAGACGGGGACGACCGCCCTCCTCAAGGGCGTCTCCTCGTTCCTTCCGCCCGCCACGGCGTGAGGCCGGCGCACTCCTTTCCCGGTCCGTTTCCCGTCCAACCCCATGCAATGGTAAAAAGCCATGGAACAAGGGCGCGGAAAAAGGCCTCCCATTACGGAATCCCGCTTCATGGCCCATCCTTCCGAGGAAGGATCTTGCGGCGCATCGCAGGGCATGAGGGACAAAAACCCCTCCGCGGGAAGGGGAGGGGTCGTGGGAGGTGGACCGGGGGATGGCGGGACGCCGGAGGCTGTCAGCTCACCATGCCGAAGTTCTGGTAGACCTCGAGCTCGTAGCCGAGCTCCTTGATCAGGGCCAGGACCTCGTTCCGGCTGATGTTGTACTTCCGGTTCTCGCTGTATTCGAGGATGGTGAGCAGGATCTCCCGCTCGTCGCCCGTGGCGCTGTTGATGATGTAGAAATGCCCGTCCTTCTTCAGCACGATCGTCTTGTCGCTCATGGCGGTCCTCGCGAACCTTTCAGGGCCTTGCCGAGGGGCGCGGCACGCGCGGAGGCCTGGAAAGCCTCGCCGGCGCTCCGCCCGTCGCGCGAAACGGCTTTTCTTCCTCTTAAGCTCTATCGGCAAAGCGGGAACGGTTCTTGTAGAATATCGGTCAACTGCTTACGGAAATACCGCTCCGGACCGCTTCTACCGTGAGATGGTTTCCCGCTCGCTTTGCCTTCCCATATCGCGGCGGCGTTATCGGACGCGGGGAAAGACTCCCTCTCCGCCCCATTCTCCGGTTGACCTTGCGCGAAAAACGGCTACCTTAGTAGGCATGCACAAAGGAAAAGGGGAGGCCGAAGCGACCCGGCTTGTCAAGGACTGCCCGCCGCCCGAGGCGACAGCGCTCGGAATCCTCCGGGCCCTGCGCCGGGCCGGGCACGAGGCCTATTTCTGCGGCGGGTGCGTGCGCGACATGCTCCTCGGGCGCGCGCCTGTGGACTGGGACATCGCCACGAGCGCAACCCCCGAGGCGATCGAGGGGCTCTTTCCCAAGACCGTGGGCGTGGGACGCGCCTTCGGCGTGATGCTCGTGCGCGAGGCGGGCCGCCAGGTGGAGGTCGCGACCTTCCGCGCGGACAGTCCCTCGGGAGACGGCCGTCGGCCCGACGCGGTCCGCTTCTCGAGCGCGAGGGAGGACGTGCTCCGGCGCGATTTCACGGTGAACGGCCTCCTGTACGACCCCGAGGGCCGGACGATCCTGGATTTCGTGCGCGGCCGGGAGGACCTGGAGCGGCGCCTCGTCCGCGCGATCGGCGACCCCGGGCGGCGCTTTTCCGAGGACCACCTGCGCCTTCTCCGGGCGGTGCGCTTCGCCGCGGCGCTCGAGTTCGAACTCGAGGCCGAGACGCGTGCGGCCGTCCAAAGGCTTGCGGGCCTCGCGCGGCTCGTGAGCGCCGAGCGCACGGCCGGGGAGCTCACCCGGATGCTCACCTCGGGCCATGCCGGGAGGGCGCTCCGCTTGCTCGAGGAGACGCACCTCCTGCTCCACGTCCTGCCCGAGGTCGCGTCGCTCAGGGGCCTGCCGCAGCCCGAGGCCTTCCACCCGGAGGGCGACGTCTTCACGCACACGGCCCTCATGCTCGACGCCCTTCCTGCGGGCTCGGACCCCGCCCTCGCGTGGGCCGCGCTCCTCCACGATGTGGGCAAGGCCGGAACGTTAAGCCTCACCGACCGCATCCGCTTCCACGAGCACCCGGAGGAGGGCGCGCGCTCCTCCCGCGCCATTCTCGAACGGCTGAGGCGACCGTCCGTCCTCGTGGAAGGGGTGACCGCGCTCGTGCGCGGGCACATGCGCCTCGCCTCGCTCCAGGAGATGCGCGAGGCCAAGCGCCGGCGGGCGCTCCGCGACCCCCTCTTTTCCCTGCACCTCGAGCTCCACCGGCTCGACTGCCTCGCTAGCCACGGCGACCTCGCGCCTTACGAGTACGCCCTCCGCGCATGGGAGGAGGAGCGCGCCCGGCCCGAGCCAGAGGCGCCGCTCCTTACCGGCCACGACCTCATCGCCCTGGGCCATGCGCCCGGGCCCCGCTTCTCCGTGATCCTGGAGGCCGTGGAGGACGCGCGGCTCGAGGGGCGGCTCGCCACCCGGGAGGAGGCCCTCGCCTTCGTGCGGGAAACCATGCCGCCCGGGAATTCGGCTTGAGAAGCAACCTCGGAACGCTATAGTAGAAGGGCGCGGAAAGGGCGCCTTCGAAACCAATCGGAGAAAGGAGCGGCCATGGCGTTCGGAATCGGAGATGGAATTATGGATCAGCGGCTCTTTTGGATGTTCATGGGCGGCATCTCGGTTCTCTTCTTTGTCATCAACGTGGCGACTTCCTTCATCGTTTCGGACATGTACCGGCGGGTGCCCAGGGAGCACCAAGAGATGGAGCCGAATCTCGTGTGGCTCCTCCTCATCCCGTGTTTCAACTTCATCTGGAACTTTTTCGTCTTCCCCAAGCTCTCGAAGTCCTATGCCAATTATTTTTATTCCCGGGGGGAAACCCGCCACGGGGACTGCAACGGCCCGCTCGCGCTCGTGTATGCCATCCTTGCGGCCTGCGGCTTGATTCCCTGTCTGACAATAATAAGCGGCCCCGCCGCATTAGTGGTGATCGTGGTCTACCTCGTGAGGATGAGCGAGCTCAAGAAGGAGCTCCCCATGGAGATCGGGTAAGCGCCGTGCGGAAGAACGCCCTTCTCAAGGCCGGAAGCCTCGCGGCCGCAGTCTTTTTCGCGGCGAGCCTTCTCTTCACGCCAGAGACGCTCCCCTCCGTGGAGGTCTGCTGGTTCAAGCGCCTTTCCGGCCTTCCGTGCCCGGCGTGCGGCCTCACGAGGTCCTGCACGGCCATTGCGCACGGCCGCCTAAGCGAGGCGTGGGCCTTTCACCCCTTTGGGTATGTGTTCTTCGCGCTCGGGGCCGCGCTCCTCGCCGCCCCGGTCCTAACGAGGCGGCTTCCGGCCCCGGCCGAGGGAACAAGGCGCTTGCGCATCTTTGCCTGGGGCCCTATACTCCTGGTAGTTTCGCTCTGGGCCTTTGGCGCCTGGCGTTGGGTGCGCCTTTTGGGTTGAGGGGGCGAGGAAGGATATAAAAGCTTCGAAGCGTCGATCCCGCGAGGAAGAAAAATGCCGGTCGGACACGCGGATGAAAAAGAGAAGGCCCAGGTCTTCACCCTGGCCGTTTTCGGGCTGATCCTCGGGCTGCTTGGGCTTTTCACCTTCGGGATGACCTCGGTGGTGGGCGTGTGGCTGGGCGTCATCGCCCTGAGGCGCATTGCCAAGCCCGAGAACAATCCCCAGGGCGCGCAATTCGCCAACGCCGTGATCCTCGTCTCGAGCGGCATCGTCCTCTTCGTGCTGGTCACGCAATGGTCCAAGGAGATCGATCGGCACAGCGCCATCGCCAGGCGCACCCAGGAGATCCAGAAGATGGGCGAGGAGAGCCGGGGCCAGGCCTTCTCTCCGGCCGGATCGAGCCTCCCTCCGGAGACGGCGACCGGGCAGGTTGAATTTCTCGCCTCCTCCGCCTCCGAGGCGGGCGGGGAGGCGAACGCGCGGGCCCGGCGGCGCCTGGCCGAGGCCGAGCGGCGCGCTCTGGCCCTCGAGCGGTTGAGGGAGATCGGCAAGGCGCTTGCCGCGTACTCGGACGACGCGTCTTACGATCCCCTGCAAGAGGACCGGCTGGAGGCGGAGCTACGGGAGATCGAAGCCCTGTTGAAGCTCCGCGCCTCCGCCACGCCGGAAGCGGGGCCCTGAAACGGGGCCGTTGCGAAAAGCCTCGGAAAGGACGGAGCCCCATGAACCTTTTGAAGATCATGAAAGACCTTCCGGACATGCTCGGCCGCGTCCGGGAGATGCAGGCGAAGCTCCGGGACCTCAAGGTCGCCGGCGCCTCGGGCGGGGGCATGGTGCGGGCGGAAGTGAACGGCCTGGGCGAGCTATTGTCGATTACGCTGGAGGAGGAGGTCGTGGATCCGGCCGAGCGCGAGATGCTCCAGGACCTCATCGTGGCGGCGGTTTCGGCCGCGCGCAAGAAATCCGCCGAGGCCGCGCAGGAGGAGATGCAAGGCATCGGCCACGGGCTTGACCTTTCCCAGTTCGGCCTTCCCTTCCCCGGCCCCGGATGAACGGAGCGGCGCCTCCATGCCCGACGAGTCGACCGGCCCCTATCCCAAGAGCCTCGCGCGCCTCGTGGAGGCCTTTTTAAAGCTTCCCGGCGTGGGCAAGCAGTCGGCCGAGCGCCTCGCGTATTATTTCCTGAAGTGCGGCAAGGACGAGGCCATGGAGTTCGCCTTTGCCATACGCGACCTCAGGAAAAATCTCCGCTCCTGCAAGGTCTGCTTCCACATCGCCGAGGGCGCGCGCTGCTCCATCTGCCAGAATCCCTTGCGCGACGGCCGCCTCCTCTGCGTGGTGGAGATGCCGCGCGACGTCATCGCGCTCGAGAAGACCGGCGCCTACAGGGGCCTCTACCACGTGCTCCTGGGCCGGCTCGCGCCGTCCGAGGGCGTGGGGCCGGAGGAGCTGAAGATCGCCGAGCTTTTGGAGCGGGTGAAGGGGGGCTCCTTCGAGGAGGTGATCCTCGCCCTCAATCCCACCGTGGAGGGCGACGTCACGGCCACCTACCTCGCGGAGAAGCTGAACCCCCTGGGCGTCCGGGTCACGCGCCTCGCGCGCGGGCTCTCCTCGGGCACGGAGATCGAGTTCGCCGGCTCCGCCAACCTCGCGAGCGCCCTACAGGGCCGCCGGGAGGGGTGAAAAGGGCCAAGGCGCCATGCCATGTTGGGCAGCAGGACGCTCGATCGGGGGAGTGCGCGAACGTCGAACCGTCTCGCTTGAGATTGTATTCGCATGATCCGTAACCGTTTGGTTTGTGTTTGAAGCCCCCCGGGAGCGACAAAGGGTTTTGCCGGGGGTTTTCTACCGGAGCGATGAAAATACAAGGCATTGGGAAGCCGCAGGCGGTTGGCAGGTTGCCATAGAATCCGCAAACGGATTGGGAAAGGAGCCCCATGAGGATCCGCGAGATCCGCGCCATGGGCTTAAAAGGCGCCACGCCCGAGGGCGGGTGGACCGACGAGCTTACCCGAGAGTCGTGCGTGCACACGCTCATCCAGGTCCTGACCGACGAGGGGCTCACGGGCTGGGGGAGCGTCTTCACGAACGACGCGCTCGTCAAGGCGGCGCTCTCGGTGCTCGAGCCCTTCTTCCGGGGAGAAAACGCGCTCGAGCCCGAGCGGGTGAGCGAGAAGCTTCATCAAAACACCTTCTGGCTCGGCCGGGGCGGGTCTATCACCCACGCCGTGAGCGGCATTGACATCGCGCTCTGGGACCTCCTCGGCAAGGCCACGGGCCAGCCCGTGGGAAGGCTCCTCGGGGGGCGCTACCGCGAGCGGGTGCGGCCCTACGCGTCGCTCCTCATGACCGAGCCCTCGCGCATGGCCGACGCGCTTTTGCCCCTCGCGGAGCGGGGCTTCCGCGCCTTCAAGATCGGCTGGGGCCCCTTCGGCCGCCAAAGCCGCGCCCTGGACGAGCAAATAGTCGAGGCCGCGCGCAGGGCCGTGGGCGAGGAGGCGCTCCTCATGGTCGACGCGGGCGCAAGCGACGCCTTCTGGAAAGAGGGTTACAAGTGGGCGCTGCGCACGGCCCGGATGCTCGCGGATTACGACGCGGCCTGGTTCGAGGAGCCCCTCAGGCCCGACGCGATCGAGGACTACGTTCTTCTCCGAGAGCACGCGCCCCTCCCCATCTCGGGCGGCGAGGTTTTTACGCGGCGCCAGTCCTTTTCGCCGTGGCTTGCGCGGCGCGCGCTCGACATCGTGCAGCCCGACGCCACCAAGGTGGGGGGCTTGAGCGAATCGCGGCGCATCGCCTGGATGGCCGAGGCTGCGGGTGTCCGCTTCATCCCGCACGGATGGAACACGGGCATAGGCCTTGCGGCGGACCTCCAGCAGGCCTCGGCCTATCCCGGCACGGACCTCGTGGAATACATCACCGGAAGCCCCTACGTGGACGAGCTCGTCCAGGGCGGGTGGAAACTCGATAACGAGGGAATGCTCGAAATTCCCGACGGACCAGGCCTCGGCATCGAGCTCGACCCCGACGCCGTGGCCCGGTACAGCGGGGGAAATCCCTCCTTTAGAATTTAATGGATTTTCTTCCGACTTATATTTGGTGAATATGCATAATCCGTTATTAAATAGTTAGTTATATGTGTTACGACAAGAAGATATTCATTGGGCAGGTTTTTGAAAAATCTAAAAAAAGCAAACTATATCCACGCCACATTTTATTTCTATGTATTATATTTTTAAATGAGTTAAGACAGAAACAAGACAAGTTCCTCATCCTAAATAATCATTTAAATTAAAAAACGCCAAAATACAATGATTGGTTGGTATAATTGGTTGGTATAGTTATATATGATTTTTTAATTTTTTGTGCGCGAAGGTCGATTGATATAATGTTAGGCAAATCAATGTATTAGCGGGGAAAGATCGTTCGGGCTTATTGATTTTTATGAAATAACCTGTTGCTATGGATGGGCACACGCCATGAAAGACAATAAGGCAACCCAAATCTCGGTGAACAAGTTCCCGGCTTCCAATGGCCCGGTGCGCCAGCAGGCGCCGATCATTTTTGTGGCTGCGGTGGGCGGAGCGCTGTCCGTATTGCTTTTTTTCGCGGCGCGCGATTGGGATAGGAAGAGCGTGGAGGATCGATTTGTCCACGAATCCGAGGAGCGGGCCGAAGCCCTGCAGCGGGACATCGAGACGAATCTCCTCGAGCTCGAGGCGATCGGAGCCTCGTACCTCTCCTTCCGCGACGTGTCGCGCCGGGAATTTCACGACTTCGTGCGGCCGTTCCTTGCGCACAATCCCGGCATACAGGCATTGGAATGGATCCCGCGCGTTCGGCATTCCGACCGGGCCGGCTATGAAGAGTCGGCCCGCCGGGACGGGTTTCCGGAATTCCAATTCACCGAGCGAAAGGCCCAGGGCGAAATGGTCCGTGCCGCGGACCGGGAGGAGTACTTCCCGGTCTATTACGTCGAACCGTACCAATCCAATGAAATCGCCCTGGGATTCGACCTCGCAACGAATCCCACGCGCCGGGAGGCGCTCGAGCTCTCCCGCCGGACCGGGCGGATGCTCGCCACGGCCCGGATCACCCTGGTGCAGGAGCTTGGCGGGCAATACGGTTTTCTCGTCTTCCTGCCCGTTTATGAAAAGGGGGCGGTCCTGGACAGGGAAGAAGAGCGCTGGGAGCGCCTCGAGGGCTATGCCCTCGGGGTCTTTCGCGCGGGGGACCTCTTCAAGAAAAGCATGTCCTACTATCGCACGAAAGAGATCGACGGGGTTCTCTTCGACCAATCGGCCCCCCCCGAAGAGCGGTTTCTCGCCTTTCATGCCGCTCGCCAGGATTCGGCAGCCGCGCAGCCGAAGGAAATCCGGGAGGAGGCGTTGCAATCCGGGCTGCACCGGTCTTTCCCATTGGAAATAGCGGGCCGGAAATGGACCGCGGTTTTTGCGGCATCGCCCGCTTATCTCCAGACGGAGCGCTCCCGTATGGCGTGGCTTGTTTTGGCCATGGGCCTCCTCTTCACCGGCGGGGTCGCGGCCTACCTGTCGCTCGTGCTCGACCGTACGGCCCAGGCCCATCGCTTCGGCCGGGAGATCCTCGCGGCCAAGGAGCGGCTGGAGGAGGAAGTCGCCGAGCGGAAGCGGGTGGAGGAGAGGCTGAGCGTAACGCAAAAGCATTTGGAGACCGTCCTCTCGGTCACCAAGACGGGGATCGATATCATCGACGATGAGTACAACCTACGGTTCGTGGATGCGGCCTGGCAGAAGGTCTATGGCGACCCCGTGGGGCGGAAGTGCTACGAATACTTCATGGGACTGGACCATCCTTGCCCCGGCTGCGGCATCCCCAGGGCGTTGGAAACCAAGGAGGTTCAGGTCTCGGAGGAGACACTGCCCCGGGAGAATAACAGGGTCGTAGAGGTCCACACCATGCCCTTCCAGGACGACTCGGGCCGATGGCTCGTCGCGGAGACCAACGTGGACATCACCGGCCGCAAGGAGGCGTATGAAGCGCTGAAGGAGTCGGAGGCAAGATACAAGGCGCTGTTCGAGGGGACGGCCGAGGGCATTCTCGTGGCGGACATCGAGACGAAACGGTTCCGGTACGCCAACCCGGCCATTTGCGCGATGCTCGGGTACACGGAAGCGGAGTTGACGCGACTGGGCATAGCGGATATCCACCCCAGGGAATCGCTGGAAGGCATTATTGCCGAGTTCGAGGCCCAGGCCCGGGGCGAGAAGACTCTTGCGCTCGGCCTTCCCTGCCTGCGCAAGGACGGCGCCATCTTCTACGCCAATATTATGACGGCCCCGGTCGAGATGAACGGCAGGATGTACAACGCCGGCTTCTTCATGGACGTCACCGAGCAAAAACGGGCGGAGCGGGCGCTGCGGAAGAGCGAGGGCAACTACCGGACGCTCATAGAAAACCTGCCGCAGAAGATATTCCTCAAGGACCGGCGCTCGGTTTACATCTCCTGCAATGGGAACTACGCCAGGGACCTCGGAATCACGCCGGAGGAGATCGCGGGCAGGACGGACTATGATTTTTTCCCCAGGGAGCTTGCCGAGAAATACAGGGCCGATGACAAGCGTCTCATGGATGCGGGGCAGAGCGAGGAATTCGAGGAACAATACGTGCAGGACGGGAAGGAAGCGTGGGTCCGTACCGGCAAGACGCCCGTCCGGGACGAGCGGGGGGCGGTCGCCGGCATCCTGGGCATCTTCTGGGACATCACCGGCCAGAAGGAGGCAGAGAAGGGGCTGCGTGAGAGCGAGGAACGCTTCCGCTCCCTGGTCGAGACTTCATCCGACTGAATATGGGAAGTGGATAGTGAAGGCACGTATACGTATGTCAGCCCAAAGGTTAAGGAACTCTTGGGATATGAGCCGGAGGAGGTCATTGGCAAGACTCCGTTTGACCTGATGCCGCCGGAAGAAGCGAAGCGTGTGGGCGCGATATTTCGGGACATAGTGTCTTCCCATCAGCCTATTGAAAGGTTGGAGAACGTAAATCTCCACAAAGACGGGCAATCCGTCGTGCTGGAGACTAATGGTATGCCAATCTTCGATGTCGACGGCACGTTTCGGGGTTATAGAGGGATTGACCGCGACATCACCGGTCGCAAGCAGATGGAGGAGCGCGTGCTCCAGATGGAGAAGATGGAGGCCATCGGCCAGCTCGCCGGCGGCATCGCCCACGACTTCAACAACCAGCTCGCCGGCATCCTGGGGTTTGCCGAGCTCCTCCTGGGCGGGGTGGAGAGCGAGAAACTGCGCGCCTACGCCCAGCAGGTGGTCAAGAGCGCCCATCGCGCCGCGGACCTCACCAAGCAGCTCCTGGCTTTTGCGCGGAAGGGTCGGTATCAATCCGTGGTCGTGGATATCCACAAGACCCTGGCGGACGTGGTGGCATTCCTCCAGCACAGCATCGACAAGCGCATCGTGGTCAAACAGTCGTTCCGGGCGGACCCTTCCGGGGTTCTGGGCGATCCGACCCAGCTTCAGAACGCGTTCCTCAACATCGCCCTGAATGCCCGGGACGCGGAGCCGGAAGGGGGCGAGATCCACTTCGCCACCGACGTGGTGACGCTGGACGATGCCTACTGCCGGGACCGCCCCTACGAGATTCTGCCGGGCGAATACATCCGGATCAGCGTGACGGACAGCGGCGTGGGCATGGACGCCGAGACCCAGAAACACATCTTCGAACCCTCTTTCACCACGAAGAAGCTGGGCGAGGGCATCGGCATGGGGCTGGCCGCGGTCTACGGAACGGTAAAGAACCACCGCGGCGCCGTGAGCGTCTACAGCGAGCCGGGACGGGGAACGACCTTCACGGTCTTCCTGCCGCTGGTGGAGGCAAAGGAACGACCGGCCGGGACCGACTCGAAGGTCATCCCGGCCCGGAAGGCGGCGCGGATCCTCGTCGCGGACGACGAGGAAACGGTGCGCAACGTGGCCGTCGAGATGCTGCAAAAGCTGGGGTACGAGGTCGCCGCCTGCCCGGACGGGGCCAAGGCCCTGGAGCGCTACCGCGCCGCCTGGCAAGAGATCGACCTCGTGATCCTGGACATGGTCATGCCGAACCTGAGCGGCCGGGACACCTTCCGCGCCATGCGGAAGATCAACCCCCGCGTCAAGGTCCTTCTCTCCTCGGGCTACAGCGTGAACGGCGAGGCGCAGGAGATCTTGAACCAGGGGGCCCTCGGCTTTCTTCAAAAACCGTTCACCACCATCGAGCTCTCGCAGAAGGTGGCGGACGTCCTCTCCCACCGCGGATAGGGGCCGCGCGGTTTTGGGCTCTCCAACCGAGCGCGCGGATTCATCGATGGGGACCGCTTCCGCGGGCGGGGCATTGTTACGGAGCGACGTACAGGAGGTAGAGCCCCGCCAGGAGCACCAGTACCCCGCAGGCTTTTTTCAGGATCGAGGCGCCGCCGGATCGCTCGTTCCAGCGGAGGCATCGCTCCACGATCTCGGTGAAGGTGCCCGCGAGCACGATCACCCCGGCGTGTCCGACCCCGTAGACGAGGAGGAGGAGAGCCGCGTAGAGGGGGCGGGTCGCGCCGAGCCGGAAGACCACGCCCAGGACCGGGGCCATGAAGGCGAAGGTGCAGGGACCGAGCGCCACGCCGAAGACGAGGCCGAGAATGAAAGCGGCCAGCATGCCCTTGCGTTTCATGCCGACCTGGCCGGGGCCGGAGAACGGATTCGGCACAATATCCAAAAGATGCAGGCCCACCAGGAAGAAGATGATGGCGACAAAATAGTTGCCGTACGCGCCGACGTCGCCCATCATCCGTCCCGCCGCCGCTGTCACGGCGCCAATCACAGCAATGGTAAAGAGTATGCCGGCGGCAAACAATGTGCTGATGACGAACGCGCGCTTCGTGGAGATGCGCCCCTGCTCGTCGATGAAGCCGACGATGAGCGGGATGCTTGCGAGGTGGCATGGGCTGAGAATGATGCTGAGGACGCCCCAGATAAAGGAGGTGGCGATGGCGATCCCGGCGGAGCCTTCGACCGCCCTGGCGAGCGAATGAAACAGTTCCTCCATTATTTCCCCCCCGCCTTGTTCAGCCACTTTTCGCATTCTTCCTGCGGGAAGAAACCACCGTGCCGGAAAATCTCCTTGCCGGTCGTGTCGAAAAACACCTGCACCGGGATAGACCGGATTCCATAGCGTGCCGCCAGAATCTGTTCTTCCTGCACGGGAACGAAAAGAATATTTGCTTTGTCCGCGTACTTCTTTGCCATATCTTCGAGAATCGGAGTCATCATGTCGCATGGCCCGCAGCCGTGCGCGCCGAATTCGACCATGGTGGGTTTGCCGCCGGCGCGGGCCTTGTCGACGGGATTGTCCATGGTCAGTTTCGCCTGCGCTTCCGTCCAGGCGCGGTTGACCCGGATCTCCATCCGGTCGCCCAGCGTGCGGATGTGCTCCTCCACCGCGTCCTGCTGCTTCTGCTGCGCCATATATTGTTTGATTTGCGGTTTGACTTGCTCGAACGGCATGCCGCCCAACATCGATTTGTTCTCGTCGTAGAAGGCTTTTGCGTCCTCGTCGGAGACTTCGACTTTCGAGGCTGCGTTCTGCAAATACGCCCGGATCGCACTCAGGGTATCGGCGCCCTCCGTCACCTTGCCCGCGTTCCGTGCGGCCAGCAGAAGAAGCTGTTCCGTCGCCATGTTTTCGAGCAGGAAGAATTTGTTCTTTTCGAGTTGCTTGCGGATATCCTCCGGCGCTTGCTTAAGCTCCTCATCCACGCTTTCGGCTTTGAGTTCAACGCCTTCAGCCTTGAGCAGCACCCCGTCGGCAAGCTCGGCCAGTTTCACTTTATAGAGCGCCCCGGATGTAAGCGAAGGATACTTCTCCGCGACAACCAATGGTTTCTGCTCTTCCTGTTTTTCCCCAGCCCAAGCGGCAACGGAAAGAAACAGCAGCGCCATGCCTGCCATGATGATATTGCGTTTCATATACGACTCCTGTTGTTTGATTCCGATGCCTTTTCGGATGCGCCGCGCGCGGTGACGCCCGCCTTTGACTATCAAGCGCCACAACCGCTGTTGTCGGGAAGGATCGGCAGAAAAGAGGTCGTCTCCGCCTTCGGCGCAGTCCCTTCTTCCTTCTCAAGATCAACCTCGAGTTCCCGCCACTTCTTGAGAATGTCTTCTTTCGACATAAACCCTTCGTGCCGGAATAGTTCCTTGCCCTCGGCGTTGTAGAAAATCTGCGTGGGGATCATGCGGACGCCGTATTTTTCGCCGACGCCGGGATTCTCCCATACATCGAGAAAAACGACTTCCATGCGTCCGGCATATTCCTTTTGCAATTCATGGAGGACCGGGACCATCATCTTGCAGGGGAGGCACAGGTCCGCGCCGAGGTCGATTAATGTCGGCAGTTTTTCCGTTGCGGCGGCGCCTGGGGCGCTTTCGCCTGCGGGAGAGCGGGCGACAAGTCCGGCCTCGGACACATTGCTGCCCGCGGCCTCCCGCTTGCCCCGATTCTTGACCACGACGACGCCGATCACGGCGGCAATCAATATGGCGACGATCAGCAGTCTCCCGCTTTTTCCGTCTGTTTGTGTTGTTTCGCTCATGCCACCTCCTTCGTTCGCATCCGTCTTTTGCCTGACGCCGCGCCTGATCAGCCGGATCACAACCGCCGCCACGGCCACATGCAGCCAGACGACGGCGTCGCTTGCGTCCTGCCCGCAGCCGCATCCCGGCATCTCAGCAAACCAGCTTCTTTTCGCCCGCCTGCGCGGCCCTGGCGATATTGTCTGTCGAGATGTCGGTCTTTCCCTTCTCCATGCCGAGGTCGGCAAGCAGCAGGTGCTCGAATTTCGTGAACCCGGCCCGTTCCAGGCTTTTCTTGGTGCAATTCAGGGGGCAACCGTCGATGGCGAGAATCCTGTCCGCCGCCTCGGTCGTCTTCATGATGCCCGGCACCCTCCCGCCGATGCCCATGCCGCAGAACATTTTGCCCTTGCCCTCTTTCGAGAGCCTGCGCGCCGCCTCGTCGGCGACCGCGCCCACATCCGACGCGCCCGAGCACGCAAAGACTAGATTCGTCCCGCCGCAGCACCCGCAATTCGTATTCGTCGTCATCATCTTCTCCCGTTCACATTCCTGTTTGCGCCAACATGCCCTTGATCTCCTCGACCGAGGGGACCTTTCCGACAACTTTGACTTCACCATCCACGGCAAGTCCCGGCGTCATCATCACGCCGAACTTCATGATCTCGTTGATGTCGGTCACCTTCACGAGGTCATGTTCCAGGCCGAGCTCTTTTGCGGCGGTTTCCGCGTTCTCCGCGAGCTTCTTGCACTTCGGGCAACCCGTGCCGAGAATCTGAATTTTCATCTTGTTCTCCCTATCCGTTGAATGCCGCGCCAAAGAGGATTCCGCTCACGGTCGCCATGACGATCACGAGCGATACGAACACCACCGTTTTCTTCGTGCCCATGATGCTGCGGATCACGAGCATGTTCGGCAGGCTCAGCGCCGGCCCGGCCAACAGGAGCGCCAGCGCCGGCCCCTTGCCCATGCCGCTGCCAATGAGCCCCTGGAGGATCGGCACCTCCGTCAGCGTCGCGAAATACATGAACGCGCCGAAGACGCTCGCAAAAAAGTTTGTCCACACCGGCCAGACCGCGCGGGCAATCGACTCGAACGATCCGCCGCCCCAACCCGTGATGGCAAAGAAGGCATCCGGTCTGTCGCCGACGAGCATCTCCACGTATTTGCCGGGAATAAGGCCTTCGTGATCCGGGCGTCCCAGCAGGAATCCGGCAACCACGACGCCGAACAGCAGAAGCGGCATGATCTGCTTGGCGAAGCCCCAGCTGGCGGCAAACCATTCGCCGCCCTCGCCCTTGTCCGGGGCGAGCGCGACCGAGAGGCCGACAATCCCCGCCGAGAACGGCAACAGCACCCACAGCCCCCCCGCCGGAACGGTCAGCGCCAGCAGCGCCGGCGCAACCGCCGCCGGCGCGAGCTTCCACCACGCCACGGCGAACCAGAACACCAGCACCAGGGCGAACAGGCCGGCAAAGCCCGAGGCGATATGCCACTTGAGCCGCCAGATCGTGTTCCATGTCCCCGGCACCGGAGTCTTTTCCGCGACGGACGACAACGCCAGCTCCAGTTCCTTGCCTTGGTCGGTTCCTTCCAGGTACTTCACCCGATACGCCGCGCCCTCGACGTTCGTGTCCTCCGGAGCCTTGACGACGGCGGCGCGGAAGGAGTCGCCGTTCTTGAGCTTGAACTCGAAATCGTTCGGCGCGCCCCAGTTGCTGAAGACAAGCACGCCGATCATGACGGCAAAAAAGACCGCGTTCTGCCAAAGAGCCCGTTTCACCTCCGGCTCGGGCATGCCCATCCGGTCATTCGCTTTCTCCATCTCCTCCTTGCGGAAGATGAGGTGCATCAGGAGG
>JAZDLH010000023.1:0-3069 GCA_043802275.1 Planctomycetota bacterium
CGGAGGCGGGCGCGGGGCGGGGCGCGCGCCGGATGGGCGGTCCTTCTGTGGATCGGGGCGGTCGTCGTCCTCCGGCTGACCGGTTCCCGGCTCGCGCCGGCCGTTCTTTTTGCCTGGGGCCTGTATCTTCTGGTGACGCCCGTTCTCCCGGAGGCGTACCGCCGGGCGGTTGAGAAGGGCGCGAACGCGTTCGCCGTGGCGGTCATGGCGTATATCCTGACGAAGAGCTGGATGCCGCTCGGGATCGGCTTGGGCCTTCGGCGAAACCTCCTCTTCGTGGGCGGGATGATTGGCGGGCTTTTGTTCCTCGTATATCTCTTCCAGAGGGCCTATCCCGCCATGCTTCGCTGGTGCCTGGCGCACAAGACGGTTTTTCTTCTCATGCCCGTGGCGCTCTGCCTCTTCGGGGCGGTGATCTGGCTGGGATTCGAGCGCACCTGGGGCTGGGTTCCCCGCCTCGCCGTTCGCGCGGGCCTGGAGGAGAAGACGGTCCGGCTCTCCCGGCCCTGGGTCTGGGCGAGGCACAAGTTCCCGGGTCTGGGCAAGGAGTTCATGCCGGACCTGGATGAAGGATCGTTTCTTCTCATGCCCAGCACCATGCCGCACGCCTCGATAGGCGAAGCCATGGACGTGCTGGGCAAGGAGGACCTGGCGCTCACGGCCCTGCCGGAGGTGGAGACGGCCGTGGGCAAGGTCGGCCGGGTGGAGAGCGCGCTCGACCCCGCGCCCGTCTCCATGGTGGAGACCGTCATCAACTACCGGCCCGAATACCTTTCGGACGCGGCGGGGAATCCCCCGACCTTTCGCCACGAGGCGGGCGGGAGTTCGCTCTTCCGGGACCCCGAGGGGCGCCCGGTCCCGGCGCCGGACGGCGCGCCCTACTTCGTGCGCGGGGAATTCCTGCGGCGGGACGGAAAGCTCGTGCCCGATCCCAACGGCTTTCCCTTCCGCCTCTGGCGCCCGCCGCTCGAGTCCGCGCTAAACCCCGGCCGGGAGGCCTGGCCGGGCATCCGGAGCCCCGACGACATCTGGGAGGAGATCCTGCGCGCGACCGAGCTTCCGGGCACCACCTCCGCGCCGAGGCTCCAGCCCATCGCCGCGCGGGCCGTCATGCTCCAGAGCGGGATGCGGGCGCCCATGGGCGTGAAGCTCTTCGGCAAGGGCCGGGTCTCGCTCGAGGATCTCGAGCGGGCGGGGATCGAGATCGAGCGAATCCTCAGGCAGGTGCCCTCGGTCAAGGCACAGGCCGTGACGGCCGAGCGGATCGTGGGCAAGCCCTACCTCGAGATCGAGATCGACCGCCGGGCCATCGCGCGCTACAACGCGAGCGTGCTCGACGTGCAGACGGTCATCCAGACCGCCGTGGGCGGCATGGCGGTCACCACCACGGTGGAGGGGCGCGAGCGGTACGAGGTGCGCGTGCGGTACCTCCGGGAGATCCGGGACACGATCGAGGGCCTGGAGCGCGTGCTCGTGCCGACCATGGGGGGCGCGCAGATCCCGCTCAAGGAATTGATCGTGGGCCGGGGGATCCGGTACCGCCGGGGGCCGATGGAGATCAAGAGCGAGGACGGGGCGCTCGTCTCCTACGTCCTGTTCGACAAGCGGCCCGGCCGCGCCGAGGTGGACGTAGTGCGGGACGCCGGCCGGGCGATCGAAGAGAGGCTCGCCTCGGGCGAACTCAAGCTTCCGCAGGGGATGACCTACCGGTTCGCCGGGAGCTACGAAAACCAGGTGCGCAGCGAAAAGCGCCTGCTGCTCATCCTGCCGCTCGCCCTGTTCCTGATCTTCCTGATCCTGTACTTCCAGTTCCGGTCCGTCCCCACGACGCTCCTCGTCTTCACGGGCATCTTCGTCGCCTGGGCGGGCGGATTCGTGATGGTGTGGCTCTACGGCGAGAGCTGGTTCTGCAATGTCTCGGTCTTCGGCAGGAACGTGCGGGAGCTCTTCCAGATGCACCCGATCAACCTGAGCGTGGCCATCTGGGTGGGTTTCATCGCGCTCTTCGGCATCGCCACGGACAACGGCGTGATCGTGGCGACCTACCTCCGGCAGTCCTTTGCGGAGCGGACGCCCTCCACGGCGGCGGAGGTGCGGGAGGCGACCTCCGCGGCAGCGGAGCGGCGCATCCGGCCGTGCCTCATGACGGCCACGACCACGATCCTGGCGCTTTTGCCGGTGCTGACCTCGACCGGCCGGGGCGCGGACATCATGGTGCCCATGGCCATTCCCTCCTTCGGCGGCATGGTCGCCACGCTCCTCACCGCCTTCATCGTCCCGGTGCTCTACTCGGCAATCGAGGAGTTGCGCCTCCGCTTTCGCCCCAGGACGTAGGGGCGGCTCTCGGGCCGCGCGGATTCAGGTGCCTAAGGCTGGGGCTTTTGCATTGTAGAAAAGCGGGAAGAGATGAAAATTCGATCGCCTGCCGTGCTTGTGATTCAGAAAGGGCTAAACTCCATGAAGTGGCAAAAAGTAAAGGAGGGAGCGCCCTTCCTATTACTCGGTTTCCGCCGGTCATTGAAGCGCCATAAAAAAGCCGCAAGCCCTGTGTTAAAAGGGACTTGCGGCGTTGGAAGCTTGGGGCGAGAGAGGGGGTTTTGAACCCCCGGCCTTCAGAGCCACAATCTGACGCTCTAACCAGCTGAGCTACTCCCGCCACGGATGGGCCCCGGCCAAGTCTTGGGGCCGTAAGAGACTATAAGCGATCCCGCTCTTGATTCAAGCGAAAAATGGCGCGGCTTAAATCCCCGCCGTGGCGGCGCCGTGCCGTTCGCTCATCCATCGCCTCGCCGCCTGGGAGTGCGCCTCTTCCATCGTCGCGCCCTAAGGGTTGCGCGTCAAGCAACATGCCCCACCCTTTCTTGCTGCGATTGCCGACTTTTCAGACGACGGCGAGTTCGTCGGCGAAGCCCCAGCCCGAATGTGGCGGCAGGGGTTCACTTCTTCAAGAGCTTTTCCCGCCGCGCGTGGGCGCGGAGGGGCAGGGAGTTCAGGCGTATGAAGCCCGTGGCGTCCTGGGGATTGTACGCGCCCGCGTCGTCGTCCATGCTCGCCACGAGGGGGTTGTAG
>JAZDLH010000024.1:0-2946 GCA_043802275.1 Planctomycetota bacterium
CGGCGTGCGCGTGGGTCTCAGGGGCGGCAGGATTCTCCGCTACCCCGACAACGACACTTACGGCTTCGACGTCGGTCGCCTCGCGCCCCTCTTCCACCGCACGCGCTGCTCCCTCTGCTTCGACCTCGTAAATGACCTCGCGGACGTCGCGGTAGGCGACGCGCCCACGGCCCACGCCAAGGAATCCTACGTGGTCATCCGGACGGCCGAGGCCCTGCGCCTCGTGCGCGAGGCGGAAGAGGCGCGGCACATCCGCCTGTCCGAGGCGGCGCCGGACGAGTTTCGCTTGGCCGTCCTCAAAAAGAAACGCCGCGCCTTCACCCTCCTCCAGTGGATGCGGGACAAGGGATTGCCGTCCATCGAAACGGACTTTTCCTACGACCTTGCGCGCGACTATCCCTGGAGCGACGACGGCCTCCGGCGCGACATGCTGCTCCTCCGGGAGCTCGCCCGAACGGAGATCGGCCGACGCCTCTTTGCGAATCTCCCCCGGAACGTTTTTGCGCGCGACGTGGGGCTCGCTTTCCTTGGATGGAAGGAATGAACCGTGAAGCATCCCCGGACGAAGGAAGCGCTGCTGGGCGATACCCTGGCCGTGGCCATGGAACCGACCTTTTTCGACCTGGAACATGTCCCCATAGACCCGAAGGCCATCGTCGAGATGGCGGCTCGCCGCCACGCCAACACCCTGCGCCTCGGGGTGTACAGCCACCAGGGGAAGGCCTATTATCCCTCCAGGATCGCCCCTCATGCCCCGGGTCTCGAGTCAAGAGACCTCTTCCGCGAGTTCCTTTCCGCGTGCGGGGAGTCGGGCCTCGCACTCGCGGCCTATGTGAATTCCACGACCGATACGGACACCCTGGCCGAACATCCGGACTGGGTGATGCAGTTTCATGGGAAGCCCCGCCGGATCGGACTGGGCACTACGGATTTGGACCTCTATTGGTCCTGTCCCAATTCCCCGTATCTCGATTACGTCCGATCCATCCTGATCGAGATCGCCGAGGAGTATGATCCTCCGATCGTCTACATCGACAACTTCGGCCTGGAACCGGGTTGCGAGTGCCGTTTCTGCCGGGATGCGTTTCGCCTGGCGTCGGGAGCCGACCTCCCGAAGACCGCGGATTGGGACGATCCTCATTGGCAGACCTACCGCCGCTGGATTCGGGAACGGAACCTCGCTCTTGCGAAGCGCCTCATAGAGCCCGTCCGGACGCTAAGGCCCGGGACGCCGGTCGTGTTCAACTGGGGGGAGTTCCACTCCGCCACCGGCCTTCAGAACCCGGAGGCGGTCCGCGCGCTCGGCCGGGAGATCGCCGACAACATCCACGCCGAGTCCGCCGTGCGCTTCCACGGCGAAAGCTTCGCCCACGTGAACGAGCAGTGCCTGTTCGGCCGCGCCATGGGCCTCCCCGTCTGGACCTGGGTGGAGTATCCGCTCATGCCCTGGTTTTACGTCTCCGCGCCCCCGGCGGAGGTGAAGATCAAGGCGGCCAAGGTGCTCGCGAACGGCGGCCGGCCCATGGTCTTCACCGTGACGCGCGCGCCGGACGGCGACGAGCGTGGCCTCGAGGGTTTCGCCGACGTCTTCGGGCTGGCGAGTCGTTTTCCCGAATATTTCAACCATACGGAGCACGTTACGTTTCTCGCGGTCCTTCATTCGAGCCAGACCCTGGAGAATACCTGCCGGGGGGACCCCGCCTGTTTTGAGGAATGCAAGAACGAATTTCTGGGCGCGCTCGCCCTGGCGCGTCACGCGCATCTCCCCGCGGACATCGTCCTGGAGCGGCATCTAAAAGAGTCCGAACTCTCCCGATACCGCGTCCTCTTGCTTCCCAACGCAGCGGCGCTGAGCGCGGAACAATGCGCGGCGATCCGGTCCTTTGTGAAAGCGGGGGGCGGCCTCCTCGCCACCTTCGAGAGCTCCCTGTACGACGAGGAGGGAAAGCGTCGAAAGGATTTCGCTCTCGCCGACGTATTCGGCGCCGGTTACGAGCGGGAAATCCGCCGGCAGAACGAACACCGGAGCACGGGATATTCCGTCATGGAAAAAGAACATCCCGCCTCGAAGTCCTTTGCCCCGGGATTCCGACTGGCCGCAGGCGGGCGGCACCTGGGCGTCCGGGAACATGGACACGCCGTTCGGCTCGGCACGATCCTCACCCGCTGCCGCTACTTCGGCGATTATCCCGGCCCTCCCACCGGGTATCCGGCCCTCGTGGCGCAAGAATTCGGCCGGGGGCGGGTGTTATACATCCCCGCCCAGTTCGGATGGACCTATGCCCAGTTCGGCTTCCCGGACTATCTCACGCTCTTCTCCGACGCGGTGGAATGGCTCTCGCAAGGCGAGGTCCCGGTCCGGACAACCCTACCCGACACGGTGGAGCTAACCCTCGCCCGGAACGCCGAGGGCGCCCGCATCCTCCACCTCGTGAATTGCACCTTCGACCCCACCCGTCCGGTGTCCGTCGTGGGACCCGTGCTGGACGCCGAGATGGGAGTGCGGATGCCGAAGGCCGGGAAGGTCCGCGCGCGCGCGCTCGTTTCAGGGCTGGAGTTGCCGTTCCGCATGGCGAAGGGCATGGCGACCTTTCGCCTGCCGCGGCTCGATGAATACGAGGTGATCGTGCTGGAACAGGCGACCTGATTTGGGCGGGGAATTCATCCATGCCCCGCAATAGGGGAAGGGTTCCTTTTCCTTACGCATTCGGACCTCCCCCCAGCCGCTTTTCCCAGAGCGCCGAAACCTCGTCGGCCACGCTCTCAAGCGAACGGCCCTCGCGCATGGCGACCCAGGAGCAGTCGAACTTGCGGAACCAGGTCATCTGCGACTTGGCGAGCCTACGGGAGTTTCGCTTGCTGAGCGCCATCGCGGTTGCGAGGTCGTGCCTCCCCTCGAAATGATCGAAGAGCTCGGCGTACCCCCACGGCGGCCCGCGCCTGGGG
>JAZDLH010000025.1:0-9313 GCA_043802275.1 Planctomycetota bacterium
TCCTCTTCGGAACCCGGCAGAACCTCCCCGGACCCGGCGAGGACGGCAATTTCCCTGTCGAGAAGGGCCGCATACCGCTCGCGGCCCGCGCCGATGGGCAAGGCGGAAAGAACGGCGGCGAGGCCCGCATGGCCGTCCGCAGCCTCCTCCTCCGCCTCAAGACTGGGAATTTTCAAGAGCCCGTCGCGGAGCATCCGCGCGAGCGGACGCTGGGGAAACCCCGCCTCAACCCAGGCAAGCCAGGCTCGCAACGCCCGCCCGGGGCGGAAAAACCGGGCCGGCAACCCCTCGGAAAAGGTGACCGGCGGATCGTCGCACTCCTCCCCGGTGAGTCGTAACACCTCTTTGTATATCAGGGGCACATAGGTGTCGGCGTCGGTATGTAAAATCTCCACCGTGTCGAATGGAATGCCTTCGGCCATGCATCGGCGCAGAACTTCGCGCACCTCGTTCACCGCGCCAACGGCATGGAAGATGCGCGCGGTTCCGTCCCCTTTCGGCGCGGGCGCATCGTGCGGGGAGGCGATCCATGACAAAAGCCCCGCATCCGTGCAATCACGAGCAGGCTCATTTCCCGGCCGATCCACGGGAATCACCCTTCGCGCCGCTTCCGGAAGGGCATCCCATAATTGTTTCTCCAGATTTGCCAAAGTGTTATAAAGTTCTTCGGAAGAGAGAAGGAGCAGTCCTTGAGGCACGGCATCGGAAGAGTTCTCCCTACGCTCCATAGCCAGGCGGAGAACTTCGGCATAGTCTGCAAGATGCTTCTTTTGAAGCTCCATTTCATAGGTGGACAAGAGGTTACGGATATCGCGCCCTTTTTCATTCAGCTCAAAGGATTTCGGCGCAAGATCGCCGGAGCCGATCCCGGCAAGGCGAAGATCCCGAATCGAGCGAGTCAGCGCTTGCACAACCTGATTATTAAGTGGGAGTTGTGACAGATAGGACCCCCGGTCTTGCCGGCCGGCATAAAAAATTCCGGCCATGAAGATCGCTTCATGTCCCCCCCGGAGAAAAGACAGGCCGCGCTCATCCATAAGAGGAGATGCCAGGGCAAGGGCCAGGCTGCGGAAGGTATGTATCCGGACGTTGAGAACCGGCCTTCCCTGCATCGCCATGCGATCCAGCCACTCAAGCCCCATGCGCCGCGTGTCCGCGAGAAGCCACTTCTCCGCAAGGCGATGGGAATCGCAGATCGAGCCGAGCGCCTCGATAAAAGTGTTTGATAAAACTTCGTTCATTCCAGCCTCTTGAAGGGAAGCGCTTGCCATTGCCGGAAATGGCCTTCCCGCGCGGCGTCGATACCGGGTCTTACGGCCGCCAGGGGCGGCGGGCCTATTCCATGGGGCCGGCAATTCCCAAGTCTATGGGAAAGACCCTTTCAACGCAATTCCCGATACGGTTGCTTGATCTGCGCCGGCCTTTGCCCCCTTGAAAAAGGCTTGCTCGGGCATTCGATTTCCGTATAGTTAAGCAAACACGCTACGCGGTGCCAGGCGCAGGGGTGCGCCCTCTTTTTCACATGCGGGTCGGACATGATTTCACCGAGCAAAACGGAATTTCTCGCGCTGGCGCGCCGGGGAAACCTCGTGCCGGTCTACCGGACGCTTTTGGCCGATTCCATCACGCCGGTCCTGGCCTTAAGCCGCATCGGGCAGGGAAAATACGCGTTCCTGTACGAGAGCGTGGAGGGCGGCGAGAAGATCGGGCGCTATTCCTTCCTAGGGTCGGATCCCGTCGCCGTCTTCCGGTCGGAGGGAAACCGCGTCGTGCTCGAGGGCTTCGACGGTCCGGGGAGCTCGCGCGAGGAGGATTGCCCCGCCCCGCTCGACCGCCTCGCCGAGCTTTTGGCTGAAAACAAGGCCGTGCACACGCCGGACCTGCCGCGCTTCTGCGGAGGCGGGGTGGGGTATGCGGGCTACGACGTGGTCCGCCAGATCGAGCGCCTTCCGAACGCGCCCCGGCAGACGCTGGGGCTCCCGGACATCTACTTCGGCTTTTATCATTCCATGCTCATCTTCGACCACGTCAACCGCACGCTCAAGGTGGTGGTGCACGCGGATCTCCGGAGGAACCGCCCCGAGGAAGCCTATGAAAAGGCCGTCCTGGAAATCGACCGCCTCGTGGAAAAGCTGCGCGCGCCGGGCGCCATTCCGCTGGAGGAGATCCCGAGCCTGCCGGAGGAGGACCCGCCCTTCGAGAGCAACTTTGACAAGGAGGCGTTCGAGCGGGCGGTGGAGGCCTGCAAGGAATACATCCGGGCGGGCGACATCTTCCAGGTCGTTCTCTCGCAGCGGCTCAAGATGCATTGCACGGCCAGCCCCTTTGCGGTCTACCGGACCCTCCGCACGATCAATCCCTCGCCCTACATGTTCTACCTCAAGTACCCGGAGCTCACGCTCGTGGGAAGCTCCCCGGAGGTGATGGTCCGCGTGGAGGATGGGCGGATCACCCTCCGCCCCATCGCCGGCACCCGTCCCCGCGGCAAAACCCCGGAGGAGGACGCGGCCCTGGCCACCGAGCTTCTGGCCGACGAGAAGGAGCGGGCCGAGCATACCATGCTCGTGGACCTCGGCCGGAACGACGTGGGCCGGGTCTCCGAATACGGAACGGTCCACGTCACCGAGGAGATGGTGATCGAGCTCTACTCCCACGTCATGCACATCGTGAGTAACGTCGAGGGGCGCCTCGCGCCGGGCGCCACGGCCATCGACACCCTGAAGGCGTGCCTGCCCGCGGGCACGGTCTCCGGCGCGCCCAAGGTGCGCGCCATGGAGATCATCGACGAGTTCGAGCCCGACCGCCGCGGGCCCTACGCCGGCGCCGTGGGATACGTGGACTTCAGCGGCAACATGGACACCTGCATCGTGATCCGCACCATCTGCATGGTGGGCACGGACGCCTACGTCCAGGCCGGGGCGGGCCTCGTCCTCGACAGCGTGCCGGAGCGGGAATACTTCGAGACGCGCAGCAAGGCGCGCGCCCTCCTCCGAGCTATTCGCGCCGCCCAAGGCGCGTGAACTCCCATAAAAAACGGGTCGCTGACGGTCTTTTTTAAAAGGAAACATCATGGGCACGAAGCGAAGTGGGTCATTCGGGATCTTGTGCGTGATTGCAGGGATTCTCGTCTTAAGCGTGGGGGGGAGCCTCTGGGCCGTGGAGCCTGCCGCCTTGGTGAGCCCGCCGCCCGTTCCGCCGGCCGCGGCCGAAAGTCCCGCCCTCGGCGCTTTGCCGGGCGCGGAGGACGCGGGCATGGCCCGGACCCTGTGGTTCATCGCGCCGGGCGCCTCGCTCTGCGCGATCTTCTTCGCCTTCTATTTTTACAAGAAGATGATGGAGGAAAGCGAGGGCACCGCCCGGATGCGGGAGATCGCCCAGTACGTGCGGGAGGGGGCCTACGCCTACCTCCGGGCGCAGTACTGGGTGGTCGGAAAGGTCTTCGTGGTCCTGGTGCTCATCCTCGCGGCGCTGGCGCACGTCGGGGTGCAAAACCCCTTCGTGCCGGTGGCCTTTCTCACGGGCGGATTGTTCTCGGGCCTCTGCGGGTTCCTGGGCATGAAGACCGCCACGAGCGCCAGCGCCCGCACGGCCCAGGGCGCGTCGGAGAGCCTGAACAAGGGCCTGCAGATCGCCTTCCGCTCCGGCGCGGTCATGGGGCTCGTGGTCGTGGGCCTGGGGCTTTTGGACATCTGCCTGTGGTACCTCCTCCTCGACCGCCTTGTCTATACGCCCGAACACATGCTGAACGGCTATAGCTTCCTCGGCTTCTGGCAGCTCGTGCCGCCGAACACGGACGCGGCGCACAAGTACGTGGAGATCACCACGACCATGCTCACCTTCGGCATGGGCGCCTCGACCCAGGCGCTCTTCGCCCGCGTGGGCGGCGGCATCTACACCAAGGCCGCGGACGTGGGCGCGGACCTCGTGGGCAAGGTGGAGGCGGGCATCCCGGAGGACGACCCCCGCAATCCCGCCACGATCGCCGACAACGTGGGCGACAACGTGGGCGACGTGGCCGGGATGGGCGCGGACCTGTATGAGAGCTACTGCGGCTCGATCCTGGCGACCGCGGCCCTCGGCGCGTCGCTGGGGGGATTGAAGCTCGTCCTCGCGCCCATGATCATCGCCGGGATCGGCACCCTCCTCTCCATCATCGGCATCTTCCTCGTCAAGTGCGAGGAGAAGGCCGACATGAAGACCCTCCTCAAGGCCTTGAGCGTGGGCGTATGGTCGAGCTCCTTCCTCATCCTCGTGGCGTGCGCGGGGATGGCGCAACTGGGGGTCATCACCTGGGGGGTGTTCGGATCGGTGATCGCGGGGCTCGCGGCCGGGGTCATCATCGGCCGGTTCACCGAGTACTACACCTCGGACGAATACGCGCCCACGCAGGGCATCGCCCGGCAGGCCAAGATGGGGCCGGCGACCGCCATCATCGACGGCCTCGCGGTCGGCATGTTCTCCTCGGCCTGGCCGGTGGTGACCATCGTCTCCGGCATCCTCCTCGCCTTCGGCTTCGCCGGGGGATTCGGCGACTTCGCCATGGGGCTCTACGGCGTGGGCTTCGCCGCGGTGGGGATGCTGGCCACGCTCGGCATCACCCTCGCCACCGACGCCTACGGGCCCATCGCGGACAACGCGGGCGGCAACGCCGAGATGTCCGGCCTGGGGCCGAAGGTGCGCGAGCGGACCGACAACCTCGACATGCTGGGGAACACCACGGCCGCCACGGGCAAGGGCTTCGCCATCGGCTCGGCGGCCCTTACGGCCCTGGCGCTCCTGGCGGCGTACCTCGAGGAGATCCGCCTGTGGATCGGCAAACTCGCCGCCGGGGCGGGTGGCGAGTACACGGTCGGCACCGTGAAGTTCGTGACGAGCCGGACCGCCGAAGGCGTCTATTACGCCTCGGCCAAGATGTCCGACTTTGTACAGGCCTACGACCTCTCGATCATGAACCCGAAGCTCCTCTGCGGCATCTTCCTCGGCGCGATGATGGCCTTCGTCTTCTGCGCCATGACCATCAAGGCGGTCGGCCGCGCCGCGGGCTCCATGGTCGAGGAGGTTCGGCGCCAGTTCCGCGAGTTCCCCGGCATCATGGAGGGCACCGAGCGGCCGGACTATGCCCGGTGCGTGGCGATCTCGACCAAGGGCGCCCAGCGCGAGATGATCGTGCCGTCGCTTTTGGCCATTATCGTGCCGGTGGCCGTGGGGCTGGTCCTGGGCGTGGGCGGAGTGATCGGTCTCCTCGTGGGCGGGCTCACCACGGGCTTCACCCTCGCCTGCATGCTCAACAACGCCGGCGGCGCCTGGGACAACGCCAAGAAGAGCATCGAGAAACAGGAAAAGACCTACGCGCCGGACGACACGGCCCATAAGCGCCCCCTCACCGGCAAGGGTTCCGACGCCCACAAGGCGGGCGTGGTGGGCGACACGGTGGGCGACCCCTTCAAGGACACCGCCGGGCCCTCCTTGAATATCCTCATCAAGCTCATGAGCATGGTGAGCGTGGTCTTTAGCGGCGTGATCGTGAAATACGGCGACCAGATCGAGCGCCTCATCAAGACCCTCGGCCAGACCTTTAGCCCCTGATGCCAAGAGCCGCTTTTCAGCCGGCCGGCGGGGCGGTTCTTTTCAACCGCCCCGTTTTTTACCTCAAAAAACAGAACGGCCCAAGGGGCCATGCAGTAAAAAAGAAACCCCGCTCGAAAGCGGGGTTGTATAAGGAGCTTCGCGTCTTCCGCGAAGGGACTTAAAAAAAGGCGGGACACCAGAAGCAGCGTAGGTGTCGGGCAGTTGGGGAAGGAAGCGCCGCCTCCGTGCCCCGCCAAGTTGTGGAAACCCGCTCATATTTTGCGGTCATACCAGCGGGTTTCCGTACCTGTCGCAAGGCCCGGCGCACGTGTCGGGCAGTTGGGTGGGGAAGGAGGCGCCAGACCTGGAGGGACGACAGGATGTATTTGTATGACCGCAATTCCTCTTTTCAACACAGTCGTTATTGTCTAACCCTGCACCGCACTCTTTCTAAAGGGTAGTTTATATTACCGTTGCCGCTTGTCAAGAAAGAAAATAATCGCCATCGAATATTTTGCAGCCGCCGCGTGTCGCCGGTAAAAGCGGGCCTCATGAACGCGAGTGTTCCTCGCGGCGCCTGCGAATATTTTCCCGAGACCGGGTCACCTTCACCCTTTTTTAATAGGCGTCTTTTCGGTCATAACTTATTAAATGATAAAGTGTTGCATATTTGCCGGCCCCGCGGTGTTTCTCCCATGCCCCAAATCCCTTGGTGAAGTGGTCAACAATCCTCCGCTTCGATCTCTTTTCCCCCGGTGTTTTATAAATAAAAATTTATTTTCTCCACTGCGGGCAAAATGTTTTTAAAGAGGAGCGGCTACCCGCCCTCATGCCTCAGGGTGACCCGATGGAGCCGGGCCGGGAGAATTCGGATTCCGAAACCCGGCGCGGGCGGGCGTGGGTAGAGCCTCCCCCGCCAGAACACGCCCCCCGCGCCGCGCCCCGGGTCGCCCTGTAAGAGGAACCGCGGGAAGCCGGTTTCGTGATGTCGCAAGGGGCCGATGCCCGCGAGGAACTCCTGTTCCGCGGCCGCGAGGATGGAGGTCTCGCCCACGAGCACGCCGAGCTGCGCGCCGAGGCCCGCCTTGCGCGCCCTTGCAAGCATCGCGAGCGCGCCGCTGAACCCGCCGTTTTTCGCAAGACGGACGTTGAAGAGGTCGCACGCGCCCTCCGCGATGAGCGCATCGGCGTCCGCCCGGGTGCAGAGCGACTCGTCCGCCATGACCGAAAGCCCTCCTTCGCGCCGCACGCGGGCGAGCCCCGCGTGGTTCGCCGCGGAGACCGGCTGCTCGATGGAGCTTACGCCCTGCGCGCGAAGCCGCCCGCACTGCGCAAGCGCGGTCTCCACGCTCCACGCCCCGTTCGCGTCCGCGCGCAAATCGACCCGTCCGCCGAGGATGCGCCGGACGCCCGTCACGCGCTCGCCGTCATCCGCAAATCCCACCTTGAGCTTCACGTCCCGGAATCGCAGAAAGCGGAAGAGCCGCGCAAGCCGGAAGGCGCTCGAAAGGCCGCCTCCCCCGATGGGGCCCGTGTAAAAAAAAGGCTCGGCCCTTCCCCCGCGGGCTCCGGATCGACTGCGGCAAGCATACGGGCCGGCAGGCCGAAGGCGCTCCCGGCCGCATCGATGCAGGCGAGCTCCACTCCCGCGTAGGAGGCGGTCCGGCGATCGTGGTCGGCCTCGGCGTAGAGCTCCGCGAGGGCGGGAAGGAGATCGGTGTATTTTTGGATCTCCAATCCGCGCGCGCACGGCCACCAGCGCGTGAGGATGTCCTCCCGGGCCGAAGCGAGCGTCTCGCCGGTCAGGTAGGCGCGGGGTACGATCTCCCCCCATCCGGCGCGGCCGGAATCGGTGGCCACCCGGCAGAGGAGACTCGACGCCTCGCGCCGCTCGGCCAGGGCGTGGGCATAGGCGAGGCGGAAGGGGATTCGCACTTCATAGAGGTCGATGCGGCTGAAACGAACGCCCATGCTAACGACCCTTTCGCAGGCGCCTCCGGTGGGCCCATCCCTCGGCCACCCCCTCGAGGGTGTAGCCGGACTTCTCCAAGAGCAGAGGATCTTCGATCGCCTGCTCCACGCAGCGGAGGAGGTGCTCGTTGGCGGGCGTGGGGATGCGGTGCGCGCGGCCCAGTTCCACGAGGATGCCGTTCAGGGCCCGGATCTCCGAGCGGCCGAGCACGAGGTCTTGGGCCATGCTGCTGGTGGACGGCGGCTCTCGCCGCAGCGCCCATTTCAGGAGCCTCCGCGCCACCTTCCGGGGAAGGCGGACCACGCGCGCGAGGCGCCGCACGGAATAGCCCGGCAGGTCGATGGGCTCGATCCCCTGCGCCCGCATGACGCGCCCGCATTCGGCATAGGCCGCGACGGCCAGGTCCCCGAGGTGCGGATCGGAAAGGATCTCCGCCGCGCCCAGCTTCGTCAAGGCGCTCAAGGGGTTGAAGGCCACGTTGAGCATGAGCTTGCTCCACTTCACGAGACGCCCTTCCGGCACCGACCGGACCTCGATGCCCGTATCCGAAAGCCAGGCATGGGCCTGCGCGGTCGCGGCGCGGGCGGACGGGTTCCACGGCCCGAGCACGAGGCCGCCCCGGTCCGAATCCATGCACACCTCCCCGGCCTCATCCTGATGAAGATAGGCGCAGATCGCGCCCGCGATCACGGGGTTCTCCGGATAGAGCTCGGCGACGCGATGCTCGTTGGTCACGCCGTTCTGGAGGCTGAGGATGGGAATCCGGCTGTCCATGATCGGGATGAGGTCGACCAGGGCCTGATCCGTGTCAAAGCTTTTGACGCAGAGGAGAACGAGATCGGGCCGCTCCCAAAGGCTTTCGACTCGCCGCGCCGCCCGGAGGTTCTCCCGGATCACGCGGACCGAGGCGCCCAGCTTGAAACACAGGCCCGCGGCGTTAATGACGCCGGCGTGCTCCTGCCGGGCCACGAGCGTCACGCGATGCCCGCCCAGGGCCAACAGCCCCCCGACGGCGCTTCCGACCGCGCCCGCGCCCATGACGAGGATTTTTTGGGGACGGGGATGTGGCCGCGAGCGCTTTTCCGCCCCGCCTCGTCTATCCTCGCCCATCCACTCTCCGATCTCCCGCGCGGTGCGCTCGGGCGATTCAAAAACCAGGCTGTGGGCGGCGCCCTCGTGGACCACGGTGCGCTTCCGAAAGCCTCCCGCCAGGGAGAAGAGCCTGTCGGTGGCGGCGTTGTCGACGATGGCGTCGTCCCCGGCGAGGAGGAGTTGGGTGGGAACGCGAAGCTGCGGGATGTGCGCCTCGATGTAGCGATCCATCTTGAGGCTCTCCACGCAGAAGGCGGCGCTTACCGCCCGCACGCGGTAGGGATCGGTTCGGATGTAGTCCTGCCGGTCGGAACGCCTAGTAAAATCCTCTTCCTGGAAAGCCAGGGGGATGGAGAGCGACCCATCGGTGAAAAGGACCCCGGCGGCCACGCGGCTCTTCTGCCAGAAGGAAAGGTCCTTTCTCGGCGCAAGTCCCGGCGCGATCAGCGTCAAGGTCTCGAAGAGGATGGGCCGCCGGAGCGCCGCGTAGAGCGCGAGCTTCCCCCCCCAGGAGAGGCCCGCCAAGTGGACTCGGACGTGCCGGGTGTCCAGCTTGGCGACCATCTGCTCGATGAAATACAGGGCCTCCCTGTAGGAGGCGAGATGCCCGCGCGGGCCCTCGCTCATGCCCCAGCCGGGCCGGTCGGGCGCATAGAGGGCGAATCCCTCCGCGGTCATGGG
>JAZDLH010000026.1:0-21638 GCA_043802275.1 Planctomycetota bacterium
GCGCGCCTTCCGGGCCCTCGACTGGTGGGAGGCGCGCTGCCTCGAGTGGTGCCACGCGTGGCACGAGCCCGGCCTCTACTCCGACCAGCAGTACCTCGACCGCTTCCCGGAGCTCTTCGAAGGCGTGCATGTCCTGCGGAACGTCCGTTGCTGCCTCGCGCCGTGGAACCTCCCGAGCCACCGCGTGGAGCGCCGGGGCGGGGAGGTCCGGGTCGACGGCGATACCCCGCTCGTCTTTTATCACTTCCAGGGCTTCCGCGCGCACGCGCCCGATCTCTTTACCCTCGCCGTGGATTACCGGCTCCGGGCCGAGGACAGGACATGCCTCTACCGGCCCTACGCGGCCGCCGTCCGGGAGGCGATGGAAACGGTCCGCGCCCTCGACCCCGAGGCATACGAAAAGAGCTTCGTCCCCCTGCCGAAGCCGGGGCCGGTCCGGTGGCTGAAGCGCCTCAAGCGGAAGATCCTCGGCAAGAACAACCTGACGCGCGCGCCTTTTTAAGCGCGGCCCCGAGCCTGGGGGAAAGAACGGAGACCCCATGAAGTTTTCCATCGTCACCGCCACGCACAATTCCGGCGCCCGCATCGAGAAGACCGTGCGAAGCGTCCGGGCCCAGGAGGGGGTCGAGCTCGAGCACCTCATCGTGGACAACGCCTCCACGGACGACACCCTCGAGCGGATCGAGCGCTGCCAAAGCCCTTGCGTCCGGGTCGTCTCCGAGCCCGACACGGGCATTTACAACGCCTTCAACAAGGGCCTCGCGCGCGCCTCGGGCGGGGCGATCGCGTTCCTCAACGCCGACGACTTTTACCTGCCCGGCGCGCTCGCCCGGGTCGCGGCCCGCTTCGCCTCCCTCCCCGGCGCGGCCGTGGTGCACGGCAACATCGAGGTGGATTCGCCGCGGGGCCCTCGCGCGGTCCGCCCGCGCGCGGGATGGTCCTCCTTCGGCGGCGCGCGCGTATTCCACCCGGCGACCTTCATGCGGAGGGAGGTCTTCGAGCGCGTGGGGAGCTTCGACGAGCGCTACCGCATCGCCGCGGACCTCGACCTCTTCCTCCGCGCCCGGGAGCGCTGCGCCTTCGCCCACCTCGACAAAACCCTGACGCACTTCGCGCTCGGGGGCGTGAGCACCGAGCGCCGCTTCCGGACGACCGCGGAGGTGGTGGCGATCCTCCGTCGGCACGGCTTCCCCCTCTCGACCGTGCTTCGAACGGCTCTCTCGGAGAACCTTTGGAACGTGCTTGCCCTCCTCGCCGGGCCCTTCCGCTGATCCCACATAAAAAAGCCCCCCTCCTGTGGAAGGAGAGGGGCTTGCGTGGCCGTGCGGTAAAAAGTCGAAACGTGCGCTCAGGCGCCGGGCGCGACCTTCTCGCCGTAGAGGCGGATCGCGGGGATCCGCAGGACCGGGCCGTAGCCGTCGATGATCTTCACCTTCACCCGCCGCGCCCGCACGCCCTCGGGCAGGGCCCAGGCTTCGCCGTTCGCGTACTTGTAGGCGAAACCCACGAAGGGGTGGCCCGCCGGATCGGGAACCGCCTTCCACGCGCCCGACCCGTCGTCCGCAAAGACCTCGAACTTCTTGTAATAGTAGGTCAGGACATTGTCCCCGCCGTCGAACTTCACGAGCGTGATCCAGGTGAGGCGATAGAGGTCCTCGCCCGGGAGGTCGAAGACGATCTCTCGCTTCGGGTCCTTCTCCGTGTCGAGCTCCCAGTAGGTGTCGCCCGCCCCGTCCACCGCGTTCTCGGCGGGCCCCTTTTCCGTGGCGGAGGAGACGGACTCGAGCGCGAGCTTGAGCTCGCCCATGTTCGGGATGTTCCCGAGGCCCCAGCGCCTGTCCGCGCCCACCTCCACGAGCTTGTCCTCGAGCGCGCCCATGTCCCGGCCGTCGTCGGCCGCGCCCTTCGCCGGGGAGTCGTCCGCCAGGCGGAAGTCGCCCTTTCCGGGATCGCGGAACCTGGGGTCGCCCTCCTTCCCGTGCGCCTCGTAGGGGCCGTCCACATCGCTCTTGCCCCGGGTCTTCTCCTGGATGTCCTTAAGGCTAAAGCACTGGTCGGCGTTGCTCCAGTTGAAGAGCGCGAGCAGGGGACCTTTCGCATAGTCGTAGAAGTTGTAATCCACGGTCTCGTTGAAAACCTCTTTGCTGTTGAGCCACCAGGTGAGCCGGTTCCGGCTCAAGAGATTGTTCTTGAGGGTGATGTGGTAGTCGTCGCCCGGGACCGTCCCGTTGCCGTGGAGGTCGATGCCCTTCCGCTGGTTGCCGACGAGGGTGTTGTGCTCGACCGTCATGTTGCGGGTATGCTTGGTGATGAATCCGAGGCCGAAGTTCCACCCGGAGAAGTTGTTCCGGACGTAGTCCTGCTTGGTCGAGCGGCCGCCGTTCACGCTCAGGCCCATGTGCGTGTGGACCACGATGTTCTCCTCGATCACGCTCGGCTTGTCGGTCTCCTCGGTGATGAGGCGGAGCCCCTCCTTGTCGCAGAAGGAGATGAAATTGCGGCGGATGACGACGCCCACGGCCCCGTCGATGTGGATGCCCATGGACTCGCCGTGGCCCACGACGCCGGAGATGGTGTTGTTCCGGATGATGACGTCATGGGTCTTCTCGTCCACCCGGATGCCGCGCGCGGCCTTGTCCCCGCCGATCACGTTGCGGATGGTGTTCCCCTCGATGAGGACGTAATAGGAGGGCTGGAGGACGCCTATGGCGTACATGCCCCACGGGTGGCCCGCCTCGGCCCTGAGGTTTCGGATCTCGAAGCCGCGGACGACGGCGTAGCGGCTCGCGATGGCGATGCCGAACTGCCGCTTGTAGTTCCGGTCGATCACGGGCCTTTCGCCGGGATAATTCTCAAGCGTGAAGACGCGGTTTTCGTTTCCGTACTTGTCGTTGATCCGGACGCCCTCGTCGTAGACGCCCTCCCGCACATAGACCGTGGTCCCGGCCACGCCTCGCTCGACCGCGTACTGGATCGTGCGCAAGGGGCGCTCGAGCGTGCCCGGGTTCTCGTCGCTCCCCTGGGGGGAGACGAAGAGGGCCTTCTCCGCCAGCTTTACCGGTGTCGCCTCCTTCGCAGCCTCGCCCGCCTGGGCGCCCGCGACGAGGAACGCGCACGCGACCCCCGCCGCCAAAAGCGCCCCCAGGCCCCTTCTCAAGCTTATTCTCTTTTGCGCTCTCTTGCCGTTCCTGCCGGCTGTCATGACGCTCTCCTCCGGGTGATTCCCGATGAAAACTCCTCTCACTCCTTGGTTTTTTGTTCAGCCAGTCTTCCTCGACTTTTAAGCCAGCTTCTTTTCGCCTATCGCATTAGGCTTAAGCGATGTTACAGCGCTTTTCAAGGAAGCTCAAGGTTTTTTTACATGAGATGGAAAGCATAAGCGAAAGGACTGGCGGGAACGGTGTTCCGCCCAGGCGAGCTTCGTCTCGAGCGGCACGGCCGCCTGTCTTTGTCAACGAAAATCTTCCGGGAACAAAAAAGCCGCGCCGATGTAACTCGCGGGCGCGGCTTGGGTTATATTGGTGCGGAAGAGAGGATTTGAACCTCCACCCGGTTGCCCGGACCAGCTCCTGAAGCTGGCGCGTCTGCCATTCCGCCACTTCCGCACGTCTCGATGCGTAAAAAATCTCTCTCGCCTGCGCCGGCGCTTGAAACCCATCGGCGCCGCAGCACAGAAACTATCCCGTAATGACCTGTCCGTCAAGCCAAAAATCCTCTCCTCGCACGAACCGCTCCCATGCAAACTCCCCCCTTGCGGCCTGTTTTGAAACGGTTTTTCTTGACCCCGAGGCTTCGGCGTGTAGCATGAACCGAGGCGCGTTGTCCCGTTTTTAAAAAGGGTTCGATGCCATGGGCCATTTTTTCCTTACCCCATGTTGCGAAGGCCCGGAAAAGAAACCGGCAATCCGGTCATGGGAAACAGGCACGCGCACTACATGCCTAAAAGCTGTTTCAAAACGGCTTCGATCCATGTCCCCGCATGGCCTTGCAAGCGCAAAATCAGCGGTTTTGAAACTGGCTTTTAGGGGGAGCAGGCCTGTTCCAGGCCGGCGTTGACCGCGCGGATCGCGCGTGCCGCGCAAAGGTCTTTTCCTTTTTGCATCGGATGAAACAGGCGAACGGCCATAGGAATAGGGAGGAGGACGGGATTGCTCGATCGACCCCTTTTGCCCCTCCTCTTCGCGGCGCTCGCGGGCATCCTGGCCGACCGCTACGGGCTCTCTATCCCTCTTATCTTCGCGGCGGGCACGGCCTTTGGCGCGGCGCTCGTCCTCCTTGGAACGGGCCGGCGGATTGTTGCCATGCTCCTTGCCGCGGCCCTGCTCGCCGGCGGTCTTGCCTGGGCGAGGAGCCATACCCTGCGCGAGGCGCATCGCCGATACGCGGTCCTCTTCTCCGAGCTGCGGGACGAGCCGCTTTATCTCTGCGTGGACAGCGCGCCGATCCTGTTGAAAACCTTCGGCGGGAGCGGGGAAAACGACCGTTTTTCCTTCATCGGGACCGTGGTGCAAGGGCCGAAAGAGGGGAAGAGCGCGTCCGTGCTTGAGGCTGCTCTCCAGGGCGCGCGGGTGCGCGTCTACGCCTCGCCCGTGTTTCTCAAGCCGGACGACATCGTCGCGCTGCGGGTTCAAGCCCTGCCCCCGCGGGAGAGCGCCTTTCCCGGGAGTTTCCCGGGGGAGACGTATCTCGAGCGGCTCGGCGTGGACCTAAGCGCTCGTGGAACGGACCTCCGGATCGTCCGTCCCGCGAGCGCCCATTCGCCGCGGGCGTTCTTCCACTCGCTCCGGACCGGTCTCGTGTCGCGCACGCTCTCCGGCGCAAAGGAGGAGGCCGGCAGGATCCTCGCCGCCGTGCTTTTCGGGTATAGGGAAGGGGTCTCCGGCGTTGTGCGCGGCCGCTTCCGCCAGACCGGGACCGGGCACCTCCTCGCCATCAGCGGCCTGCACGTGGGGCTCGTCACGGGGCTCGCGTGGCTCCTCCTGCGGGCGCTTCGCTTCTCCCAGTTCTCCTCGGCCCTCGGTTCGATCGGCGTGTGCCTTATGTATCTCGCGGTGAGCGGCCTAAGGCCGAGCGCCGTGCGGGCGGGCGTCATGGCCGCGGTCTATCTCGGCGGGTTCGTGGTCGGCCGGAGGAGCGACCTAATGAACGCCCTCGCATGCGCCGCGCTCCTCATACTCTTCCACTACCCGCCCGTGGTGACGGACGCGGGGTTTCTCCTGAGCTTCACCGCGGTCGTCTTTCTCTCGCGGCTGGGGCATGAGCTTCACATCTTCCAGGCGTTTGCCCCGGAGAGCAGGGACGCCGCCTGGCGTGCCTTGTCCGGCGGATGGCGGGCGCGCCTGGGACGGGCTTCCAGGCGCCTGGCGCGGGAGGCCTGGGGCCTTTTTCTCCTGTCGATCGCGGTCTGGGCGGGGCTCTGGCCCCTTTCGGCGTATTATTTCAAGCTTCTCTCCTTTTCCGGGATCCTGCTCAACGTCTTCGTAATCCCGTGGCTCTCGATCGTGCTGGCCGGGGGGCTCCTGCTCCAGGGGGCGTATCTCATGCCCGCCTGGGCGGCCGGGCACTGGACATGGGCGTGCGTCCTTCCGACAACCGTCCTCCTGCGGGTCATCGAGCGCGTGGCGGGGTGGGAGTTTTGGATCCTGCCGGTGAACCCGCCGTCGATCCCCGCCATGCTCCTCTATTACGCCCTTTTCGGCGCGTTCTTCGCGCGCAAGCGGCTTCGCCTGAAAGCGCGGCATTTTCTCCTCCCTGGGGCCGCGGCCGTGGCGTGTCTCTTCTACACGATGGAATCCGTGAAGGCGCCGCCCGAGGACAGGATCACGGTCTTTTCGGCCGGCGCGGGGGAATGCGCGGCGATCGAAACCCGCGAGGGAGGCGTGGCGCTCGTGGGGCATCTCCCCTGGCAGGGGCTGGACGCGATCGACCTTCTCCGCTTCGAGCGACGCGGCCGTCTCGACACCGTCCTCTACATCCCCCCTTATCGGGAGGATCCCGCGGAGGCGCTTGGCGCGCTCGAGGAACAGTTCGGTCGCACGCCGGGATATGCGGTCCACGTCGTGGAATATCGCGCCCGCCAGGGCGAAGCAGAGGCGTCCGGGCATCCGTCCTTCCCCGGAGGCGCCATCCCATCGCTTCCGGGCGGACGGGTGGACCTTGTGCGGGATGAATCCGGCCGGCTACTCGCCTGGACGGTATGGGCGGGCGGGATGGGCGTGCTCATCACGGAGCGGAACAACCCGGCCATGCTCCTCGCGGCCCTTCGCAAAGCGCCCCCGTCCGGGCGACCGCGCGCGGCCGTCTTCAGGATCCTGGGCACGGAACTTCCGCGTACGCGCCCGCATGCGTCCCGCGAATCCTGGTTCGAGCTTGAAGATGTCGCGGACCGGGTCTTCGCGCGCCTGGACGGCCCCTGCCCGGAAGAGGGAGGCGTCATGGACCGAAGGGAATGGGGCGCGATCCGCCTCATGGCCCGCAAGGGAGACCGCGCCGAGGTGACCGCCTACGACGGCGAGCGCTGGAGGCCGATCGAGACGCCAGGAAAGGGTGCAGTGGAAAAGGAATAAGAACCGACTACGGCCTTGCCGCGTCGGGGAGCGCGGCGGAGGGGAGGCGGTGCGCCTCGAGCTCCTTCCCGTGGCGCTCCTTAAGAAATCGGTGGAGGTTTTCGGCCATGGCCTCGTTCCCGGCGACATTCGGATGCGGATCGTTGCGCGCGCGGGCATGGGGAACTTCGTTCTCCACGAACTCGATCCCGTTCTGCGGGGCGAAGGCGCGAACGAGGCGGCCGGGCGAGAGGTAATTCCGCCGGGCGGCCTCGTCGTCCTTCACCTCGCCCCAGTCGCGCGACCAGGCGTAATGGCCCTCTTCGTTGTCGGAAAGGATTGCGAGCGCCGCGCCGTGCTCCTCGCAGAGGCGCCGGGCCTCCCGGAGGAGGGCAAAGTAGAGCTGCCAGACAGGATCGTCCGGGTCCGCCTCCTTCGGAAGATATGCCTCGGCCCGCCAGTAGGCATGGAACCAGCGCCGCTCGAGGACGCGGAGGATAACCGCCTCCCGCCCGGAGAGGCCGTGCTCCCGGATCGCGCGGCGCAAGACCTCGCCCGAGGGATCCTTTCCCTCTTCTCCTTTAAGGAACACGAGAAACGGCGCGTTTTCCTCCAGCCCCAGGACCACGCGCAACTGCTCGATCTGGCGCGCGGTGACCGAGAAGGCCGGGTCCGCCCCGGGCCGGGGCGGCAGGTTCACGTCCCGGGCGCTTACGTTCTGCCGGAGGGCATAGAGGCGCTTCAGGATCTCCGAGCGCGCGATGACGGACTTGGCCGGGATCTTCCAGTTCCAGGCGCGCGCCCGGGCGAAGTGGGGATTCTCATGCCGCTCGAGCCTCCCCTGGGCGCCGAGGGCGTAATAGAACGGCTTCCACGCCGAGGGCTTCTCGGGATGAGCGCGGAAGTAGGCGTTGTCCGTAAGGTCGTTCGTGCAGAACTGGATGACCACGAGGTCCGGCGCGTACCGCAGGCCCTCCTCCTTCAGGGCCTCGAGCTCCTGGTCCGTGCCCCAGCCCGCGTAGGCGATGTTCATGACCTCCGCGTTGTAGCCTTCCCGTTGCAGGCGGTCCTCCAGGACGCGCGTGTAAACCTTCTCCGCGGGCACGACCGGGCCGTAGGTGACGGAGTCGCCGAGCACGAGTATCCGGCACTCGCCCGCGGGGTTTTCCAGGGTCCGCTCCCGGTCGCGCCAGCCGCGGGAGTTGGCCCGGTCTTGGTAGATCTCGCCGGTGTCGGGGTCCGAGAGCGTGATGAGCTCGCCGGGGTTCAGGCCCCAGCCGTAGCGGAGCGCGTTCGGGGAGTGGGTGTGTCCTATGGTGAAGGCCTGGAAGGGAAAGAAGACCCGCAGCGCGACCTCGGCCGCGGCGAGGAGAAGAACGCTTTCCACGGCCAGGAAGAGGGCGAGGAGCCTCCGCCGGCGCCTGCGGCGGAAGGAGGACGCTTCTTTTTCGGCTTCGCCATTTTCCGGCCGGTTCTTTTTTAACACAGGCGGCGCTCTCCGGCTTGGGAACGACTGCGCTCTTCCCTTTGATCCTTGAATCCGGAAGAAAGGTCTCGTGACGGTCCAAGTCCGCTCTTCGCTCCGGGTGAAAACCGAACCGGACGTCCCGCCCCTTCCGAATCTAACGCTTCCGCGCTGTTCCCTCTCCCTCGGAAGGGAGCGCTTGGGAATCCTCAGGCCCTTCGTCCGGCCGCCGCAGGAGGTAGAGCGGCCGCGAGGAGACCATCCGGTGGATGCGCTCGACGTAGGTGGCGATCGCTGCGAGGCTCGCCAGGACCGCGCCGCCGATCAGTCCGCTCGTCATCATGAGACTCGTCCAGCCCGGCACGGCCTTGTGGCGGAGAAAAGCGCCCAGCGCGTCGGCGATTCCGAACAACCCCACCAATCCCGCCAGGCACGCCAGGATCCACAAGAGGTAGATCGGCGTCCTGGAATAGGCGAAAAGCGCCTCCAGCGCCAGCCCCAGGCTCTTCCGAAGGGTGTACTTGGGCTCGCCGAACCGACGCGCGGGCGGGGTGTAGAACAGGACCTCGCGCCGAAAACCGGCCCAGAGCACCATCCCGCGCCAGAAGGGCGGCTCCTGAAAGGAGAGGAGCCCGTCCAGCACCTGCCTGTCGAGAAGCCGAAAGTCCGCCATGCCCGCCGGGAGGTCCACCCCGCTAAGCGCCCGGAAGACGCGATAAAAACCCCGGGAGAGGAGGCTTTTCCAGGAGAAACCCTTGCCCGGATCCTCCCGCAGGGCCTGGACCACCTCCGCGCCCTCATGCCAACGGTCAAGCATCCGGGGAATGAGCGAGGGCGGATGCTGGAGGTCCGCATCGAGCGACACGACCGCCCGGCCCCGCGCCGCGCGGAGGCTGGCCGTCAAGGCCGCCTGGTGGCCGAAATTCCGCGAGAAACGTATGCGGGAAACCCGCGCGTCCCTCTTTTGCAATTCCCCAACATAGGCCGCCGAGCCGTCCGTGCTCCCGTCGTCCACGAAGACGAACTCGAACCGCTCCTCGCGGTCCGCGAGCGCCGCTTCGAGCTCGTTCCACAAAGCCCCGAGAGACCTTTCTTCGTTCAAGAAGGGCACCACGATGGAGACGAGGGACACCCCTTGCGTCTTTCCAGGCATGGAAGAGGCTCCTTCAGGATGCCGGACCCTTGCGCACGCGGACGCACAGGTTGACCGATAGGGCATACAAGAGCGCCCCGGCCCTGTCAAGAAGGCGTAGAAGGGGATGCGTGAAGGAGAAGACGAATGGGAAGAGGTGCAGGCCCCTTTGCTCTTCCACGACCCCTCCTTCCTCCTTGAGCCAGCGAAGCAGGGCACAGGGCCCCACCCAGTGTTCGTGCCCTTCGTAGGGACGGACCCGGAGCGCGCGGGCGATCCACAGCGCCGGTTTCCACAGGCGGTTGGGCACGGTGACGACAGCGCAGCCGCCGGGTTTCAAGACGCGCAGGATCTCGGAGAGCGCCCGCCGGGGATCGGCCGTATGCTCGATCACGTCGCTCGCCACCACGCAATCGAAGGAATCGTCGCAAAAGCCCGTTTGCAGGAGGTCGCCTATGACGCGGCGGGACACGCACTTCCGCGCCGTCTCCCTGAGTAGCTTCGGCCCCACGTCCATGGAGAAAACCCGCGCCCCCCGGTTCGCCGCCGCGCGGCTGAACCATCCCGTGCCGCAGCCGGCATCGAGGAGCGCGCGCCCCTGCAGATCCTCTTCGGCAAGCAGCGCGTCAAAGACGACCCAGAGCCGGCGCTCGGTGTCATATTGATTCATGCGGGCGTCGAATCGGGGAGCGAATTCCTCGTAAAAGCGCTCTTCCGGGTCGAGCCTTCGAGAAGTCCGATTCATGGGCATTGCCTGTCAGCGGCCGCCGAGGGGCTTAAGACGGCGCCCATTCTACCGTCCGGGCGCGGCAAAGACAAGGACTCCTTGCGCTTTGCGTCCCCCGGGGACGCGAAGGTTGCCGTTTCTAAGGAAATTCCTTTAGCGGCAATTCGACGCGGGAAATGAAAAAAGCTTTTGACAGTCTGCCCGCAGCCTGTTACAGTATAGGGAAAGGTCCTGAAGGGCACAACCAGGCGCAGGACCCAACGGGGAGACGAACGCTTCACGAAGGAGAGAAACCATGGCCAAGGTTATCCGGGGAGTCAGAGGCCCTGCGGGCGCCGGCGGCTGGAGAGAAAGCAAGGCGTTGATTCCTCTCCTGCTCCTGGTCATCGTGGGCGGGCTTGCCTTCGCTTTTTTGAGGACAGGGTCGACGAATACCACGCCCAAGGAAGTCACCTATGCCTATTGGGATACCGATATCCCGGGTCCCATCCAGTTGAAAGCGCCGATCGTAGATCAGCTGCCTCCGTTTTTTAATCCCGAGCTCAATCCCCTAACGAAGAAACGGACGCTCTGGAACGCCTATGCGTGCACGAATCCGCAATGCAAAAACGAAGACGGCTCCCCCTTTGTTTTCAGCGATGAATTGGAGTTCCCTCCCGGAGCGGAGCCTCCCAAGGAAGGGGAAGGGCCCTCCCCAAAATATCTCGAGTTTTTATTCAACAAAATAGATCGCGAGATCCGCTGCCCCAAGTGCGGGCTTCCCGACTTTGTGGAACCGTACAAAACCAAGGAAACCCAGGCCGCGGAAATTGCGGCGGCCGCGAAAAAGAAGAAGCGATGAGCCCCCGGCCATCCTCGGCCCTGTAAGGCCAGGGAAGGAGGACGGGCGTTAAGCGTCTTCTGGGAATCGACCCATGAAGCATGGAAATCGGGAACTTCGACTTAGACTGGGTAACCGCGCCCTGTTGCAGGGCCGAGGGAGGGAGTCGTCCGGCTAAGCGTGCGGAAAGAGAGAAACACTCAAGCCCGCCCCGGATGACCGGGGCGGGTTTTTTATGAGCGTCGGAGGGCGGGCAAGGCGTCAGCCACAAGCACCCTTGCGCTTTTGCGCCGTCCATGGTTTAATTGAGGGGTGGAAAGATCGAAAGGAGAATTCCCATGGCCCCATCCGGCAAGGCGCCCAAGTATGCCGTTCCCCAGGCCGTCGATCTGCCGGACCGCACCTGGCCCGCGCAGACGGTCACCCGGTCCCCGAAGTGGTGCTCGGTGGACTTGCGGGACGGCAACCAGGCCCTCCCCAACCCCATGAACCCGGACCAGAAACTCGCGTATTTCAAGCTTCTCTGCGGCATCGGCTTTCGCACGATCGAGGTCGCGTTCCCTTCGGCGAGCCACGACGACTTCGACTTCGTGCGTTGCCTGGTCGAGCAGGGGCACATCCCCGACGGGGTCTTCATCATGGGCCTCACGCAGAGTCGCCCGCACCTCATCGCCCGCACCCTCGAGTCCCTCCAGGGGCTCCCGCGCGGGATCGTGCACGTATACCTCGCGACCTCGGAGCTCCACATGAAGCACGTCTTCGACCTTGACCGGAAGGGCACGCTCGAGACCGCGGTGCGCGCCGTCCGCCAGGTCCGCGAGGGCGCAGAGGCCATGCCCCGGAGCGACCTCCGCCTCCAGTTCTCGCCCGAGGAGTTCACGGACACGGACCCGGCCTTCGCGCTCGAGGTCTGCGAGGCCGTCTTCGACGCCTGGGGCCGGGCCAGCCCGGAGAAGCCCCTCATCCTCAACCTCCCGGCCACGGTCGAACGCCGCCCGCCCAACCACTACGCCGATCTCATCGAGTGGTTCGGCCGCAGGTTCTCGCGCCGCGACCGGGTGGAGATCTCGGTCCATGCGCACAACGACCAGGGCATGGCCGTGGCCGCCACGGAGATGGCGCTCCTCGCGGGCGCGGACCGGGTGGAGGGCACGCTCTTCGGACACGGCGAGCGGACCGGCAATGTCGACCTCGTGACCGTGGCGCTAAACCTCCAGGCGCGCGGCATCGCCACGGGGCTCGACTTCTCCGAGATGCCCCGGATCATCGAGACGGTCGAGCGCCTCACCGGCATGCCCGTCTACTACCGCCAGCCCTACGCGGGCGAGTACGTCTTCACCGCCTTCTCGGGCTCGCACCAGGACGCGATCCGCAAGGGGATGCACCGGCTGAAAGAGGCGCCCGCGTCCTTCGGCGTGGGGTGGAAGGTGCCTTATCTTCACATCGACCCGTCGGACATCGGCCGGAAATACGAGCGCCTCATCCGCATCAACTCCCAGTCCGGCAAGGGCGGCGTGGCCTGGGTGCTCGAGACCGACTACGGCGTCGAGCCCCCCAAGGCCATGCATCCCGAGCTCGGCGCCGCCGTGCAGCGCCTCTCGGACGAGCTCGGCCGGGAGATCACCTCCCAGGAGGTCTGGGACCTCTTCGAGCGCGAGTTCATCCGCCCCGAGGGGCCGTACGCGCTCGTGAAGTACTGGCCGCGGCCGGACGACGAGGACCCCACGCTCGTGCACGGCGAGCTCCGCCTCCGCGTGCGCGGCGAGGAGCGGAGCGTCACGAGCGACGGGAACGGCCCGGTGAGCGCCTTCGTGCACGGCCTGCGCGCGCTCGGGATCGCCGGCTTCTCCGTGAACGACTTCGACGAGCAGGCCATCGGCCACGGCGCGGACGCCAAGGCCATGGCGTACGTGCCCCTCAAGCTCGACGACGGCCGGGTGCTCTGGGGCGTGGGCACGGACACCAATATCGACCAGGCGGCGATCCGCGCCATCCTCGCGGGCCTGAACCGGACCGCGCGCGAAAGGAACGGCGGATAGGCGCGCGGGCGATGCCGGCGCCTCGGCCAAGGAGAGCGTATGCATGTCGTGACCGGCGGCGCGGGCTTCATCGGGTCGCACGTGGTGCGCGCTCTGAATGCCCGGGGCCTGGACGAAATCCTCGTCGTGGACGACTTGAGCCGAGGCGACCGGTTCCGCAACCTCGCGGGTGCGCGCATCGCCGACTACCTCGACCGCGATGAGTTCCGGCGCGCGATCGAGCGGGACGCCCTCCCCGGCCTCCGGGCCATCCTCCACCAGGGCGCGTGCGTCGACACGACCGCGACCGACGGCCGCGCCATGCTCGAGAACAACTTCGCCTATTCCCGGGTCCTCCTCCACTACGCGCTCCGGAAGGAGATCCCCCTCGTCTACGCCTCGAGCGCGGCGGTCTACGGCGCGGGGCGGCGGTCCCAGCCCGTGCCGGAGAACGAGAATCCGGCGAACGTCTACGCCTTCTCCAAGCTCCTCTTCGACCAATACGTCCGGCGCCTCCTTCCCCAGGCCAAGGCCACACTCGCGGGCCTGCGCTACTTCAACGTCTACGGCCCCGGCGAGGCGCACAAGGGGCGCATGGCCTCCATGGTCTACCGGATCTATTGCCAGCTCAAGGCCACGGGAAAAGCCCGCCTCTTCGAGGGGACCGACGGCTTTGGCGACGGGGAGCAGCGGCGCGACTTCGTCTTCGTGGAAGACGCGGCCGAGGCGAACCTCTTCTTCCTGGACGGGCCCGCGCGGCGGGGCGTCTTCAACGTGGGCACGGGAGAGAGCCGGAGTTTTAACGAGGTCGCGCGCGCGATCATCCGCCGCCTCGGCCGGGGCAAGATCGAGTACATTCCCTTCCCCGCCCCGCTCCGGGGCAAGTACCAGAGCTTCACCGAGGCCGACCTCGCGGGGCTCAGGGCCGCCGGTTGCGGGCTGGCCTTCACGAGCCTGGAAGAGGGGATCGCCCGCTCCTGGCAGGCGTGGGAAGAGGAGTCCCTATAAGCGGCCGCGGAAGAAGGGCTTCCCGCCGGACAGGCATGTTGGGGCAAGGCAAAACAAGGGATTCCACCGAGGGAAACGGCCATGACCATCGGCAAGGGACGGACGGACGGGGTTCTGACCGACGCGGACATCAAGCGCATCGTGAGCGAGGGGCTCGGGCGGGCCGGCCTCGAGGGGAAGAGCCTCCTTCTTATCCTCCCCGATCATACCCGCACGGCGCCCGTGGGCTCGGTCTTCAAGGCCATCCGCGCGGCCACGAAGGGCGTGGTGAAGAAGCTCGACGTCCTGATCGCGCTGGGCACCCATCCTCCCATGACGGAAGAGATGATCAACGCCCGCGTCGAGCTCACGCCCGAGGAGCGCGCCGGCGCCTACGCGGACGTCGCCTTTTACAACCACCGCTGGCGCGACCCGGAGACGCTCGCGCACATCGGCGCCATCCCCGCCGAGGAGATCGACCGCCTCTCGGGAGGCCTCTTCCGCATGGAGGTGGACGTCACCGTGAACAAGCTCATCTTCGACTACGACTGCGTCTGTCTCGTGGGGCCGGTCTTTCCCCACGAGGTCGTGGGCTTTTCCGGCGGGAACAAGTACCTCTTTCCGGGCGTCTCCGGCAAGGAGATCCTCAACTTCTTCCATTGGCTCGGCGCCGTCATCACGAACCCCCGGATCATCGGGAACAAGCACACGCCCGTGCGCGCCGTGCTCGACCGGGCGGCCGGGCTCGTGGCCGTGCGGCGCCTGTGCCTCGCCATGGTGGTCCGGGAGGGGCGCCTCGCGGGGCTCTACTTCGGAAGCCCCGAAGAGGCATGGGAGGAAGCCGCCAACCTCTCGGGCCGCCTCCACATCCACACCTGCGAGCACCCGTTCCACACGGTCCTCTCCGCCGCGCCCCGGATGTACGACGACCTCTGGACCGGGGGAAAATGCATGTACAAGCTCGAGCCCGTGGTCGCGGACGGGGGGGAGCTCATCATCTACGCCCCACACATCACGGAGACGAGCGTCACCCACGGCCGCGTGATCCGGGAGATCGGCTACCACACGCGCGACTACTTTCTCAAGCAGTGGGACCGTTTCAAGCGCCATCCCTGGGGGGTGCTCGCCCACTCTACGCACGTGCGCGGCATCGGGACCTATGAAAACGGCGTGGAAAGGTGCCGCGTGAAGGTGACCCTCGCCACGGGCATCCCGGAGAAGGTCTGCCGCTCGATCAACCTCGGCTACCGGGACCCCGCCTCCATCCGGGTCGAGGAATTCCTGGGCCGCGAGGACGAGGGCGTCCTCTACGTCCCAAAGGCGGGCGAGACCCTCTACAAGCTCAGGAACCCGCCCGCCTGGCAGGTCCCTTGAAGCGGAGCAGGCGGATTTCGCACCTAAAGGGCTGTTCCAAAACCGGCCCAAAATGCGCCCCAATGCGCCGGAGCGAGAACTTGCGTCGGTTTTGTAACCGCTTATAAAGAGACGTTCATGAAAAGAATCCTTGCGCCGGTCTTTCTCCTGGGCCCGATCCTGCTTCTGGGGCTCCTCCCGCTCGCCGCGCCGGGGGGCGGAGCTCGGCTCGATCGAGGAGGAGATGATCGCCGCGGCGGAGAAGGTGACCCCCTCCGTCGTGAACGTGACCGCGGTTTCACAGCGTCAGGTCCTGGTCCTGCGCGGAAGCCCGTTCTGGGACTTCTTCGGCCCCTTCGGCATCGAGCCGGAGACCCGGGAGGCCACGAGCCAGGGCTCCGGCGTCGCGGTCTCGCGCCAGGGCGGTGTCGCCCACATCCTCACCAACCAGCACGTGATCGAGAACGCGGACGAGATCCGCGTCCGGACCGCGAGCGGCCGGTCCTATCCGGCCAAGGTCCTCCAGTCCGACGCGGAGGAGGACCTCGCCATTCTCCAAATCGAGGCGGGCGACGACGCCCTTCCCGCGGCCGCGCTCGGGGACCCCAAGGCCCTGCGCGTGGGGCAGTGGGTCCTCGCCATCGGCAACCCCTTCGGCCTCTCCAACACCGTGACCCAGGGGATCGTAAGCGCCACCGAGCGGGTGCTCCCGGCCGAGAGCCGCTACCGAGACTTCATCCAGACGAGCGCAGCCATCAACCAGGGAAACTCCGGCGGCCCCCTCGTCACCCTCGACGGGCTCGTGGTGGGGATCAACATCGCGGTCGTGAACCCCACTGCGCGCGGCGCGAGCCCGGCCTTTGCGGGCATCGGGCTCGCCGTGCCGGTGAGCCCCGCCCGCTTCGAATCGCTCCTCCGAAAGGGGCGGATCGAGCGCACTGCCCTCGGGGTCCTCGGCCGCACCCTCACGCGCCAGGAGCGCCCCGACGGCGGGTTCCTCGTCGAGTCGGTCTATGGGCCGAACGCCCGGGCGGCGGGCTTAAAGCCTGGCGACGTGATCGTCGGAGCCAACGGCAGGCCCGTCGCCTCCCGGGAAGACCTCGAGGAGCGCCTCGCCGTAACCGATCCGGGCGAGCGAGTGACCCTCCGGGTGCGGGATCCGGAGAGCCAAAAAGAGCGGTCCGTCACCCTCCTTGCGGAATCGGCCCGGGCCCCGGAGAACTGGGTCGGCATCGAGGTTTCGCCCCTGGACGCGGCCGCGCGGCGCCGCTACGGCTACACCGCCCGCTCGCAGGGCGTGCTCGTCACGGCCGTTCGGCCGGGCTCGCCCGCCTCGAAGACGCCCCTCGCCCCTGGCGACGCCATCGCCCGGGTGAACGACGAGCCCGTCGCGAGCCCCGAGGAGTTTTACACGGCCATGGCGCGGGAGGCGGATTCGAACATCGTGTACGTCCTTGCGTACCTCAACCGCTTCCGGGAGACGCGCTTTTTGCGCATCCCGCGCGAGGAGCCGTAACCCAATCCTTCGATCGAACGGACAGGCCGAGCCTGGTTTTTTAGGGAGGAAAAAATGAGCAACGGGACTTGGTGGATTGGCGGGATTTTTCTGCTGGCCCTCGGCATTGCGCCCGCAAGCGCGGCCGAGAAGACGGAGGCGAACATGGCGGGAACGGGATGGATCGACTTTGCCGGGTACAAGGACTGCGTGAAACTCGAAAACGACACGACCCGCGTGATCCTGGGGCCACACGCGGGCGGCCGGGTGCTCGAGTACGCGTGGAAGGGCGAGAACGCCCTGCACCTCGATCCCGCGCAGGACGGCTGGACCTACGACCCCGGGAAGAAGGCGGACATCGACCTCTACGGCGGCCGGTGCGACATCGGGCCCGAGGCGGTCATCCCCCGCCACCCGGCCCTCTGGTTCGGCCCCTGGACGGCCGAGACCATTGGACCCTACGCGGCCCGCATGACGAGCGCGGAGGACGAGGCCACGGGCGTGCGGCTCGTGCGCGAGTTCCGTCTCGACCCCGAGGGCTCGCGCCTCGCCTTCACCCAGACCATACGGAACGTCTCTTCCGAGGAAAAACCCTGGTACCACTGGGGCCGGACCTGCGCCGTGGGCAACGGCCTCGTCTTTGTTCCGCTCACCTCCTTCAGCCGGTTCCCGAGGAAATACATCCGCTACGACCGGGGCGGGGTGAACTTCCGGCCCAAGGACCCGGCGGTGCGCGAGCGCGACGGGTTTCTCGAGGTCCTCAGCGCCCCCGAGCGGCCCAAGCTCGGCATGGATTCCTACGCCGGATGGTTCGCGTACCTCATGCGGAACAACGTCCTCTTCGTGAAGCGCTTCCCCACCTGGCCCGACCGGATGTACGGCGACCTCGCGGCCATCACCGTGTGCATCTACTATTACAAAGACATCTTCTGCGAGCTCGAGCCCCTCGGCCCGAAGGAGCGTATCCTTCCTGGCGAGTCGGTCTCCTTCACCGAGGAGTGGCAGCTATTGCCCTTCGCCTTCCCGGCCTCGGGCGAGGTGGTGGACCTGGGGGCCGTGGAGGCCCTGGTGGAACAGGAGACGAAATAGGCCGGTTTCCTTTCCCTTTCGAACGGAGACCCGCGGGACTTTACGCATGAACGAACTCGAGCTCATCGCGTGGCTTAGGGAACGCCTGCCCGCGGCGCCGGACGTCATTCTCGGCGCGGGGGAATGACTGCGCGCTTCTCGACGCGAGCGGCGCTCCGGTTCTCGCGGCCACCACGGACACGCTCATCGAGGGCACGCACTTCTCCGCGGAAGACGACGCCCATGCCGTGGGCTGGAAGACCGTGGCCGCGTCCCTAAGCGACCTCGCCGCCATGGGCTGCGCGCCGCGCTGGGGCCTGACGGGCCTGGGCTTGAGGCGCGGCATGGGCGCGGAATGGATCCGGCGCTTCGCCGAGGGGCTGATCGACTGCGCCAAAGAATATGGACTCTCGCTCGTGGGCGGGGACGTGACTGCGGGCGAGGGCCCGACAAGCGCGACCTTCACCGCGCTCGGGGTCCCCTTCCCCGGCGGGCCCGTGCGGCGCAAGGGGGCCCGTCCGGGCGACCTCATCGCGGTCACGGGCGCGCTCGGGGGCTCGATCCTCGGCCGGCACCTCGCCTTCGCCCCGCGCCTGGCGGAAAGCCGGTTCCTCTGCGCCTCGGGGGGCCTCACCGCCATGATGGACCTCTCCGACGGCCTCGCGCTCGACCTTCGCCGCCTTTGCGGGGAGTCGGGCGTGGGCGGCCGCGTCGAGGCCGCGGCAATGCCCGTCGCGCCGGAGGCGGAGGCGTTCTCCGAAAGCGACGGCCAAAGCGCCCTGTACCATGCGCTCTCGGACGGCGAGGACTTCGAGCTCCTTTGCGCCGTCCGGCCCGAGATGTGGGAGCGCGTTCAACACGACTGGCCTTTTGAAGCGCCCATTACACGCATCGGCGCCTTTCTCCCCGCCTCCCAGGGGCTCCTCCTTGCGGACAAGGAGGGAATCGATGCGCCCCTCCCCGAGGGAGGATTCTTGCATGACCTCGGTTGAGTGCGCCAGCTCCTCGCCCCAGGCGACCCGGGCGCTTGGCCGCGCGCTCGGCGCGCTCTGTACGGGCGGGGAGTGCCTCCTCCTCCACGGGCCGCTCGGCGCGGGCAAGACCTGCTTCGTCCAGGGGCTGGCGCTGGGGCTTGGCGTCTCCGAGAAAGAGCCGGTCGTGAGCCCCACCTTCGTGATCCACGCCCAGTACGCCGGACGCGTGGAGCTCAACCACGTCGACGCCTACCGGCTCGCGGGCGCTCCGGACGTCCCGGACCTCGGTCTCGAGGAGCTCTACGAAGGTCCGGGCGTGACGGCCGTGGAGTGGGCGGAATTCCTCGGCCCGGTCATCCCAGCCGAGCGCCTCGATATCTCCCTCGCCATCGCCGGCCCGAGCGAGCGCGCTCTCTCCTTCGAGGTCCGGCCCCCCTCGAGCACGCGGTACGCCGGTCTTCTCGAGCGCTTTGCGGCGGCGGCGCTCGCCTGAAGCCCCGCGATTTCAACCATCCTCCCCGCCCCCGGCCATTCCGCCCTTGACGAAGCCTCTGCAGCGCATATCATGGAAAGACGCGAGCAAGCGTGATAACGGGTCTTCAGGCGAACGGCGAGGGGGTCGGGGAACCGAGAGAGGAGAACGGCGTGGCGGAACTCGAAGTGAGGCTCCCGAGCCTCGTGGAGGACTCGGGGGACGAGGAGGCGGCCGGGAAGACGACGGTGAGCTTTGTATTCCCCGAAGAGGGGGACTTTGTCGAAAAGGACGCGGACCTTATCGAGATGGTCACGGACAAGGCGACCTTTGTCCTCCCCGCGCCCGAGAGGGGAAGGGTGAAGCGCATCGCGGTCCAGGAAGACGATCCGGTCAAGGCCGGGGACCTTCTCTGCATCCTGGAACTGGCCGACAAGTAAAAAAGCGAAAAGGTTCCCCGCGCCACAAACCATAATCGGACGAAAAATCGGCGTTGGAGGGTTGGCCGAGCGGTCGATGGCGGTGGTTTTGAAAACCACTGTGGGGAAACCCACCAGGGGTTCGAATCCTCTACCCTCCGCCAGGTATTTTCACTCTTCCCAGGCATACCAAGCTGTAACATGGGCCCCTGAAAAGGGATTGTTAAAGCCGACTTGTCAAAATGACATGATTTTATAGCCGTTCCTTGTCATGGCATCATCCGTGGAAAATGTTTCGTATCCGCCATAACCCATTTATATAAAATAAGTTACATGTCCTTTCCCAGCCAAGGATTCTGTCAGGAAAGTCGGGCACGTTATTTGTTAATTAAATTTGTTATTAAATTGGTTCTGTGTGCCATGAAAATACATCGGCAAGACTGTTGCCAGAGAGTGGTGAAGCGATAATCCGTTTGTGTAACGCGTGTTCGGGCAAAACAGCGCCCTTGAAGAGACCATGGAGGCCGACCTATGGGCAAGATTATTGGAATTGACCTCGGCACCACCAACAGCTGCGTGGCCGTGATGGAGGGTGGGGAGTCCAAGGTCATCCCCAACCGGGAGGGGGGCCGCACCACGCCCTCGGTCGTGGCCTTCACCGATGACGGCCGCGTGGTGGGCCAGATCGCCAAGCGTCAGGCCGTCACCAATCCCGAAAACACCATTTTTTCCATCAAGCGCTTCATGGGCCGCCGCCATAACGAGGTGGCGAGCGAGGAAAAGCTCGTCCCCTACAAGATCGTCGGCAACCCCGAGGAGCTCGTGAAGGTCGAGGCTCACGGCAAGCACTACACACCGCCCGAGGTCAGCGCCATGATCCTCCAGTACCTGAAGAGCGTGGCCGAGGACTACCTGGGCGAGAAGGTGACGGACGCCGTCATCACGGTGCCCGCCTATTTCAACGACTCGCAGCGCCAGGCCACCAAGGACGCGGGCCGCATCGCCGGGCTCGAGGTCAAGCGCATCATCAACGAGCCCACGGCCGCGTCCCTCGCCTATGGGCTCGAGAAAAAGGCCAACGAGAAGATCGCGGTCTTCGACCTCGGCGGCGGGACCTTCGACATCTCGATCCTCGAGGTGGGCGACGGCGTCTTCGAGGTCCTGGCCACGAACGGCGATACGCACCTCGGCGGCGACGACTTCGACGAGGTCGTGATCCGATGGCTCTGCGAGGAGTTCAAGAAGAACTACGGCATCGACCTCCGGCAGGACAAGATGGCCCTCCAGCGCCTGAAGGAGGCCGCGGAGAAGGCCAAGTGCGAGCTCTCCACGGTCCTCACCACGGACATCAACCTTCCCTACATCACCGCGGACGCCGCGGGCGCCAAGCACCTCCAGACGACCCTGACGCGCGCCAAACTCGAGGAGCTCTGCGACGCGCTCATCGAGCGCACGCGCCGGCCCTGCGAAAAGTGCCTCGTCGACGCCGGGGTGAAGATCCAGGACATCGACGAGGTGGTGCTCGTGGGCGGGGCCACGCGCATGCCCGCGGTGCAGGCCATCGTCAAGGAGACCTTCAAGAGGGAGCCCCACAAGGGCGTGAACCCCGACGAGGTGGTGGCCGTGGGCGCGGCCATCCAGGGCGGGGTGCTCGCGGGCGACGTGAAGGACGTGCTGCTCTTGGACGTCACGCCCCTCACGCTCGGGATCGAGACCTTGGGCGGGGTCATGACGCCGCTCATCGAGCGGAACACCACCATCCCCACCAAGAAGGGCCAGGTCTTCTCCACCGCCACGGACAACCAGCCGGGCGTGGACATCCATGTGCTCCAGGGCGAGCGCAAGATGGCCGCGCACAACCGGACGCTGGGGAAGTTCCTCCTCGACGGCATCCCCCCGGCCCCGCGCGGCCTCCCCCAGATCGAGGTGGAGTTCAACATCGACGCGAACGGCATCCTCTCGGTCTCGGCCAAGGACAAGGCCACGGGCAAGGAGCAGTCCATCACCATCAAGAGCTCCTCCGGCCTCTCCGAGGACGAGATCAAGCGCATGGTCAGCGACGCCGAGTCGCACGCCGAGGAGGACGCCCGCGAGGCCGATCTCGTGAATACCAGGAACCAGGCCGAACACATGGCCTACATGACCGAGAAGACCCTGAAGGAG
>JAZDLH010000027.1:0-13452 GCA_043802275.1 Planctomycetota bacterium
GGCCACCGACGTGGGCGGCTCGAGAGAGGTGGCCCAGGACCCGGGGCTCATCCTCCTCGTGCCGCCCGGGGCCCCGGCGGCCCTCTCCCGCGTCATGGAAAAGGCTCTCCGGCAAGCCCCCGGTGCGCCCGTCCAGGCGGAAGAGGAAAAGAGACTTGCCCTTCGCCGTTTCGACGCGCGCGTCATGAACCGGCGCGTCTTGGGTCTTTACCAGGACCTCGCCGCGCGCAAATCCCAAGGCTTTTTCCGGCGCTTCGCGCGCCTTCCGAAACGCTCGCTCCGGTGGATAGCGAGCCGCCTGCCGCTTCTGGCCCAACCCGGCCGGGGCCCATGTCTTCCGCCGAACACGGTGCGGATCCTCATGTACCACTGCGTGCGGGACGGCTTTCCCCAGGACCGCCTGAGCGTCGGCGCCGCCGCCTTCGCCCGCCAGCTCTTTCTTCTCCGCGAGGAGGGCATCCCCATCCTCCCCCTCTCGGAAGCCCTGGCCCGGCTGAGGGCCCGGACCCTGGACCGGGGAGCGGTGGCCCTCACCTTCGACGACGGGTACGCCGACCTCGTGCGAGAGGCCTTGGACGTGATGGACGAGTTCCACGCTACCGCGACCGCCTACGTGCCGGCCGCGCTTCTGGACGCGGGATACATGAGCGAGCGCGACCCCGAGGCGCCCGAGGGGGACCGCCTCCTCACCTGGGAGGAGGTCGGGGCGCTCCGCGAGAGCGGTTGGGAGATCGGCTCGCACACAAACACGCACGCGGACCTCTCCACGCTCCTGGGCGACGCGCTCCGGCAAGAGATCGCCGGCTCGCGCCTACGGCTCGAGGAGCGGCTCGGCGCGGCCGTCACGACCTTCGCCTACCCGTGGGGACACTTAAGCCGCGAGGCGGTCGAGGCGGTGCGGGAGGCCGGATACGCCTCCGCGGTCACGGTCTGGCCGGGACCGAACCTGCCCGAGACGCCCACGCACCTCCTTTGCAGGACCGAGGTGAGCGGCGAGGACACCCTCGCCGACTTCGCCTGCAAGCTCCGCGGCGGCTTCGACCGGTTCCAGCGCTGGAGGAAGCGGAGGAGCCCGGCATCGCCGGAGGGGCTCTTATGAAGAGCGGCGCCCTGGTCCTCATGTACCATGCCCTGACGCGGGAGGGGGTCTTTGACAGAGCGGCCCTGAATCCGGCCGACCGCGGCTATGCGATCGAGGCGGATCTCTTGGCCGGGCACCTCGCGGTCCTCTCCGCCCCCGGCCGGAAGGCGTCTCTTCCCCCCGAATGGACAGGAGAGACGTCTCGAAAAAACGTTCCGGACCTGGAAGCCGAAAACGGCGGCTCCGGCGGCGCTCTGAAAAAGGAGGCGCCCCTCGGGAATGCGCCGGCCGTGATCCTCACCTTTGACGACAGCTGGGAGAGCCACCAAACCCTCGCCTGGCCGCTCATTCAAAAGGCGGGGATGCGGGCGGTTTTCTTCCTCACGGTCCAGGAGATCGGCCGGCCGTTCATGCTCACCTGGGACGGCGTGCGCGCGCTCGCCCGGGCGGGCGCCGTGATCGGCTCGCACGGCTTGCGGCATCGTTTCTTCGACGCCTACAACGAAGCCGACCTCCGGGCGGAGCTCGCGGCCTCGCGCCGGGCCCTGGAGGAGGCTGCGGGCTTACCCGTCAGGCTCCTCGCTCTCCCGGGCGGCCGAAGCCGGCCGGACATGATGCGGATCGCGCGCGAGGCCGGATACGCGCGCGTGTTCGGCTCCCGGCCGGGCCAATGGAGCGGCGCGGAAGCGGCTGCCGGGGAGCCCCTCCCCCGCGTGGCCGTCACCGAGCGCCTAACACCGGAGCGTTTCGCCCGGTTTCTCGAACGACCCGAGGGCCCGATCGCCTGGCGCCGGGTTCGGTACGAAGGGCTGAAAGGTCTTCGCGCCCTTCTGGGAGAAGGGCTCTACGGCCGCCTGCGCAACCGGCTCCCGCGCGAGGCATGAAAACGGCGCCCGGAAAAAAGGCTGGATAAAATATTCCTTTTCGCCTCGAATAGGCAGGTCCCCCCCGTCCGAAAAGAAGAGGGATCGTCATGATGCCCCAAGCCCCGCAGGACAAGGCGCGCGTGGCCGCGATCTTCATCGACGCCCTCGTCTTCAACCTCGCCATCGTCCTCGGGTATCTCGTCTGCGGCCTCCCGTTCGGCCGCGTGCTCTTGCGGGAGAGCTCCTTCGCATCGTACCGGGAGCTCTACTGGCTTCCGCTCTTCGCCGCGCCGATCGGGTTTTACTTCAGCGGCCTCTACCGCCGCGACCCCTACCGCCTCCTCGTCCGCTCCGCGGAAAAGGCCTTCATGGGAGGGGTGACCACGATCCTCCTCGTCCTGGCGGTCACCTACGGGATGCGCGGGGAGCTCGCCGCGCTCCAGGTGCTGGACGCCGGCGGTGCCACCGCGCAGGAGCTCCGCACGGCCCATTGGGGCATCTCGCTTTCGGTCCTGGTCTTCACCGCCGTCGCCGGGCCCGCGTTCGTGGTCCTCTGGCGCTTTTGGGCCAACCGGCTGGAGAGCCGCCTCTTCGGGTGGAGCATCCGGCCCCACCGGCTGCTCGTGGCCGGACGCCTGAGCAGGGGCGATTTCGAGCGCCTGGCCCGGCAGCATTCGCCCTGTTACCAGCTGGTGGGTTTCCTCGAGGCGGGAGCATCGCCGGAAGCCCCTCACGAGGACGTGCGTTTTCCCTGTCTGGGGTGTTTGGGCGACGCCGCGCGCGTCCTGCGGGAGAAAGCCGTCGAGGAGCTCATGATCGTAAGTAACCAAGCCTCCCGCGCGGAGATCCTCGAGCTCGCCGCGCTCGCGGCCGAGCAGCGCGCGCGCGCCTGGGTCGTGGCGGACGCCTACGACGCCACGCTCTCGGCCGTCTCGCCGCGGCTCTACAACGGCGCGCCTGTCTTCGAGATCCGCGAGACGGCCATCTCCGGCTGGACGCACGTCTCGAAGCGCCTGATCGACATCGGCGTCTCCGCCGCCGCGCTCGCCGTCGCCTTCCCCTTTCTCATCCTCCCGGCCTGCATCGCCATCGTGATCGAGACCAAGGGCTTCCCGATATTCACCCAGAACCGCGTGGGCAAGAACGGTCGCATCTTCCGCCTCTACAAGCTTCGGACCATGATCCCCGACGCGGAACACAGGGGCCCCGCCCTCACCGAGGCCGCGGACCCCCGCATCACGCGCGTGGGGCGGTGGCTTCGACGGACGAGCCTGGACGAGCTTCCCCAGCTCTGGAACGTGCTCATGGGGGACATGAGCCTCGTGGGCCCGCGCGCGGTCGTTCCTTACGTGGCGGAGCGCTTCGAGGAGTGGGAGCGGGCCACCCTGAACGTCAAGCCGGGGCTTACGGGGTTGGCGCAGGTCTCGGGCCGGGACGAGGTGGGATTCCGGGAAAAGAGCCTTTTGAGCCTCTATTACGTGCGGAATTACTCCCTGTGGCTCGACCTGCGCATCCTCTTCGCCACGGTGGGGGTGGTCTTGAGCATGGAGGGGACGGAGGGCACGCGCCGTGAATGAAGAGACGAGCCTGCGCCTGCTTCTCGCCGCCCTGGGCGTCCTCGCCTACACCTACGCGGGGTATCCCCTGCTCATCCTCCTCCTCGAGCGCCTCTTCTACCGGCCGGTGCGCAAGGCCCCCATGACGCCGCCCCTGAGCCTCATCGTCCCGGTGTACAACGAGGCCGAGGCGATCGGCCCCAAGATCGAAAACCTGCTTGCGCTCGATTATCCCCGGGAGAAGCTTTGCATCGTGGTGGCGAACGACGGCTCCACCGACGGGACCGGGGCGATCGTGCGCGCCCTCGCCCGGCCCGGCATTGTCCTGCACGACTACCCCACGCGCCGGGGCAAGGCGGTGGTGTTGAACGACGAGGTGCCGCAGTGCGAAACCGACCTCGTGGTCCTGGCCGACGCCCGGCAGAGAATCGCGCCCGACGCCCTGCGGGAGCTCGTGGCCAACTTCGCCGATCCCGAGGTAGGCGGCGCGAGCGGCGAGCTCATGCTCGATCCCCCGCGGGGCGAAGGCGTGGGCCGGGGGATCAGCCTCTACTGGCGCTACGAAAAGCTCATCCGCAAGGCCGAGTCCGGGATCCACTCCACCGTGGGGGCGACCGGCGCGCTCTTCGCCTTCCGCAAGGCACTCTGGCGGGGCTTGCCGCCCCGGACGATCGTGGACGACATGGTCGTGCCCTTCCAGATCGTCGAGCAGGGGCGGCGGGTGGTGCTGGAGGAGAAGGCCCGCATCCACGACCGCGCGAGCGAGCACTGGGAGCGGGAATTCGTGCGGAAGACCCGGACCCTGGCCGGCAATTTCCAAATCCTCCGCTATCCCTTCGCCATGGCCGCGCCCCTCTTCAACCGGATCACCTTCCAGTTCCTCTCGCACAAGGTCCTGCGCCTCCTCGGGCCGCCGGCGCTGATGACCCTCTTCTGGACGAGCCACAACATGCTCCGGCTCGCCGAGCTCAAGGGAGAGGAGTCCGGCCGACTCCTGTACGGTTCGCTCCTGGCGGCCCAGGGGCTCTTCTATTTCGCGGGCCTCCTGGGGCTCGTGGCGGAGCGCCTCTCCCTCCGCATCCCGCTCGCGGGCCTCGTCTACGCCTTCCTCCTCACGCAGGTGGCCATCGTCTGCGGCTTTCTCCGCTTCGGCTCGGGCCGGGACGAGGCCCTATGGGAAAAGACCCTCGCCGCGGATACCGGCGGCCTCTATCCCCGCGTTGCCCGCCTCTTCTTTGACAGCGCCCTCTTCTGCATTGGAATACTTCTCGCCTTTTACCTGCGCTACGGGGGCCATCCGCCGGCCTACATCCTCCATCTCTACCAGAACCTCATCCCCCGGGTCGAGCTCGCCGGCTATACCTTCCCCGTGCCCCTCCTCATGCTCGTGCCGCTCACGATCCTCTACTTCTTCCGGATCCACGAGCGCCGCACGGCCGACACGGACCCGGAATTCGTCCTCACCGTCATCCACGGCGTGCTCGTGAGCACCCTGGCGGTGATGCTCTTTCTTTACAAGATGCGCGGCTCCTGGACGATCGCGCACGAAGGCAGGGTGGCGAGCTTTCCCACCCTCGTCCTCGTGCTCTCCTTCTTCGTGAACGCCGCCCTGATCGCGGGCTGGCGGCTCGCCTGGAAGGCCCTGCGCCATTCCGCCCTTTCGGCCGAGGGCGCCTGCCGGGAGGTCCTCCTCGTCTCCCACGATCCCCCGCCCTCGGCCTGGTTCGAGGCCATCGAGCAGGATTCTTCGACTCCGACGCGCATCGCCGGGTATCTGGGCCCACGCTCCCGAAGGGATACGCGCCCCTTCCTCGGCCGCCCCGCGGATCTCACCGGGGTTCTCGAGCGGATGCCCGTGGACGGGGTGCTCCTGGCCGCCGGCGGGTTCGAGCGCAGGGACGCGCTCGCCACGCTCGCCGTGGCCGACCATCGCGCGATCGAGACCGGGCTTCTTCCGGGCGACCTCGAGCTCCTTCTCGGCCGGGCCCGGCTGCAGCTTAAAAGTTACATCCCCGTGCTTCCCACCGAGGCGTCCGAGCCCTCGGAAATCTCGCTTTTGGGCAAGCGTCTCGTGGATCTCGCGGGGGGGGCGTGTCTTCTTCTTTCCGGGCTTCCGGCGGGCCTCATCCCCCTTCTCCTCCAGGGGCGGCGGGCCATGGCCCCGACCTTCCGGATCGGCCGCATGGGCCGGGCCTGGCGCCTCTGGCGGCCCGCGCCCCTTGCGAACGGCTCCGGGCGCTTTGTTCGCCGGAGCCTCCGCCGGCTCCTCCTCGGCTGGCACCTCCTCAAGGGCGACCTCGCCCTGATCGGGCCCCCGTCCCTCTCGCAGCGTCAATATGCCCGGGGGAACGCCCTGGAACGATCCTTCCTCACCATGCGGCCTGGGATTTACGGGCCCCGAAGGCTCTGGGTGAGCGGCCGCCCGCGCATCGGCCGGGCATATCTCCACACGCTCTTTTACCAGCGGAACTTCCGCATGAGCCTCGACCTCCACTTCCTTGCAAAGGAATTCCGCGGATTCCTCTTCCGCACGCGGCGAGCTGTGCACCTGTCCCGTTAATCCCCGAACCCTTTGCGCAGAACTCCTTGCAATCGCTCGGCTCTTCCCCCCTTGTATTTTTCCCGGTCGAGACAGCCTTCAGTTGTTCAACGAACGGGACATGGCTTTGAAGAACAGGTTGCGCCCTCTACCGGTTCATCCGGTCACGCCTGGAGGGCCCAGGCCGGATTGCCGCTGACGCCGGTACTGGTAGGGGGACAATCCGTAGTACCGCATAAACAAGCGATGGAGATGCGCCTCGTCGGTGAAACCCCATTCCCCAGCCAGGGCCTTGATCGGCAAGCTGCCGGCGGCCAGGTCGTTTGCGGCGGCGCTTAAGCGGTATCGCAATCCGAACTGTGAAAAGGAAATGCCCGTGACCGAATAAAACAAACGGCCGAATCCGTTCCGCGACATGCCGCAGGCCCGCGCCGCCTCCGTCACTCCCACGCGCGTTCGACGGCCAAACACGATCTCGATGGCCCGGTTCACACGCTCGAAGGTGTCTTCCGAGGCGCCTCGGATGGGTCGATGTCTTCCCGAACGCATCAGCTCCAGGAAAGCTTCCAATAGCAGGAGTTGCACCCAAGACCGTTGCAGGGAGGTCTCCCGCTCCGCCCGTGTAGCGAGCAGACGTTCACCGAGCGCGGCAAACCGGGCGCGACGCGTTGGCGAAACCCGCGGTCGATGACAAGGCGCAGGAAGGAAAGGGGTCAGCCAATTTATGCCCGGCGCGTCTGGAAACCGCATCCTTGCCAGGAACGGAGGCCATACGACGCACACCATCGCCCGACAAGGAGCGGCTGCGATTCGATATCCATGCGGCTCCCACATTCTGCAGAACCAGACCTCCCCCCTCTCCAGGACCGTATCCCAGTCGCGGTAGAGGCGTTGCATGGCGCCCGACAGCACGATGCCGAACTCCAGCGCATAATGCATGTCGTAGGACGCTTCCTGCAGCCGACGATACAGGACCTTCCTGCATTGGACCAGGTTCTCCGGCGATGCCTCCGTATCCACATGGACGAGGGGCGACAGATCGGACAGCGGTCGCGGCATTATTCGGCTCCTTGGGTGCAAAAATACATTTTTATCAGGTGAATATACAATACAAACTTCTTTTTTTGTTATCAAGAACCTGCTATATAATATGCATGCATTGGCCGCCTCGCGAGCAACGGCGGAAAAATAAAAATACGTGTCGCGAACAGTCAAATATACAAGGAGCATGACATGCGGGAGAATCTGGGCCTCATCGGTGCGGGAAGCGCCACCTTCACGCGGGGTCTCGTGGCCGACATCCTGCAAAGCGGCCTGGACTGCGAACTCCGGCTCGTGGACATCGATCCCGAGGCCCTGGCCGTGGCCGAAGGGCTCGTGAAAAAGATGATCGAGGCGAAAGGAGCGAAGATACGGCTTTCGGCCTCCACGGACCGGCGAGCGGTCCTCAAGGGCGCGAGCGTAGTGATCTCGACCATCGGCGTGGGCGGCCGCCGCGCCTGGGAAACGGACGTCTATATCCCCAGGAAATTCGGCATCTTCCAGCCGGTGGGAGACTCGGTCATGCCCGGCGGCACCTCCCGTGCGCTCCGCATGATCCCGGCCATGGCGGAAATCGCCGCGGATGTCCTGGACCTCGCGCCGGAGGCGCTCTTCTTCAACTATGCCAACCCCATGGCCGCCATCTGCCGCGGCGCGCGCAAGGCCACCGGCGCCGAGATCATCGGCCTCTGTCACGGGGTGCAGTCCATTGCGCATGAGCTCGAGGCGATCCTTAACCTGTCGCGCGGATCGCTCGCCTACACCGCCGTGGGCATGAACCACCTCACGTGGTTTACCGAGGCGCGCGCGGACGGGCGGGATGTGTTCCCGAAGCTCAGAGCGTTCGTGGAACATGCGCTCGCCAGGGATCTTAAAAAAACGGAGCTCGGGGAGCAATTCGAGGAGCGCAATAGGGCCGAGGAGAGCGAAGCGACTCCCCTGAACCCCTTTTGCTGGAAGCTCTTCCTGCTCTGCGGCGCCTACCCTTGCCCGGGCGACCGGCACGTGACGGAGTTTTTTCCGCATCTCTTCCGTGGCGAGGGGTCGTACTTCGGCAAGACCCTCGGGGTGGACGCCTTTCCCCTCGAACGGTGGACCCGGCATGGAGACAAGGTCTATGCCGAGATGCGCGAGGCGGGCCTTTCGTCCGCGCCGCTTCCAAGGGAGTATTTCGATCAAATTTCCGGGGAGCACAGCGAGGCGCTCGACATCCTCCGGTCCATCCGCAAGGACGAGCGCCGCCGCTTCTCCGCCAACCTCCCCAACCGCGGCCAGGTTCCGAACCTCCCGGAAGATGCGGTCGTGGAATGCCCGGCCGTGGCCGACGCAAGCGGTCTCAAGGCCGTGCTCCAGCCTCCGCTCGACCCCTTTATCGCCGGGACGCTCGCCACGCGCTTCCAGTGGGCGGAGACGGTGGTGGACGCCGCGCTCGAGGGAAGCCGGGAGAAGTTCGTCCAGGCTTTGATCCTCGACGGGGCGGTCACGTCTCTCGACATCGCGGAGCGGCTCGCGGACGCGCTTCTGTCCGCCCAGGCGGAGTATCTCCCTCGATTCCACGGTTCGAAAGCGAAAAAGAAGGGGAACGGGTAGCCATGCGGGTAGAGCTCCTCACCGAAGAACAGATCCGGCGGGTTCACAATGCCTCCATAGCCGTCCTGGAGCGTACGGGCGTGGTGGTGCCTCATCCGGGGATGCTCGCACGACTGGAAGGAGCGGGCGCCCGGGTCGATCGCGCCGCGCAGCGCGTGCGCCTCCCCGAGGCGCTGGTGATGCAGTCCCTCTCCCGGGCGGAAAAGAAGTTCACCCTCTACGGCCGGGACCCTGCAAAAACCGCCCGCTTCGGACAGGGCACACGCAACTACAACAGCATCGCCGGCGAGGCTTCCTGGGTGGAGGAACCCGGCGGGGCGAGGCGCTTCGCCACCCTGCCGGACGCCGCGGCCGCCGCCCGCGTGGCGGACGCCCTGAAGAATATCGGCATTGTCGGCGCCATGTCCGACCCGCACGAAATCCCCATTGCCTACCGCTGCGTGGAGGTACTGGCCACGCTCTTTCGCAACACCGCCAAGCCCGTCCACGTCTGGTTTCATGACCGCCCCTCGGCCAAATACATCGTCGAGATGCTCATCGCCCTGCGCGGTTCCGAGAAACAAGCCGCGGAGATGCCCCCCTGTTACTCCTTCCTCGAACCGATCAGTCCCCTGCATTTTCCCTTCCATGGAATCGACCTCCTCTTCGAGACGGCGCGCCTCAACCTCCCCGTCTCCATCGGCCCCATGGCCCAGATGGGGCTCTCGGCGCCCATGAGCATCGCCGGGACGCTCGTCCAGGAGAACGCCGAGATCCTGGCGGGGAACTGCATCGTCCAGCTCGTTCGGCCCGGCACGCCCATCTGCTACGGCGGCATCTGCCACGCCTTCGACATGCGGACGACCCAGATGATCTTCTCCGGCCCGGAGCAGGCGCTCTTCGGAGTGGCCATGACCGAGATCGGCAAGCGCTACGGCCTGCCGGTCTATATCAACGTGGGGCTCACCGACGCCAAGCGGCCGGACGCCCAGGCCGGGCTCGAAGCCGGGATCACCCTCGCTCTCGGCGCGGCCGCGGGAGCGGACATCTTCGGCCACATGGGCATAAGCGGCGTCGACCAGGCCGCCTCGCTCGACATGCTCGTGTTCCAGGACGAGGTTATCGACTACGTGGAGAGCGCGCTCCGGGACCCGGATTTTTCCGACGAGGCCCTGGGGGTGGAGCTCATCGACCGGGTAGGGCCGGGCGGGACCTTTATCGACACGGAACACACGGTGGAGCGTTTCCGCGGGGAATTGTGGTTCCCGAGGCTCCTGGACCGCGATTATTACCAACGCTGGCTGGACGAAGGCGCAAAGACCACGGAAGAGCGATGCCTTGCGCGGAAACACGAGATCCTCGCCGGACACCAGGTTGTCCCGCTGCTCCCGGAGCTCTCGAAGAGCCTGGACGAGGCGCTTCAGGCGGCCAAACGCGATCTGGGAGGCGCTGCGGAATAACCTTCCGCTTCGGTCGGGTGACGGCTTGCTTTAACTTCTTTTCTTTCCGAATGTTATTCCCCTTAGGTTGCGGGATGATGAAAGAATCGTCCCATAAAAAATCCTTGGAGTTCGATCAAAATATCTCCTTCTTGTTTTCCCATAACCCCTTGACAAATAATGAGTACGGAATCTTGAGCGGGCGTTTTGTCCATCACTTGGTTCTCCCGATCGCTTTTCCTTGACCTTAAGACCCATGCGCGATACACTGTTTTAAGCGCGCAGGAAAAGGTCTGAGACGTAACCATGGACGTATTTCGCATTGAAGGCGGACATCCCCTAAGGGGAAGCATCGCCGCCGCAGGCAACAAGAATGCCGCCCTGCCGCTCGCCGCGCTCGCCGTGATGCTGGACGGGCCGCTTCACCTCAAGAACCTCCCACGGATCGGCGACGTCGAGGCCATGCTCGCCCTCCTCGCGGAGATCGGGGTGGAAGTGGAAGAGCCCGCCCCCCACGAGGTCGTGCTCCAGGCCTCCGGCATACGCGATGTCGAGCTGAAAAGCGCGTGGACCGAGCGCCTGCGCGGATCGGTGCTTCTGGCGGCGCCGCTCCTCACCCGGTTCGGCCGGGTGTATCTTCCCTTTCCCGGAGGCGACCGGATCGGCCGTCGCCGGATCGACACGCACCTCCTCGCGCTCGAGGCCATGGGCGCGAAGGTGGCGCTGAAACCCCAGGGGTATGCCATCACCTGCCGGGGCCGGCTGCATGGGGCGGACATCCTCCTCGACGAGGCCTCGGTGACGGCCACGGAGAACACGGTCATGGCCGCCGCGTGCGCGGACGGGGAGACCGTGATCCGCAACGCCGCGTGCGAGCCGCACGTGCAGGAGCTCTGCCGCGCGCTCGTCTCCTCCGGCGCCTCCATCGAGGGCGTCGGCACGAACCGGCTGGTCATCCGGGGCGTCCGGACCCTTTCCGGCGCCGCGGTCGAGATCGGCGCGGATTACATCGAGGTGGGGTCCCTGATCGCGCTCGCGGCCGTGACCGGGAGCGAGATCGCCATCACCCGGGCCTCGCCCGGCGACTTGCGGATGATCCTTTTGCAGTTCCGGCGGCTGGGAATCGCGGTGGAGGTCCGGGGCGAGTCGGTGCGCGTGCCGGCCGGGCAGCCGCTCGAGGTGCGCCCCGACGTGCGCGGCGCGATCCCCAAACTCGAGGACGCGCCCTGGCCGGGCTTCCCCGCGGACCTCATGAGCATCGTCACGGTCGCGGCGAGCCAGGCGAAGGGCAGCCTCCTCGTGTTTGAAAAACTCTTCGAGAGCCGCATGTTCTTTGTCGACCAGCTCATCACCATGGGGGCGCGGATCGTCCTGTGCGACCCCCACCGCGCGGTCGTGGTCGGCCCCTCGCCCCTCCACGGGAGCGAGATCCACTCCCCCGACATCCGGGCGGGCATGGCGCTCCTCATCGCGAGCCTCGCGGCGGAGGGAAAGAGCCTCATCCGAAACGTCAGCCAGATCGACCGCGGCTATGAAACCATCGACCGGCGCTTGAACGCCCTCGGCGCCCGCATCGAGCGCGTGCGCGAATGAAACAACGAAAGGGACCTCACGCATGACTCTGTCCGCCGGAAACCCGGAGTCGCCTTCCCCCCAGGCGGAGCCCGTCCCGCCCCTCGTGCGTCTGCGGGCCGACCACACCGTCAGCCGCAAGAAGATCGACCCCCACGCGCTCAAGGTCCTCTATCGCCTGGTGAACGCCGGCCACAAGGCCTACCTCGTGGGCGGCGGCGTGCGCGATCTCCTGCTCGGCCGAAGTCCCAAGGACTTCGACATCGCCACCGACGCGAGGCCCGGGCAGATCAAGCGCCTCTTCCGGAACTGCTGGCTGATCGGCCGGCGCTTCCGCCTCGCCCACATCAAGTTCGGCGACACCGTGATCGAGACGAGCACCTTCCGCAAGAGCCCCGTGCCGGACGAGCCCGCCGAGGAAAACGGGCAGGAGTTCCTCGTCCAGGAGGACAACACCTTCGGCACGGCCGAGGAAGACGCCTTCCGCCGCGACTTCACCATCAACGCCCTCTTCTACGATATTACCTCCTTCTCCGTGATCGATTACGTCGGCGGCATCGCGGACATCGAGAGGAAGCGCATCCGCGCCATCGGCGACCCCGACGTCCGCTTCCAGGAGGACCCGGTGCGCATGCTCCGCGCGGTCCGCTTCGCCGCGCGCCTCGGTTTCACCATCGAGCTAAAAACCCGCGAGGCCCTGCTCCGGCACGTGGCGGAGCTCGCCAAGGCCTCCCGCCCCCGCCTCTACGAGGAGGTGCAGCGCCTCTTCGGGTACGGCTCGAGCGAGGCGGCCTTCCGCCTGTTGCGGGAGACCGGGCTTTTGCCCCAGGTTTTCCCCTGCATCGACCGGCATCTCGACCCATCCGGCCCCGAGGAAACGGAGCGGTTCTGGAGCTACCTCCGCCTACTGGACGGGGAGATCCGCGCGCGGAATGAAGTCAGGCCCGACCTCCTCTTCTCCACGCTCCTCTACCCCCTCCTCCGGAGGGCGGTCCGCGAGCAACACCTCCCCGCGCCCACGCACGCCCTCGTGCGCGAGGTCACCGGGTGGCTGAGCGACCGCTTCACGGTCTCCCGCCGCTTGCGCGACGGGGTGGGGCAGATCTTGATGAGCCAGGTGCGCCTCCAGGAAATCACCAAGCGCCGCTACAAGAAAAGCGCGTTTCTCCGACGGAGCCATTTCAAAGACGCCATGACCCTCTACCGATTCGCCGTGGAGATCGAGCGCCTCGACCCGGAGCGCTTGAGCGACTGGAGCCGCTATGCCGAGGGGCAGAGCATCGGAACGACCGCGGCCGGGGAGGCGCACGGAATAGGCGACCGCGACCGAAAAGCCGCCCCGCGCCGCAGGCGCAAAAAACGGCCGGGCTCCTTGTCGCGCGGGGAAAAGACGCCTTCCGGCGGGGCGGACGTACCGCCCTCACCGGCCCCCCCTTCTCCAGGAGCCGTCTCGGGGGTCGATGCCGCCTCCGAACCCGCCCAAGGCGAGACGGAGACGTCCGGGAAAGAAGAGAAGCCGTCCCGCTCCGTGAAGAAACGCTCCTGGGCCCAGCGCCGCCGTAAAAAGACCGCCATCCTGCGGCGGCAGAAGACCACCCCCGCCGAGTCCGTCCCCTTGCCGGCGCCTCCCGAGACCGCCATCCCGCCGAAAGAGGCCCTTCCACCGCCCGATGCTCTGCCGGAGACGAACCGGGCCGGGCGCTCGAAGCGCTCCCGCCGAAACAAAAAACACGCCCCCCCCCTCTCCCCCCCCGAGACGCCCAGGGAGGCGGGCGCCCCCCTTTCCGCC
>JAZDLH010000028.1:0-7622 GCA_043802275.1 Planctomycetota bacterium
GGCTTCGGCGGCAGCACCGTCTACGTGCGCGCCGGAGTCTACAACGAACTCGTCTGGATCGGCCAGAAATTCGGCCGTTCCCCCGAGAAGGTCTTCACCCTCCAGAATTACCCCGGCGAGCGGCCCGTGATCGACCGGAACTACACGGACCAGCTCGCCATCCACATCGCCAGCAACTACGTTACGGTCAAGGGCTTCGAGATCCGAAACCTCAAGGACGACCCCACCCGTCGCTGGGCTTCGGGCGCCATCGAAATCGAGGACGGTTTCCACCACATCGCTATCGAGGAGAACCTCATCCACCACGTGATCGGCGGCCGCCACACGGCGCGCGGCATCGCCGTTTCGGAAGGCGCCCACGACATCCTCATCCGGAACAACACGGTGCACCACATCACCGGCCACCCCGAGTCCATGGGCATCCAGGCGGACGGCGCCACGGCCGTCACCATCCGCCGCAACCTCGTCTACCTCGTGGACAAGGAGGGCATCCGCCTCATCACCCAGGACACGGACACCGAGAACTTCGTGGAGGAAAACATCACTCTCCACTGCCACATGGGCATCGCCATCAACAACTGCCGGACGGACAAGGCGATCCGCGTCCGGAACAACTTCTCCGGCTGGAACTGGGGCCGGGGCATCAATCCCAAGCACACCCTGAACTGCGTAGTAGAGCATAACACCCTGATCGGCAACGGCGACTGGGGCTACGACAGCCACGGCAGCGGTTCCTTGAAGAACGACGTCGTCTACCTCACCCTCAAGAACAACCTCTTCAGCCGGAACCGCGTGGAGTGGTGGCTGGATGAGCGGGAGGTCCTGTACGAAACCGTGGATTCCAACTTCTATCACCACACGGGCTCCGAGCCCCTGGCCCTCTTTAACTGGAGCGCCGCGGACGAGTGTCATACTCTGAAGGACATCCAGGAGAAGACCAAGGACAAGGGGGCTTTGAACGGCCCGTACGAGACGAACGGCAAGGAGGGCGACCCCGGCTTCGTCGCACCGGAGCAGGGCGACTATCGCCTGAAGCCCGATGCTGCGGCCCGCGGCGTGGGCGACGATGGTAAGGAGGCGGGCGCGATCGAAGGCGCTCTCGTCGAGGTCGGCGCGGACCGCGCCTGGAGCCTCCGGAACATCCCGGACCTCGGATGGCTCCCCATGACCGTGGAGTCCTTCTCCTCGGAGACGGAACAAGGGCCCGCCGGAAATGTCGCCGACGGCCTCAAGACCACCTACTGGGAGATCGACGCGGCCAAGGACGCCCAGCGGGAGATCGTGCTTGCCCTGCCGGGCGAGAAGCCCACGCCCCTGACCGAGATCGTCCTCGTGAAATACCGCGGGGATGACACGTACTTCTACAACGATTTCGCGGTCTATGCGGACGACGGCTCGGGAACGTGGAAGGAAATCCCCGCGCCCCCGGCCCATCCCTTCCGCGGTTACGGGGGCCTGCACAACGGCGAGATCTGGTCCCTGCCCGAGGGAACCCTGGCGCGCCGCATCAAGGTCAATATCCTGAGCGGGTTCGGCGACACCATCCGCATCCCCGGCATACGGCTCTACAACCGGACGGTCGAGGCATAGGCGCGGAAGGGGAAAAGAGCGGCAAGGCGGGCCGCGGCGGACCCCCCTCGGAAGGGGGCCGATGAGGCGGAACCACAACCGGTATACGACGAAGGCTTAAGGAAAAGGAGGAAATGGGATGAAACAGGCGGCAAGAAAGATGGCCCTGTTGGCCATGGGGTTCGCGTGCGTTGCGCTGGCGCTTTCGGCCCTTGGCGGGGAAAAGGTGGAGCTCAATCCCAACGCTTTCTTCGTCTCGCCCGACGGGAGCGACGAAAATCCCGGCACGCTTGAGGCGCCCTTCCGCACGATCCGGCACGCCGTGGTCCGCGCGGTGCGGGGCATGACCGTGTACGTGCGCGCCGGGGTCTACGACGAGCTTGTCTGGATCACCGAGAAGTACGGCAACCCCGAAAAGATATTCACCCTTGAGAATTACCCCGGCGAGCGGCCCACGATCGACCGGAATTGCAAGGACCAGTACGGCATCGTGGTGATGAGCCGCTACGCCACGGTCAGGGGCTTCGAGCTCCGCAACATCAAGGGCGATCCCACCTACAAGGTGAGCATGGCCGCGCTCACCGTGGGGAACGACGCGCATCACGTGGTGCTCGAGAACAACCTCATCCACCACGTGATCGGCGGAGGCCGGGCCGCGAGGGGAATCCACGTGGCGGAGGGCGCGCACGACATCCTCATCCAGAACAACACCGTGCACAACATCACCGGCAACGCCGAGTCCATGGGCATCCAGGTCGACGGCGCCGCGGCCGTCACGATCCGCCGCAACCTCGTCTACTTCGCGGACAAGGAGGCCATCCGCCTCATCACCCAGGACACGGACACCGAGAACGTCGTGGAAGAGAACATCGTCCTCCACTCCGCCATGGGCATGGCCATCAACCATGCACGCACGACCAAGCAGATCCTCGTCCGCAACAACTTCTGCGGATGGAACTGGGCCCGGGGCATGAACCCCAAGCACACCCGGAACATCACGGTCGAGCACAACACCTTCGTGGGGAACGAGGACTGGGGCTACGACAGCCACGGCAACGGATCCCTGGACGGCGACGTTGCCTACCTCACCCTCAAGAACAACCTCTTCAGCCGCAACCGCTCCGAATGGTGGCTGAACGAGCGGGAGGTCCTGTACGAAACCGTGGATTACAACTTTTACGACCATGCGGGGAACGACCCCCTGGCCTCCTTCAACTGGAGCGACGCGGACCAGTGCCATACTCTGAAGGACATCCAGGAGAAGACCCGGAACAAAGGGGCGCTCAATGGCCCGTACGAGACGAACGGCAAGGAAGGCGTCGCCGGCTTTGTCGCGCCGGAGAAGGGCGATTATCGGCTGAAGCCCGACTCCGCGGCGCGCGGCGCGGTCGAGGAGGGTAAAGATGCGGGCGTGATCGAGGGGACCCTGGTCGAAGTGGGCGCAGACCACGCCTGGGGCCTCCGGAACATCCCGGACCTCGGGATGATCCCCCTTACCGTTCAAACCGTATCCTCCGAGACGGAAAAGGGCCCGGCCAAGGGCGCCGTCGACGCCTCGCGCAGGACGTATTGGGAAGCCCTATTCGAAAAGGACCCGAATCCCGAGATCGTGCTCGATCTTCCGGGCGAGGCGCCCTACGCCCTGACCGACGTGATCCTTACGAAACCCGACGGGGGCGCGAGGTATTTCTACAAGGACTTTGCGATCGAGACGGATGACGGATCGGGCCAATGGGTTCCGGTCGCCGCCCCGGCGGCGCATCCCTTCTCGGGATACCGGGGCTTGCAAAACGGCGAGACCTGGTCCATGCCCCAGGGCACGAAGGCCTGCAGGGTCAAGATCCGGGTCCTGACCGGCTACGGCAACGCCATCCAAATGCCCGGCATCCGCATTTACGGAACATCCGCCAAAGAATGACGTTATGTGTTATAATATAGGCAGGGCTTCCGGGCCGCGGAGAGGCCCGCGGCCCGGAAAGAGCCGACCTTACCCCGAAGGCGTGAGCGGAAGGCCGGCATGGCTCCATCTATCGCGCAAGCGTGTACGAAGGAAGGTTTTTTTATTGCGGGCAGGTAGGCGGAACACTTGGATGGCATGTCGAGAAGATAAAAATGAGACGTTCATGAAAAAAGCGATATTCGTGGCCGCAGCGCTCTTGTTCCTGGCGCACCCGCTCCTGGGGGCCAACCTGGTGCCGGCCCTGGACGATGCGGCCTGGGAGACTTGGAGCTTCAGTCCCTCCCTCGAGCCTGAGTCGGGGGCGGTGGAGCGGGGGGGCAGGACCTGCCTCTGGATGCATTCCCCGAACCGCTTCGCCACCATGGGCCGCTGGACCGCGGATGGCGGCCCCGTCACTGCGGGGAACTGGTACAACTTCCGCGCCTCCTACTGCCGGGAGAACGTCGCCTCCGATCGGACGAGCATCGTGGCGCTCCTCACCTGGCTTGGAACCGGCCCGCAGAACGAGCAGGTCAAGCGCCAGTACATCGAGGACCTCGTGGAAGAGGAGGGGGAGTGGCGCTCGCTCGTGGGCCACGTGCAGGCGCCGGCGGGAGCGAACGCCCTGCGCGTCGAGCTCTTTCTCCGCTGGACCGAGCACGGCTCGGTCTGGTGGCGGGACGTGGAGCTGCACGCCGCTCCGGCGGCGGCCAACCGCGTGGTGCGGGTCGCGGCTGTCTACCAGCACTGCATCTACGGCTCCTCGACTCAGGAGCTCCTCGACCAGACCGGGGCGGCCATCGACGAGGCCGCCGTGGAAGGTCCGGACCTCATCGTGCTCACGGAAAACTTCACCGACCGGGGGCGCGGCCGTCCCGTGTCCGAGGCCGCGGAGGTCATCCCCCTCGGGCCGGGGTCGCAGCTTCTCTCGGCCAAGGCCGCTGAGCACAATTGCTACATCTCCGCCAGCCTACATGAGGCCGAGGACGGCCTCTATTACAACTGCGGTGTTCTCTTCGACCGGGAAGGCGAGCTCGTGGGCAAGTACCGGAAGGCCCAGATCGCGCTCGAGGAGGTCGAGATCGGCGTGACCCCCGGGCGGGATTTCCCGGTCTTCGACACCGACTTCGGCCGGGTGGGCCTCCTCATCTGCTGGGACAACTCCTTTGCCGAAACCGCGCGCATCCTGGCGCTTCGCGGCGCGGAGATGATCCTTCTCTCCATCGCCGGGGACGGGGTCAAAACCGGGGACGAGTCCCAAACGCACTGGGAGCTCGTCTCGCGCCTGCGCGCCATGGAGAACGGCGTGTATTTCGTGGGCGCCCTGGGGCTGCGGGGCCCGAGCTGGATCGTCTCGCCGGATGGGACGATCCTCGCGCAGGCCGGCTCCGGCAGCACCGACGGCATCGCCATAGCCGACTGCGACCTCGACTACCGGCCCTACACCCTCTACCTCTCGGTCGGCGACACCTACGGCGACCACCGGAGCGTCTACCTCATGGAGCGGCGGCCCGACCTCTATGGGCCCCTCGTGGACTCGGAGACCAAGGTCTTGCCCGAGGGGAGCCTTCCGGTCGCCGTGCCGGAGGCCGCACCCGAAACGGGCGTCGCTCCGTTTTCCGCGCACCTCCACGGTTCCGGGAGCTACGACCCCCAGGGATGGGAGCTCGTCGCGTGGGAGTGGTCGCTCGACGGGACGACGCTCTCCTCGCTCCCCGAGTTCGACCATGAGTTCGACGCGCCCGGCGCCTACGAGGTCTTTCTCCGCGTGCAGAATGAAAACGGCGTCTGGAGCGCGCCCACTCCGGTGTCCGTGAGCGCTTCCCCTCCGCCCGTGTCCGTCGTTTCGCTCGCCCCGGACAAGGCCGGTCCGCACTTTTTGTTGAACAATCCCGTCACCTGGACGCTCTCGACCACGGGCGGCGAGTCGCTCCAGTTCCGCTTCTGGCTCCGCAAGGACGGCGGAGCGTGGAGCGTGCCGCGCGACTGGGCCGCCTCCGCCTCGTGGCCGTGGAGCCCCGTCGCGCCGGGGATCTACGACGTCTCGGCCCAGGTCCGCGAGGAGGGCCACGCGGGGGCGGACGGCGAGGCCACCTGCAAGGGCTACAACGTGGCGGGAATCGGGCCGGTCGCGGTCGTGGACCTCACCCCCACCCGGCCCACGCCCCACGTGCGCGAGGACAATCCCGTCACCTGGATCTTGCGGACGAGCGGCGGCGTGAATCTCCGCTACCGCTTCTGGTTTCGCAAGGACGCAGGGATTTGGATCTGCGCGCGGAACTGGGACCCTTCCTTTTACTGGAACTGGTCGCCGGAGGAGGACGGGGGCTACGACATCTCCGCGGACGTGCGCGAGGCGGGCGAGGACAAGCCGGCCGGGCAGAAGAGTTATCCCCTCTATCTCGTGGGGCCCATTACGCCCATCGTCGTCGTGGGCTTAAGCCCCAACAAGCCAAGCCCCCACAGCCGGGCCGCCAACCCCGTCACCTGGACCCTGTCCGCCACGGGCGGCTACGTGCGCGAGTACCGTTATTACCTAAGAAAAAACGGCGGCGCGTGGACGCGCGTCCGCAACTGGACCTCCAACCCCTCCTGGTCCTGGAGCCCGACGGAGAACGGCGCCTATGACATCAGCGCCCAGGTCCGCGAGGCGGGGCACTCGAGCCCCGACGGCGAGGCCACGGTGAACAATTACGTGGTGAGCGACTGATCCTTGGACGCGAGTGACGCCCTCCCCGTCGCGCCGGGCCCTTCTTGGGCCGCGCTTTTGGCGGAAGGTTCCTTCGCGGCTGAAAAAGAACGCCGCCGGACAATAGAAGCGGAGTAAAAACGACCGGGAGAGAACCATGCCGAGCAAGAACCGCCTCGCCCACGTGGTGACCGTGTCCCAGGACCGAATCCCGCGCGACTCGAAAGAGACCTTGATCCGGGAAACCCTCGCCATCCTGGACGAGGCGGCCGGCCGCAAGCCCGACATCGTGTGCCTGCCCGAGACCTTTCCGGGGTACGAGGTCGAGCCCGTGCCCGGTCCCACCCTCGAGCGCGTGGCGGCCTGGGCGCGCGCGCACCGCGCCTATGTCGTCGCGCCCCTGCACACGCTCGCGGAGGGCGTGCACTACAACTCCGCGGTGCTCATCGACCGCTCGGGCCGCGTGCAGGGCCGATACGACAAGATCCACCCCACCGAGCGCGAGATCTCCGACATGGGCGTGGTCCCCGGGCCCCTGAGCGCGCCGGTCTTCGAGACGGACTTCGCCAGGATCGGCCTCCAGATCTGCTTCGACGTGAACTGGACCGACACCTGGGCGCGCCTCAAGCAACAGGGCGCGGAGATCGTCTTCTACTCCTCGGCCTACCCCGCGCACCGGAACCTCTCCCTCCTCGCCTGCGCGAACGAGGTCTACGTGGCCTCCGCCACCAAGGAGCAGCCCTCCGCCATTTACGACATCACGGGCGACGTGATCGCCCGCACCTCCCTGGAACACCGCTGGGCGTACGCGGCCCTGTGCCTCGGCAAGCGCCTCTTCGAGTGGGACTTCCACGAGAAAAAGGTCGGGGCGATCGAGAAGAAGTACGGCCGGCGGCTCGAGATCCGCTCCTACGAGGCGGAGGGGTGGTTCACCCTCGCCTCCTTCGATCCGGAGCTCGCGGTGGAGGAGGTAATTCAAGAGTTCGAGCTCACGCCCCTGCGGGAATACATCCGGCGCGCCGGCGCGGCGCAGGACCGCGCGCGGCCCTGAAGCGCAGGATCGTTCGCACGGCCTTATTGCCGCGTAGAAATCGGCGACCGGAGCGAACCTTCCCTCGAACCCCGGGCCGCGAGGTCGCCCGGCCGATTTCCCACTTTCCGCAACGGCCCGGCGCAGGCTCCATTAGAATTGCGAGGAGGGATACTCCCGCTCCTCCTCCTCTTCCACCTCCTTCCCCTTGCGCGCGATCAAGAGCGACACGATGAGCCCGCCGAGGAGGGTGGCCGAGCCGATCCCCGCGAAGATGGCCGTGGCGTAGGGCGTCTCGGGCGGCATGAGCGCGCGCGTGAGGTAAAAGACCCCCAGGCCTCCCGCGATGAGCGCGAGGTAGGTCCACATCCGGGCCATGGCGAAGGCGATGATGA
>JAZDLH010000029.1:0-35114 GCA_043802275.1 Planctomycetota bacterium
GAGACTCATCCCGAGACGGTCTTGTTGGGCGGGTCGCACATCGAGTTTTTCGGGCTCCATTTGCCGACCGAGCCGCACCTCTTCTCCCTGCTCGCCGTGGAAGAGGCCCGGGAGGTTTCCTTCCAGGACCTGCTCGAGCGGAACTGTTTCTCTCACAGCTCGGTCCTCTTCTCCCGGCAGGCGCTGGACAGGGGATTCCGTTACCGCGAAGCCTTCCTGCACAGCCAGGACTACGATCTCTGGCTCCGCATCGCCCTGGAAGGCGGGGTCAGGAAGCTTTTAACCCCCGTCTGTTTTTACCGCCGGCGGCTTGATGCGATCTCCCTCGCCAACACTCTGGAACAGCTTGAATTCGCCGAGCGCGCCCGTATACTTGCACTCGAACGACAAGCAACAGGGATTGATTCCTTGGAGAGGACCGGCCGCCTTCCGGAGATTTCCCCCGCCGTGGAGGCGGAGATTCGTCGGAGGACGTGCAACATCTTCCTGCACTTTGCGGGGCTGCTCTTCCGTCGGGGGAGGATTCCATCCGGGGCGATCTTGGCGATGCGCTCCTTTTCCTTTGCGCCGCTTTCCTCCGTGCGGGAGCTATTGCTGCTCTTCCTCGGGGACCGCGCGGCCGCCGGGTTGAGGGCTCGTTTGGGGAAAGGCTCTTCTTTTTAAGCGGCCTTCCTCGTCTTCCAGGGGATCGGCGACATGACGCAAGCTCCGCTGGTTACGGTGGTCCTGCCCGTCTACAACGGCGCGAAACATATCGCGTTCGCGGTGGAGAGCATCCTGGCTCAAAGTTTTAAGGACTTTGAGCTCCTCGTGGTCGACGACGGCTCCACGGACGCCACCCACGACGTGCTCTACTCCTTTGCGGACGAGCGCTTGCGCCTGATCCGCCACAAGACGAACCTGGGGCTCATCCCGTCCCTCAACGAGGGGATCGCCGAGGCCCAGGGCGCGCTCATCGCCCGCCAGGACGCCGACGACGTCTCTCTCCCCGACCGACTGACCAAGCAGGTCGCCTTTCTCGAGGACCATCCGGAGGTGGGCCTCCTCGGCACCTTTTATGCCAAGATCGATTCCACGGGGGAGATCCTCGTCAAGCAATCGCTTCCGACAACCGACGCCGCGATCCGGCAGCGCATGACAACCGCCAACTGCTTTTGCCACGGCTCGGTCCTCGTCCGCAAGGAATGCCTCGAAAAGACGGGCCCCTATCGCGACATGGCCGGGCCCACGGAAGACTATGACTTGTGGCTACGCCTTCTCGAGGTCACCCGGGGGGCGAACCTGCCGGAGGTCCTCTACCATTGGTGCGTCTCCCTTGCGGGGATCCTCAGCCGGTCCGATCCCGAGCAGGCCGAGGCGAGCCGCGCCTTCATCCGGCGCGTCGCGGCCCTCCGCCGCAAGACCGGCAAGGACCCCTTGGATATTGGGAATCCGGAGATTTCGGCGGAATACGAGCGCGTGAAAAAGATGCGCGATGCGAGCCCCCCGCCCACGCACAATCGCGCGCGGGCAATCCTAAGCCTCCACATCGCCGAAGACCTATGGCGAAACGGCATTGCCGGAAGGGCGCTCCGCTGGACCGGGCGCGCGATCTGGGCCGATCCCTTATGGCCTGCGCCCTGGCGGCTGGGCCTGGGCATCTGCTGCCGGTCGCTCTTGCCGAAGAAGAATCCGGAGCCTTGATGAAGCCCCTTCGCATCGTGCTCTTCTTCACCCGGGGGGCGAGTCTCCAAGACTGGCGCGACACGGGGACTCTGCAACGCGATCTACTTTTATACGAGCGCCTTGCGGAAGAAGGCCACGCCATTTCCCTGATTACCTACGGCAACGAAGAGGACCGGGAAATCCTACCGGCCACAAGCCCGATCCGAGTTCTAACCAAGCCCCCCGGGATAAGCGACAACGTCTACGCCCGGCGAATTCACAAAATCCACCGTAAAGCGCTCGAAAAAACGGACCTCATCAAGTCCCACCAGGTGAAGGGCGCCGCCTCCGCCGCCTTTGCCGCCTGGCGCCTGAAGAAGCCTTACCTCGCCCGGTGCGGGTACCTTCCCTCGGTCTTCGCGCGCGAGGAGGCTCGGCCGCGCCTGGAGCGCCTGGGCCTGTATATCGAGGAGGGCTTTTCATTTCGTTCGGCAAAAGCCGTCGCTGTTCCTTCCGTTGCCGAGGCCGACTATATTGCCCGGCGTTATCGCGTTCCTCCCTTGCGAATCACGCTCTGCCCCAACTGGGTCGACACCAACCGCTTTTGTCCCGATCCGGCCATAACGCGCCATCCGAGGCGGATCTGTTTCGTGGGGCGACTCGAGCCGCAGAAGCAGCCGCTCTTCTTCCTAACGGCGCTCCAGGGCATCCCCGAGGTCGAGGCGATCATGGTTGGCGACGGTCACCTGAAGGAGGCGGTCGAAGCTGAAATTCGCAAAAGAAAGCTGAATGTAAAGCTCTTGAGCCGAGTTCCGAATGAGGATTTGCCGCAATTTCTTAACGCATCAACACTTTATGCTTTTCCGACCCGATACGAGGGAGGGAGCCCCAAGACGCTTCTTGAAGCCATGGCCTGCGGCCTGCCGGTGGTGAGCACGACCGGCTTCGGCGTGACCGAGGCCTATGAGCACGGCGTGCAGGGCTTGATGTGCGGCGTGGACGACCTTGTGGGCTTCAGGAAGGCCCTTTGCACACTCCTTGACGATCCTGCCAAGGCCTGCCTCATGGGCGAGCGAGCCCGCAGCCACGTGGTTGAACAATACTCCATCGAACGCGCCTTGGAACGGGAGCGGGCGCTCCTTTCAGGACTGGTCGGCACGCATTAACCCCATCCGCTCGCAGGGGATTATGTCCCGAGGGAAGGCCCTTTTCTTTTACCCGGGCGCGCCGAGGTGTTTCAAGACCGCCTCGACGAGATCCATATGAAAGCCTTCCCATTCTTCCTCGTGGCACCCGAGCCCGAGCCTGACCCGGCCCGCTTCCAGGAAGGCGGCCTTACGTCCCTTCTCCCTATAGGCCTGGAGCCTGGCAAAGGCGTCGTTGTACGAGCCTTCCCGGAAGCCGATCACGAGCGCCCGCTCGATGCGGCCGAGTAAGTCGATCCCGACCGCGCGCGCGCGCCGCCGCAGGCGCTCGTCCTGGAAGAGCGCCTCCACCGGGGAGGGAAGCGGCCCGCAGCGGTCCGCGACCCAGGCGCGGAGCTCCTCGAGGTCCTCCCGCGAGGCGCAGGCCGCGAGCCGGCGGTAGAAGCGGAGGCGGTCGGCCTCCAGGTTCATATAGGCCTCGGGCACGTAGGCGCGGCTCCCGAGCTCGAGCTCGACGGGCTCCAACTCCTCGGCCGCCTGGCCCTTGAGTTCCCTGACCACGCGATCGAGAAGCCGGCAGTAGAGCTCGTACCCAATCTGGTGGATGTGGCCGGACTGCTCGAGGCCGAGGATGTTGCCCACGCCGCGGATCTCGAGGTCGCGCAGGGCAAGCTCGAACCCGGCGCCGAGATGGGCGAACTCCTCGATGGCCTGCAGTCGCTTCAGGCCCACGGGCGAGAGGGGCCGCTTCTTCGGCACGAGGAAGTAGGCGTAGGCGCGGTTCCGATAGCGGCCCACGCGGCCGCGGAGTTGGTGGAGGTCCGCGAGGCCGAAGCGGTCGGCGTCGTTCACGAAGATCGTGTTCACGTTCGGGATGTCGAGGCCGCTCTCGATGATCGTCGTGGCCACGAGGATGTCGATCTTCTGCTGGATGAAGCGCTCCATCACCTCGGCGAGCTCGTGTTCGTGCATCCGGCCGTGGCCGATGCCGATGCGGGCCTCGGGCACGAGCCCGGCAAGGTGAAACGCCTGCTGTTCGATGGTCTCCACCCGGTTGTGGACGAAATAGACCTGCCCCCCGCGCGCGAGCTCCTGGAGGACGGCCCGGCGGATGAGGTCCTCCCGGTAGCGCACGACCTGGGTCCGGATGGCCTGCCGGTCGGCCGGGGGCGTGGCGAGGGTGGAGATGTCCCGGAGGCCCAATAGCGCCATGTGGAGCGTCCGGGGGATGGGCGTGGCGGTCATGGTGAGGACATCCACCGAGGCGCGGAGCTCCTTCAGGCGCTCCTTGTGCTCCACGCCGAAGCGCTGCTCCTCGTCGATAATGACGAGCCCCAGGTCCCGGAAGCCGATGTCGCCCGAGAGGAGCCGGTGGGTGCCGATGAGGACGTCGATCCGCCCCTCGCGCGCGTCGGAGACAAGGGCGCGCTGCTCGGCGGGAGTCCGAAAGCGGCTCAGGACCTCGACGCGGAGAGGGTAATCGGCCATGCGCTCGGAAAAGGTCCGGTGGTGCTGCTCGGCCAGGATCGTGGTGGGCACGAGCACCGCCACCTGCCGCCCGCCCGTAACGGCCTTGAAGGAGGCCCGGATCGCGAGCTCGGTCTTGCCGAAGCCCACGTCCCCGCAGAGGAGGCGGTCCATGGGCGCGGTCTTTTCCATGTCGGCCTTGATCTGGGAAAGGGAGGAGAGCTGGTCCTCGGTCTCCTCGTAGATGAACTCCTCCTCGAAGGAGCGCTGCCAGTCGGTGTCCGGGGCGTAGGCGATGCCGGGGGAGTGCGTCCGGACGGCCTGCAGGCGCAAGAGATCCGCGGCGACCTCCCGGATGGCCCGCTCGGCCTGGGCTGTCTTCCGCCGCCAGGCCCTGCCCCCGAGGCGCGAGAGCTCGGGGCCCGTCCCCGGGCCTCCCACGTACTTCTGCACCATGTCGATGTGCGAGACCGGGACGTAAAGCTTCTTCTCCTCGGCGAAGAGGAGGGTGAGGTAATCCCCCTCCTGGCCCTTTTGAACCAGGCGCGTGATGCCGAGATTCCGGGCGATGCCGTGTAGGAGGTGCACCACGTAATCGCCGGTTTTGAGCTCGGTAAAATCGCGGATGGGCCGCCCGGCCGGGAGGATCTTGCGCACCCGGCGGCGCTCGCGGTAGCGGTGAAAGATTTCCTGGTCGCCGGCGGCCACCCACCGGAGCGCGGGCCAGGAAAAGCCCTGGCTCAAGGGGCCGGTCGTGAGCGTCACGCGCGCGGCGAGCCCGCCGCCCGCCTCCAGGAGCACCTCCCCGCAGCGCGTGCGCGCGGCCTCGTTGTGGCAGAAGACCGTAACCTCCATGCCCTCATCCGACCAGGCGCGCAGCTCGCCGATGGCGTGCGCCACGGTGCCCTCGAGCCGGGCGAGACCCTCGGTCGCGAGGTCGATCCGCGCCGGATCCCGCTCCGGGCCCCATTCCGGGGGCCAGTCCTCCTCGTGGATCGCCGGGAGGAGGACGCGGGGATGACGAAAGAGGCGCGCACAGGCATCGGGATAGGAAAGAAGGGGGGAGCGGGTGCCGACGTACCCCTCCCCGTAGAGCGCCGCGCTTCGGCCGCAGGCTTCCGGATCGAGAACGAAAAGGACCGTCTCCGCCGGAAGGTGCGCCGCGAGGGAAACGGGGTTGGGTCGCCGATGGGCCCGATGAATGCTTTCCGTGGAAAGGTCGATCAGCACGGCCACGTTCACCGGCTCTTCCGACCGCTGGGAGGCGGGATCGAACCGGGAGATGGATTCCACCCGGTCCCCGAAAAATTCCACGCGAAAGGGGGCGTTCTCAAAGACGGGAAAGACGTCGACAATCCCGCCCCGGCGGGAGAACTCGCCCGGCGCGTCCACCGAAGCGACCCGCTCGAGCCCCCCCTCCGCAAGGCGGCCGCACAGGGACTCGGGCGCGAGCTCGCTCCCCGGGCGGAGGGCAAGCTCGCCCGCTTGGAGATCCTCCGGAGGGATCGTGGGCTGGAGGAGCGCCGTGACCGGCGCGATCACGATCGGTCTCTCTTCGCCCGCTCCCGTTCCGGACAGGCCGCGAAGGGCCCGGACACGCTCCCGCAGGGTCTCCATCTCGAGGTGGTGGCTCTCGCTCGGCAGGACGTCCCACGGCGGAAAGGGATATACCGGCGCCGCCTGCCAGGTGTCGAGATCCTCCTCCACGGCGTCGGCGGCCTCGAGGTTCGGCACGACGATCAGGATCGGACGGCGGGTCGCGGACGCGAAGCGGGAAACGACGAGGGCGGCGGCACTGCCCCGCGTCCCCTCAAGGAGGAGGCTTTCCCGCGCGCCCCGCTCGCAGAGCTCGAGGACCGTGGCGCATCGGTCGAGCGACTCTGGAGGGATGGAAGGCTTCACGCCTGGGCCTCCACCGTCCGGGAACGGGGCTTGGGATGATGCAGGTGGTCTTCGGTCAGGCCCAGCCGCCCGGCCATGGCGCGGACCCACTCGTACCGGCCGATGGACTCGATCCGGTGCGCGTCGCTCCCGATCGAGAAGCAGAGCCCCATGTCGCGCGCGAGGGCGAGCACGTTCTCGTAGGTCTCGACCTGGCGGGCCTTGAGTTTCCCCCGCATGAGCTCATTGAGCTCGATGGCGGTGCGGCATCTTCGGCAGACCGCAAAGAGCCCGGCAAAGTCGTCGAGCACCGCCCCCTCGAAGGCCGCGACGCCTCCGTGGCGGGCGAGGACCACGCCCGGATGCGCGAGGATTTCGACGCGGGGATTCTCGACGACCCGCCCGGCCCAGAGGAACCACTCCCGGTAGATCGACTCCTGCTCCACGGGCAGCCAATCCGTCCGGTCGTACCAAAGCCCCCGGCCGTCGGGCAGGTAATGGGTGCTCCCGATGACAAGGTCGAGCCCGCTGAGATCCCCGAGCAGAAGACTTCCATCCATGCGCTTGGGGTCCGCGTCGACCTCGGCCCCCACCAGCACCTCGACGGGGGAGCGCCCCGCCTGGATCGCGCGCTCCTCCAGGATGGCGTCGAGGTGAACGCGGACGGTCGCCCCGGGATCGTGCTCGCCAGCCAGGATCTCCCCCTGCAGGGACGACTGCACGCCCGGCACGTGCTCCAGGATGACGATGCGCTTGAGGCCCAGGCTCCCGGCTTTTTGGATGATGCGGCTCACCCGCATGTCTTCCGCGGAATGGCCGGAGTAAACCGTGTGGATGTGATAGTCGTATTGAAAGATGTCCCGCGAAGGCATGGGGAACCTCACTCGGCAAGGGAAATCGAAGCTTCCAGCCACAAGGTAGTGCCCCACCATTCGAGGGTCAAGAGAAAAGCATCTCCCGGACGCAAGGCCCCCTGCGGCCCGGATGGTTTTCATCCGAGTCGGTTATGAAACCCCGACCAGGACGGCGCACGGGAGGATTTTTCCCTTGACCTTCCCCTCCCTTGACGGAGACTGGAGCGGGAGTGGCACCTTGGAATGCGCTTCGGAACGCGACTTCTTTCGGAAGGGGACGCGTCCGCACGCCGGACGTCCCTTTTTCGCATCGCGTGGAGATAGGTTGAGGAGAAGACTCATGGCGAGACAGGTGAAGATGAAAAAGCTTAACCGCAAGCTCCGGATGGGGATGGTGGGGGGCGGCCCCGGATCCTTTATCGGCGACGTGCACGTCAAGGCGGCCCGGTTCGACGGTGGGGTGGAGCTCGTGGCGGGCGCCTTTGACATCGACCCGAGAAAATCCAGGCTGCGCGGCCGGGAGCTTTATCTCGATCCCAGGCGGGTCTATGGCACCTGGGCGGAGATGCTAAAGCGGGAGCGCGCCCTCCCGCCGGAGGAGCGGATCGACTTCGTGGCGATCTGCACGCCCAACTTTCTTCACTATCGCATGGCCCGGGAAGCATTGGAAGCGGGCTTCCACGTGGTCTGCGAAAAGCCCATGACCTTCAACGTCGCGGAGGCCAAGGCCCTGAGGAAAATCGTGAAACGGCGCCGGCGACTCGTCTTCGCGCTCTTGCACACCTATACGGGCTACCCCATGGTGAAGCTCGCGCGCGACCTCGTGCTGGGCGGGCGGATCGGCCGCGTGCTCAAGGTCGTGGTCCAGTATCCGCAGGGGTGGCTGGCGGAGCGGATCGAGGCCCGCGGGCAGATGCAGGCCGAGTGGCGCACCGACCCCCGCCGCTCGGGCGCCTCCTGCTGCATGGGCGACATCGGCACGCACGCGGCGAACCTGGCCGAGTACGTCACCGGCCTCCGGATCACCGAGATCTGCGCCGACCTCGGCGTCGTGGTGAAGGGGCGCCGGCTCGACGACGACGGGAACTGCCTCCTCCGCATGCAGGGGGGCGTGCGGGGCGTGCTCCTCGCGAGCCAGATCTCCGTCGGGGAATTGAACGGCCACCGCATCCGCGTCTATGGGGAAAAGGGGTTCCTCCGCTGGTTCCAGGAGGAGCCGAACGCGCTCGCCTTCCACCGCGCCGACGGGAGCGTCACGGTCTACCGGCCCGGCACCCCCGCGGTCGCGGAGCTCTCGCCCCTCGCGGCGGCGGCCGTGCGCCTGCCCGCCGGACACCCCGAGGCGTTCTACGAGGCCTTTGCAAACATCTACCGCAACGCCGTGGCGACCATGCGCGCCCGCATGGAGGGGCGGAGGCCCACGGCCGTGGAGCTCGACTTCCCCGGCGTGGACGAGGGCGTGCGCGGCATGCAGTTCATCGACCTCGTGATCCGGAGCAGCCGCCAAAAGCGCTGGCTCAAGTGGCCGAAATAAGCGGCCGTCGTGGAGCACGACCCAATAAAAAGCGCCCGTCCCGGCCGGGGAGCGGGCGTTTTTTTTGACGGGCGGGCGGCGGGGCGGCCCGGCTACTTCCCCGCCCGGTCCTTGAGCTCCCGAAGGGTTCTCGCGGCCCAGGTCCGTTCGCGCTCGGACACGAGGGAAAGGGCGGTCATGTTCCTCAAAAGATCCTCCAGCGTCTTCCGGGCGAGGAGCTTTTGCGCCGGAGGGGCGCCCTCGGCCTCGGAACGCCGCTCCAGTTCCTCGGCCAGGAACCGGGCGGGCCTGGTGCAGGCGTACACGGCCCCGGCCTTACGGAGGGTATCGTCCAGGTCCTCGCTCAGGAGCATGTTCGCGTAGCACTTGGTCCCGTACTCGAGGTCGAGCCTCAAGAGCCCCTCGAAGGCATACTCCGGGTTGATGGTGGGAGACTCGAGAAGCGTCACGAGGGCGGGCGCGGTCTTGGGCCCCACGCTCTGCACCGCCTCGCCAAAACCCGCCACGGCGAGGCTGTCGCTCCCTTGCTTGACCGTCTTCTGCCAGGCGTCGCAGAGACGCAGGATGTCCTCGGGCGCGATCACCTCCCGGATCTTAAGCCCCTCCACGGTCACATCCTTCCGGCCCGCGCGATACCGCCGGTACCCGTAATTCGCAAGGAGCAAGACACCCCCCGTCAACAGGACGATGAGGAGGATCCCGCCCAGCTTGCTTAGGGCCAGATAATGCCTTTCCAGCTCGATCATGGCGGTTCTTCCTCACCCTCGGTAGAGATCGACAAGAATCCCGGCCCAGCGGCCGGCCTTGTTACATCCGGTCCGACCGGAAGATGCGCCAGATGAGCCACAGGCCCAACAGGGTAGCCGTGCAGAATCCAAAGAGGCCGAGGAAGTTGGCGAGGGAGGTCTCGCCGAGGATGGGCAGGGAGAGCTTCCCCAAGGACGGGCTCCCGAGGACGAGGGCCGAGCCGATGATGATCGCCGCGATCACGAGCGCGAGGCTCAGGCGTGAAAAGGCCTGGTCCATGCGCTGCGTGAGGCTCTCCAACGCCTCGTGGTGGAAGATCACCCGAATCCGGCCGCTCCGGGCCTTCTGCAGGAGGTCGCGGATGTCCCCCGGCGTCCGCTGGAGGAAGATGAACAGGCGGTACGCCGAAAACGCCGAGCCCTTGAGAAGCTTCCAGGGGTGGAATTCCTCCTTGAAGATGTGCTTTACGTACGGCTGCGCGGCGAGGTCGATCCGGAAGCCGGGGTCGAGCCGCTGCGCCACGCCCACCATCATGACGAGACTCTTGCCCAGGAGCACGAGCTCCCGCGGCAGCCGCATGCCGTGCTCCCGCGTCACGGTCACGATCTCCTCGAAGATCTGCCCGAGATCCATCTTCTCGACCGGCACGCCGTAGTACCGGTCCACGAGCGACATGAGATCCACCTTGAACGCGCTCATGTCGGTCGTGTCGCTCAAGCCCCCCATGTCGGCGTACATATCGGCGACGGCGTCGAAGTCCCCTTGCGCGAGGGCCGTGAACCCCACGACCAGCTGATGCCGCATCTCCGCGGACAGGTGACCGGCCTGGCCGAAATCGATGAGCCCGAGCTTCCCGTCCGGCAGGAGAAAGAGGTTCCCCGGATGGGGATCGCCGTGAAAGAGGCCCGTGACGAAGAACTGGCGCATAAAGGCCCTGCCGATGAGCTCCCCAAGGCGCATCCGCTCGGCGGACGGGAGGGCGGCGGCCTCGGCGCTCGAGAGGCGCAGGCCCTCCAGCCGCTCCACGACCAGCACGTCCCTGGAGATGTGCTCCCAAAACACGCGGGGAATGCGCACCCCCGGCTCATTTTCGAAGTCCCGGGCGAACTTCGCCGTGTACGAAGCTTCGGACACAAAATCGAGCTCGCGCCGCATGCTCCGGGCGAACTCCTCGCAAAGCTCCCGCGGCCGGAACGGAGCGACCTCGGGGAGGTGCTTCTCGGCCAGCCCGGCGAACCAGATCAAAAGATCGAGATCGTCCCGCACGCGCCTGTCCGTCCCCGGCCGCTTGACCTTGACCACGACCGGCGCGCCGCTGCGCAAGGTGGCGTAATGCACCTGGCCGATGGACCCGCTCGCGGTCGCCGTCCGGTCAAACGCGCCGAATACATCGTCCAGCCCGGCGTTAAGTCCCGTCTCGATCACCCGGACGGCTTCGTCCGTATCGAAAGGCTCCACCCGGTCCCGGAGGCGGGAAAACGCCTCCAGATACGCCGGGGGAAAGAGATCCGGACGGCTGGCGAGGAGCTGGCCGAACTTGATGAAGGTGGGCCCCAGCGACTCCAGCACGCGGGCCAGCCTTTCGGGCGCGGCGGTGTCGGCGGACAAGGGCGCTTCGCCCTCCACCGCCAGGCGCAACCGGGCCGCGCCCGGGATGATCTCCGCGAGCCGGAGCCGTCCCAGCAGGTGTCCGAAACCGTGGCGCACGAGCACCACCGCAATTTCTTGCAAGCGCTTGAGATTGCCGTAGGTCCTTGGCAGGCGCAAGATTGACATGCCGTTCCCTGCTTGCGGGCCGCGTTCGTCCATCGCCACCCCCGATTATAGCCGGATAGGGGGAGGGCGCAAGGGGTACCGCGGTTTATCCCGGGAGGCGCGTCTTTTCCGGCTTTCTGGGGAAAGTGCTTGACATTTCGATCAAACCCCTTCACTATAAAAGGGGTTATGCCATGCCTCTTGCAGGAGGCGTTGTTTCCGGGCAGAGCGGAGTACCGGCTCAACCGCCGTGCGCGCCGTTCATATCGAATGTGGAGGAAAGGTGGATGCGGACCTTGCTTATCGCCGTCTGCGTGACAGCGTGCGCCTGCGTGCTCATCACGCCGGCCGCCCGTGCAGAGGATTCGTTTGCAAAGAACCCCGTCTTGCTGGGATTCTGGGGGATTAACGAGGCCGATTTTTCCGCGGAAGCGCCCGTGCCGATCGCCGATCCCGCGGGGGAGGGGGGCAACGACTTTTATTATGCCTGGCCCTTCACCTTCACGTACAACGTCAACCTCGTCGGACTTCGGAGAACCCTGCAAGAGAACCTCGACGCCGCGGAAAAAGGCACGGATCTCGGCCAGTACCTGCGGGGATTGATCGAGCGAATCGACGCCGATCTCGCCTCCGGCGCGAAACCGGTGGACCTCTGCATCACGCTCCACGCGGACACCGGGCAAAAGTACTATGACCTCGCCGATCCGACCACCCGCGACCGAGCCGAGCGCTCCATGAAGGCCCGCTTCCGCACGGCGGACGAGATCGCGCAGGAGAACTGGGAACCGGGCGCGGTCGTGCACGGCGTGGCCATCTTTCCCGCCATCGATCCGGAGGCCGATGCCTTTGAGATTCGAGTCTCCGGCCTGGGCCGGGAGATCATGCCCGCCTACTACCCCGGCCAGTTGATGAAGTTCGCCCTCGGCGAAAACGGGACCTACCCGCAGCCGACCCCCCGCCTCCGCAAGGCGCTCCGCTATTTTTACGACCGGCCGGGCGACGCCACGAACCGGAAACAGGACAAGGTGCGCCTGCATTCGCACCGCAGCGAGTGGATCTGGATGTGGAGCACCGAGATCTATCCCCGGCAGTCGCAAGTCTTTGTCCTGAATCGCATCCTGCGGGACGGTGATGAGAAGCGCACGCTCACCTACCTCTACCGCTACTTCCGGTACGAGATATTCAATTCCACGGCGGACCCCCAGGAGATCGAGGTTCTCGCGGCGGGTCTGGCGCCGGTGATCGATTGGCACGGGATCCGACTCGTCGCGGCGATGGAGGATCCATCCGGCGATTTCGATCATCGGAAGGGCCAGGTCCTGCGATCCCTTCGGGAATCCGATCCGGACCTCGTGCCGGACACTGGCTCCCGCCACGTCAAGGGGACCATCCTCCCCGGCCGTAAGGCTGCGGGGCTCTCGATCATCTCCCTTTCCCTGCGGGACCCCCAAGCGCTCCTCCAGGAAGGGATCGGACAGCTCCGTCAACTCGCCACGAACGCCTCCGAGGAAGAGGATCGGGACAATCCGCTTCTCCGGGCGTATCGGGAGATTTACCCCCGCGCGGAGGAATCCAAGCCGCTCCTCCTCCAGAAGGCCCCCCCCTCCGACCAAGCGCTGCGAACCCTGATCCTGGGGCAAGCGGACCAGGACCTCGTGGAAAAGGGCGTCGAGATCACGGATCAGGATATTGTGAACTATCGCGACCTCGTGCCCTTCGCCGTGCTGATCGGGGCGCTCGCGAACGAGCGGATCGAAGACCTTGACGCCCAGGGCATTATGCCGGTGACCTTTTCCGTCTTCCAGCAAGGCGCAAAAGATTCCGCCTGCTTCGAGGCGCTCTTTGCCCAAGCGGCCCCCTCGGAAGGCGTGATCGAATCGCAGCTGGAGACCACGGGGGAGTTTGTCGAGCCCGAAGTCATGGAGATGGAACTCCCCGAAGCGCTTCCCTCCACCCCCGAATTCGAAATGCCCGGGGAAACCACGGCGGAAGGGTTGGAAGCGATGGAATCCACCTCCGAGGCAGCCACCTCCGCCACCGGGGAGTTGACAGAGGGCGAGTTGGAACAACTGTTGAAGGAGCAGGGAAAGGGAGCGGAAAACTGGTAAGCTTCTACCGCTTCGTTGCAACGGCAAAAACGCTGCGCGTCCCGCTGGGTATGCGATGATTCTCGTTATCGATAACTACGATTCCTTCACCTACAACCTGGTGCAGGCGCTGGGGAGTCTCGGCGCAAGCCTCACCGTCTTTCGGAACGACAAGATCACGACGGCGGAGGCCGAGGCCCTCCGGCCCGAGCGCGTGGTCGTCTCGCCCGGTCCCTGCACGCCGCGGGAGGCGGGCGTCTCGTGCGAGATCATCCGCCATTTTGCCGGCCGGGTCCCGATCCTCGGCGTCTGCCTCGGGCACCAGTCGATCGCCTTCGCCTTTGGCGGAACGATCCGCCGCGCGGAAGTCCCCATGCACGGGAAGACGAGCCTGATCGAGCACGACGGCGGGGCCCTTTTCCGCGGGGTGGCCAATCCCTTCGTCGCGACGCGATACCATTCCCTCGTCGTCGAGGAGTCCTCCCTCCCGTCCGATTTCCTCGTGACCAGCCGGATCGTGGAGACGCGCCTCCTCATGGGCATCCGGCACAAGCGCTTCCCCGTGGAGGGCATCCAGTTCCACCCGGAAAGCTTTCTCACCGCCGAAGGGCAGAAGATACTGGCCAATTTCCTGGCGTTGTAGGCATCCGCTCTTCCCCAGGCGCCTCCCGCGTTCCGATGGATAAAGAAAAGCGAGTTCCCAAGATGGTCTGGGAAGAGTTTCAGCGCGCACTGGAGGGGTCTTGTCTCCCCCCCGATCCCACGACGAAAGTGGTCGTCGCCCTTTCGGGGGGCATGGACTCGGCGGTCCTGGCGCACCTCTTCGCCCGCTATGCAAAAGAAGTCCGCCCCGGCCTTTCGCTTATCCTTGCTCACTTCAACCATCGGCTCCGCGGCGAGGCCTCGGACGCGGACGAAGCCTTCTGCCGCGGCCTTGCCGGCCGCCTGGGCCGGCCTTTTGCGAGCGCCGGGGGCGATGTGCGAGTCGAGGCCAGGCGCCGGGGCCTTTCCCTGGAGGAAGCCGCGCGCCGCGCCCGGTATGACTTTCTTCACGCCGTCTGCCGGCGGGAGAACGCTTCCGTCCTCGCCATCGGCCATCACGCGGACGACCAGGCCGAGACCGTGCTCATGAACCTCCTGCGCGGGAGCGGCGTCCTTGGGCTCGCGGGCATGCCGAGGGTGCTGCCGGGCCCGGTTCGCACGATCCGGCCGCTTTTGGACGTCTTTCGGTTTGACATTGCGGAGTACGCCGAATGGACCGGCGTCGCCTTCCGTCACGATGAAAGCAACGAGGATACGCGGTTCTTCCGTAACCGTCTCCGGCGCCTCGTCCTTCCGGCCCTGGAGAAGACGCTTCCCTCCCTGAAGGACCATCTACTTCGGATCGCCGCCCTGGCCCAGAGGCTCTGGCGCTGGATCGAGCCCGAGGTGGACCGGCAGATCCGCTCCCTGGCCGAGGAGGACTCTTTTGAAGGGATTGGCTTGCCTGTCGCCGCGCTGGAAGAGATGCATCCGTCCCTCCGGGCGGAGGTCTTGCGCGCCTGCGCGCGCCGGCTCCTTGGGAAGGAGAAGGGCGATTGGCAGGGCAGGGCGGCGGGACCCCTTTCCTCCGCGCACCTGTCCCTTCTCGAAAACTTTATAAGCTCCGGACACACGGGCCGGGCTCTTTCCTTTCCGAAGGGCATCCGCGCGGCGCGCGAATACGGCCGCCTCCGGTTTTGCCGGGAGGACGGGGCGGCAATGGAAATCCGGCCGGGATTCCCGATCATGCTCAACCGGGTGGAGGACCTGCCGCAAAGCGCCGCGGGGCTCGTGATCGCCGGGGGGCGTCTAAATCCCGAAGAGGCGCGTCCGCATCTCGGCCGCTCTTCCCAAGAGGCCTTCTTCGACCTGGAGCGGCTGGCCTTCCCTCTCCGCATCCGCCGGCCCCAACCGGGCGACCGGTTCCAGCTCCTGGGCATGACGGGCACGACGCTTCTTTCGGACCTCTTCACCAATCTCAAGGTGCCGCAGAACGGGCGCCGACGCGCCCTGGTGGTGGAGGATCGGCAGGGAATCGTGTGGGTCTGGCCCTATCGCACGGCCGAGCGCGTGAAGATCTCCCCCGAGACGCGGGAGGCCCTTCGCCTGACCATCCGGCCGGATGAGCCGCCTTCTCCGGACGGAAAAATCGTTGCACAGCCCTGAAAACCCGGTATCTTTGAAAAGCGGTCTTCTCCAGGAAGCGCGATTCCTGCATTCGGCGCGCGTCCAATGCCAAGGAAAGGAGTGCTCATGCGGCCGGTATGTTTGATCATCCGCGACGGGTGGGGGTACAGCGAAGTCCGGGAGGGGAACGCCGTCCTGGCGGCCCGCACGCCCGACATCGACGCCTACAAGGCACGCTACCCCTGGACCCTGCTCGACGCCTCGGGCGAGCCCGTGGGCCTGCCCGAGGGCTACCAGGGCTCCTCCGAGGTCGGGCACCTCAACATGGGCGCGGGCCGGATCGTGATCCAGGAGCTCAAGCGCATCGACGACGGCCTCCGGACCGGCGCCCTCTTCGAGGTCGAGAACTGGAAGAAGCTCATGGCGAACTGGAAGGGGCACAAGAGCCGCCTGCACCTCTTCGGACTCCTCCAGGACGAGGGCGTGCACGCCCACCAGGAGCACCTCTTCAAGATCATGCGCCGCGCGCGGCAGGAGTGCCCCGCGGGCGAGATGGTGCTCCATCCCTTCCTCGACGGGCGCGACACCCCTCCCAGAAGCTCGCTCGAATACCTCGCCAAGCTCCAGGCCGTGATGAAGGAGGTCGGAGGCTGCCGGATCGGCACAATCATGGGGCGGTATTACGGCATGGACCGCTCGCGCGACTGGGTCCTGACCGACCGGGCCTACCACGCCATCGTCTGCGCCGAGGGCCGGCATGTCGAAGACCCCGCCGAAGCCGTCCGGGAGTCCTACGCCCGGGACAAAACCCCCGACGGCGTGGACATGGTGGACGAGTACATCCCCCCCCGCATCATCGGCGACTATGGCGGCATGAACGACCACGACTCGGTCTTCCATACGAACTACCGCCAGGACCGCGCCATCCAGCTCAGCATGGCCTTTGTCGATCCGAACTACCCCGGAACGCTCCGGCGCAGGCCCGAGGTGGTCTACGTGGGATTCACCCGCTATTGGGATGAGTTCCACAACTATCTTTTGGCCGCCATGGGGAGCGGCGGCGGCATGGACCATCTCCTCGGCGAGGTCGTCTCCCAGGCCGGAATCCGGCAGCTTCGCATCGCCGAGACGCAGAAGTTCCGCCACGTCACGAGTTTTTTCAACGGCAAGTCCACCACGCCCTACCCCCTGGAGGACCAGGTGGACATCCCGAGCCGCTTCGACCCGGCCACCTTTGCCAGCCACCCGGAGATGGACGCCTACAACGTGACCGAGGCGCTCCTCAAGCGCCTGGAGAAGAACCCCTACGGCTTCCTCGCCGTGAACTACGCCAACGGCGACATGGTGGGGCACACCGGCGACTTCGACGCCGCGCGCCGCGCCATTGAGGTGGTGGACGAGTGCGTGGGGAGGATCGTGGCGCGGATGATCGAGCTCGACGCCCATATCCTCGTCACCGCCGACCACGGGAACGCCGAGGAGATGATCGACCGCGAGACGGGCCTCGTGAAGACGAGTCACACCCTGAACCCGGTGGAATGCATCTACGTGGCGCGCGACTCCGTCGGGAAGAGGCTCATCCCGCACGGCAAGCTCTCGGACATCGCCGTCACGGTGCTGTATTTGATGGGCCTTCCCATTCCGAGGGAGATGACCGCCGTGAACCTCATCACCGAGGAAGGGGCCTGCTGCCGGGGGCCTTGCTGCGCGAAGGGATAAAGCCCCGGTCGCAACGCCGTCGGTGTGAAAGAATGAAAATCCTCCGGCGCGCCGGGATCAAGCCGGCTCCGGGGCCGCTTTCTCCTCGGCCCGGATTTCTTCGGCCAGTTTCTCGGCCTGCGTCTTGGACGGCCTTTTGCTCGTGTCGAGCACGGCCACGAACTCGATGTTGTGCGACTTTCTGGACATGCGGGGCGTGCTCACCCGGTAGCGCTTGTACCGGCGCCTGTGGAGCGACAGGGCCCCGCGCCGGGCCAGGGCGTGAAAAAGCCCATCGAGCGGCATGTTCCCGTCCGTGCTGTAGCTTAAAAGAATCCAGCGCGCGTCCAGCCGGTCCAAGAGCGACTCGAAGGCGGGGAGCGCCGTCTTTGCCGAGTTGTACGGCGAGCGGCGGGAGGTGCGCCAGTCGGTGCGGATGGCCGACTTGTTCCGTCCCCGGCCCCGCGCGACAATGCTCCTTCCCACGGGCGGCTTGTCCCAGAGCGCGACGGTGTTGAGCACATGGTAGTTGCTGCCGTAGGGGTGCTGGTTGTAGGGCGGATCGAGGTAAACGATCTCCGGCCGGGCGCCGGCGATCTCGCCGAGTCGCGGCGCAAGGATATGGGCATCCTCTTGAAACGCGAGGTTCTCCTCGCCGTTGTCGCAGAGGAGGGGCGGTTCGAGCAAGAGGCGGCTCCGGATGCGGTAGAGCGCGGTGCGGGTCTTCCCGCCCCAGCCGTGGTGAAAGCCCTTGAAGACGCCGCTCGTGTTGCTCACGTAGCTTAACGCGTATAGGAGCGCGCTCAAAAGATACGACCGCTCCAGGGGCGGAAGCAGCCCTTCAGCCTCCCAGCAGGCGATCGCCTCGCGCGCGGCGTCGATCCGCTCTCCGTTCTCGCGTGTGAAAAACATGCGCTCCCGCTCGGGATCGGCTTGCTCGTCATCCCGGGGGCAGAGGTGCCTTGCCACGTAGCCGTGCACGGGGGGCAGGGCATTGAGAAGGCGGAAAACCCTCCGCGCGCCTCCCAGCCCCGGGAAGCGGGGGGTGCGGTTCGGCACGACCGCGCCGGAGGCCAGCTCGAAGGCATAGGGCTCCCAGTCGTTCGCGAGCACGCGGAAGCCCAGGGTCTTGGCGAGGCGCGCAACCGCGGTGCTGCCCGTGAAGAGATCGACAAAGCATCCCCCCCGGCAGCCCGTCTCCGCCATGGCGCGATGAATGAGGGGCAGCAGCTTTCGCTTGTTCCCGAGGTAGGGGATGAGCTGCGAATAAAGGTATTCCCGCGTGCGGCGCGCGGCGTGGCGGCGAGGCTGGTGAACAAAGGAAGGAGCCATGCCGTTCCCCTGCTCCCTGTGTCAGGTCCGCCAGCGCCCGCCCTCGAGTGCGCCGGAGAGATCCACCGCGTCCGGGATGATCCGAACCTGGAGGGGGCGATTGGCGACGTCGAGTTGAACGGCCACCACGTCGCAACGGACCTCGCCGGGCGAGAGCCTGTGGGAGGCGAGGTAGGCCCGCGCGGCCCGGGCGATGCGCCTCGCCTTGGCCGCGGTGATCGACGCCTCGGCCGGGCCGAAGGACTCGCCCCTGCGGGCCCTGACCTCCACGAAAACGAGCGCGTCGGCCTGGCGGGCCACAAGGTCGAGCTCGCCTCCGCCGAGGCTAAGGTTACGCTCCAAGATGGCGTAGCCGGCCTTCTGCAGGGCCTCGGCCGCGATCACTTCGCCCTCTTGGCCGATTTTTCTCTTGTCCCGTTCCATAACGTGAGGCGCCTCATGCCGATCGGAAAGATACCGCCTGGATCGCCGCGCGCACCACGCCCTTATCCTTGACCGGGAGGATGCAAACCTCGCCGATCCGCCTCGGCAGAACAAAGCGGAGCGTGCCGTATTCGGCCTTCTTGTCCGTAACCAGGGCATCCAGCACGGCTTCCGCCTTAAGGCCGGTCAAGCTCGTGGGCAATCCGATTCGCTTGAGAAGCCCGGCTATGCGGGCGCTCTCCGAGGCGGGAAACCCGAGAAGGGCCTCTGCCAGACGGCAGGCGGCCATCATGCCGATGGAGACGGCCTCTCCGTGGCGATAGCCCGTAAAGTCCGTGAGCGCTTCCAGGGCATGGCCCACCGTGTGGCCGAAGTTGAGGATCGCCCGGAGACCGGACTCCCGCTCGTCCGCGGCCACGACCCCGGCCTTGATCCGGCAGGACCCGCCGATCGCCTCTCGCAGGCAGGCCATGTCCATGGCCCGTATGGCGTCGAGATGCGTCTCGATATACTCGAAATAGGTCGCGTCGCGTATCACGCCGTGTTTGACCACTTCGGCCATGCCGCAGGCAAACTCCTCCTCAGGAAGCGTCCGGAGAGTGGCGAGGTCCGTGTACACGAGGCTCGGCTGGTGAAAGCAGCCGATCATGTTCTTCCCCGCGGGGTGGTTGACCCCGGTCTTGTCGCCCACCGAGCTGTCGACCTGGGCGAGGACCGTGGTTGGCACCTGGACGTAGGGGATGCCCCGCATGAAGGTGGCGGCCGCGAAACCCGCGAGATCCCCGGTCACGCCCCCGCCCAGGGCCGCGACGACGCTCTTCCGGTCGGCGCGGAGCCGGAAGAAGGCGTCGTACAACAACGAAGCCCGGCTCAGCGACTTGGACGCCTCTCCCGGCGGGAAGGGAACAAGGGCGGCCTTGATCCCCGCTTCCGAAAGGCTGGAAAGGGCCGATGGGGCATAAAGTCCGGCCACGGTCTCATCGGCCACGAGAAGGACCAGGCTCGGCCGAAGTCGTTTCTGAAGGGCAAGGCCGAAACCCTCCATCCCCTCGATGATAAGGATTTCATAGCTTCGCTCGCCCAGCTCGACTTTGATGCTTTCCGCCATGAGGATAGGCCGATCCCATTGTCAACGGTTATTATAACCCATGTTCGGCTCCGGAGTTCGGTTGGATCGAAACCTACTATAGTCGAAATCGGCAGTCCCGGTCAAGAAATTCCGCTCTCAGAGACGGAAATCCGACAATTCTTTTCAGAAATCGCATATTTTCTTGAAAAATCCCTATAGCACAGTATATATTTTATAGCCGGTAGAAAGGGTTTATATTCAAAAAAGCTAACTCTTTCTGCCTTGTGTGACGATCCAACTATTGCGGCTCAATCGCGCGGCAGGCGAGGGTGACCAACATGTTATGGATGAGCAGGGGATAGGAACATGGACCTCTTTCGGAACTCGCATCGACAAGGGGGGTTGCGCTCGTTTTACCCGGCGGTTTTTCTTTGCCTCGCGCTGGGGGCCGTGATTTTGGGGAGCGGTTGTTCGAAGAAATATTTCGGCCACAATTCCGTCCGGAATCTCAACGAGGGATTCGACAGGTACGTGGCCGGAATCGAGGAAGACCGTTGGGAGACGGTAGACACTGTTCAGACCTATATTGAAAAGGAAAAGGAAGACCTCCCGAACCTGAAACAAGATTTCGATCGATACCTGAAAGTCGAGAAGGAAATCCCCCGCGCGGCGGGCGAGACGATACGCACCTATATCGAAAACGAATAAGGCTTGTTTTCTTTGGTATTGACTTTTCCCCAAAATGCTGCAATACTTCACCCTTTGCCTTTAACGAACACTACCTCTTGGGAGTCCTCTTCTGCGCGCCGTGCGTGAGCTCCCCAAGGTGTTGTCTGCCCCACTGCCATGCGCATGGCAGGAGGATGCGGAAGTCTGCGCAAGGCCCGCTCCAACCGTTGTGCGAGGAAGAATCCATGCATTTTAAGCCTGTCGGATTGATCGATGTTGACAAGCTGTCCGATATCGTGGGAGGCCGCTACGCCCTGACCACCCTGGTGTCGAAACGCCTGCGGGCGATCAATGCCGGCGATCCCCTCCTCTTAGAGCCGAGGCCGGGCGAACGCATCATCGAGACCGTATGCCGGGAAATCGCGGAGGGAAAGATCTGGCTCGAAAAAACCCCGACCGCACCCACCCCGGCCGGGGAAGGGGAGAGCATCGCCGAGCTCCTGGAACTGGAGTGAGCCGATCCCCTCGGCCTCCCCGCCGGGGGAAGAGGAATCGATCCTGGGGCATGAAGAACCGGAAGTCATTAGGGCTTCCGGTTTTTTTGGGGCGCACGGTTTCCCCTGCCGCGATCTTGACAGATCCGCGTTTCTTTGGCAGGATACTTAAATTCCCGGGAGGGGCTCTTGAAGGAACGCCATGGCCATCACCTGTGAACTCATACCGGATCGCCTGGCACGCTACCACCCGTACTCTTTTGCGTATCGAGTCGGCGCCAGCCGCCTCTACACGGACTTTTCACCCTACAACCCCCGGGAGCGGGAGGCGCTGCTCGCGGCCGCCGCGGCGTTTCACTGGCCCGGCGACCGCGCCGCCCTTTCCAGCGCGCTCCTAAAGTATTTGACCCGTCTCCAGGCGCCGCGGGCTTCGCTCGAAAACGCGGCCCGGATCGCGCGGCCGAACGCTCTCTTGGTGGCGACCGGGCACCAGCCAGGCCTCTTTGGCGGGCCCCTTTTTCTCGCCTTCAAGATCCTGACCGTGCTCCGACTCTGTTCGCTCCTGAACGAGCCGCAAGGGGAGCGCGTCTTCATCCCCGTCTTCTGGAACGCGTCGGAAGATCACAACCCGGCGGAATTCTCCCACGCAAGCGTCCTGGACGAGCGGCACGATCTCGTGCACCTGTCCCTGCCTTCCCCGGAACCGCCGCGCATGGCGGAACGCACACCCGCAACCGAGGCGAAGAATCTTCTCGGCCGCCTCGGGAGCGCGCTGCCGGACACAGAATTCCGCATGCCGCTCATCGAAACCTTGTCCGGGAGCACCGGGGAATATCTCGGCGAGTCCGCCAGCCGCCTCTTCCTCGAATGGTTCGGACAAGAGGGCCTGGTCGTGCTGGAGCCGCATCTCTTTCGGAGAGAAGCCCAGCCCTGGATCGGCCGGGCGCTTGGCGATTGGCGGGCCCTCCACGAATGCATCGCGGCGGACACCCGGGCCATGGAAGAGCAGGGGATTGAGCCCCTGTTGAAGTTGGCGGAGCCGGAGCGCACCCTGGTCTACTACGTGAACGACACAGGCGGCCGGAACCGGATCCGCGTCTCGGCCAAGGGCGGGGGCTTTGCGGTCGAGCAAACCGACCTCTTCTTTCCGGGGGACTCCATCCAAGAGGAGATCGAGAAGCGCCCCGAGCGATTTTCGCCCTCGGCCGCCCTGCGGCCGGTTCTCCAGGGCGCGCTTCTTCCGGTCATCGCCTACGTGGCCGGTGGAGGGGAGATCGCGTATCATTTTCAGCTCCGCCGTTTGTTCCGGCATCTCAAGGTCTCCATGCCTCTACTCGTGCCGCGGGCCGCGGGCACGATTTTAAAACCCCCGCTTCACAAGACCATGGAGCGCCTGGGATTGAGCGCTTCGGATCTCCTGGCGGAAGGGTGGGCATGGGAGGAACTCGAGCGAAGCGAGGGGGAAAAGCGCTCCACACGCCGGAAGGCCTTTGAGCGTTTCCGAAGCCGGGCCGACGAAGCGTTCGTTTCGCTTTCGGAGGCGCTCTCCGGCGCCGGCCGAGTCAATCTGAACGAATTGCAGAGGGAGCGCGACCGCTTCCTCGGCCGGCTGGAGGGATTGGAGCGGCGTTTTCACGCCCAATTTCCCTCGGAAAACGCCGACCTCAAGCGGCAGTATTACCGCCTGCGCAAATTCGTTCTGCCGAGCGAGAGCTACCAGGACCTCTCGGTCTGGACCGTCTACTTTCTCTGCCTCTTCGGCCCGGGCTTGCTCCGAGAGATGCTGGGGGCGATCGATCCCTTTTCCGACCGCCACCATGTCTTTTCGCCGCGATAGGAGCCGGCCATGTCTCCCGGTTACGACATTCTCCGCGAAGAAGCGCTCCTCGGCGACACCCTGGTCATCCTGCCGGTCTATAACGAATTCCCAATCCTAACGTGCACGCTCAAGGCGATCCGGGCCCACTGGGCGGGCAACCTCCTCGTGGTCGACGACGCCTCCACCGACGAGTCGGGCGGCTACCTCGAACGCCGGGAAGGCCTGACCCTCATCCGCAACCAGGAGAATGAGGGCGCCGGCGGCGTGCTCCTTCGCGGCTTCTCTTACGCGGCGGAACGCGGTTACCGATACGCCGTCACCATGGACTCGGACGGGCAGCACAATGCCGCCCAGATCCCGGAATTCCATTGCCGGATCCGTCATGAGAGGGCCGACATGATCTGGGGGACGCGCTATCCCGGCGGCTTTACAGCGCTTGCCGAGCCCTTCCGGCCGCGCCAGGCCATCAACCGGGAGATCACCGCGCGCCTCAACGCCGTCACCGGCTGGGGCATCACCGACAGCTTTTGCGGATTCCGCGCGTACAAGGTCGAGAGCCTGCGGAAGCTGCCGCTGCGCGAAAAGGGATACGGCATGTTTCTGGAGCTTGCCGTCCTCGCCTGGAAGGCGGGCCTGTCCATGAAGGAGCATCCCGTGCCCTTGATCTATCTCGACCAGACGCGCGATTTCCAGCGCCAATTCGTCGACCACGAGGTGCGGCGACGGTATTACCATGAAGTGATCGACCGGGCTCTCGCGGAAGCGGATCGGACGGAAAAACCCGAGGAAAGGAAGTAAGCGATGGCGAACATCCTGGCGATCGGAGCGCATCCCGACGACATTGAAATCGGCATGGGCGGGGCGCTCCGCAAGCTCCTGCGCGAAGGCCACGAAGTCCTGTGCGTGGACCTGACCGACGGCGAACCCACGCCACACGGAACGCGGGAAATCCGCCGAAAGGAGACCCTCGCCTCGAACCAAGTCCTCGGCATCACCCGGCGCGTTTGCCTCGACCTCCCCAACCGGGTACTCCTGGACACGGAAGAGGCCCGGCGGCGCCTCGCGGCCGAAATGCGCGCCTTCCGGCCCGACCTGGTCTTCACCCACGTGGAGAGGGACGCCCATCCGGACCACGTGGCCGCGGCCCAGATCACCCGTGGGGCGGTCCTTCTCTCCCGCATCGTCAAGATCGATCTTTCGCACGAGCCCTTCCGGCCGGGGCCCGTCTTCCATTTTCTATGCTCGCACCTCCGCTACCCATACCAGCCGAGCTTCGTGCTGGAGGTCTCCGAGGCGGATTACCTGGCCAAGCTCGAAGCCGTGATGCAGTACGAGAGCCAATTCGTCGTCAACAAGGACAACGCAAGGATGCGCGACTTTCTCTCCACCCGCATGAAGTACTTCGGCGCGCTCATACGCCGAGACTACGGCGAGGGCTTCCTCTCCGAGGAGCCGATCGGCCTCAAGGACGTCACCGCCCTGCTGTAAGCATGCCGGGGCTGACGGCGGGAGGCCTCTCTTCAAAAAAACCGCGTGTTTCTCGGCGCAGGCAACACCTTGCGCCGGGAGGAGTTCCCTTGACATCTCGGCGCATCCCGAGGATGCCTAACAACCCCCGACAGGATGCCAAGGGCGAAGAAAGGGATGATTTCGCCGCTTCCGCTCCCCGCAATAACCCCGGCAACCCAACGCCGTTCCGCGCGAAGCCAAGCCCTCTCGTTTCGATCCGGGCACCCAGGCCCTTTTAAAAAAACCCTTCTCGCGGGCGGCCTATCTTTATCCAATTCCATCCTTGCATTCCCTGACCGGATTTGGTAAAAAGATATATCCGATAGCGGTTGCCTGGGTCTGAGGGGAGTTTGCGGCGGGCGCGGTCGCAAGCCCGGGAGCCCGAACTCAAGATAATTGCCTGGTTGCCCCCTTCCGCGGCGCAAACCGCCAGAAGAGGCGGTACATGCCCGGATGAGAGGAGGCCTCGCGTGAGCCGATTCATCTTCGTGACGGGTGGCGTGGTCTCTTCCCTCGGAAAGGGGCTGACCGCCGCGTCTCTCGGGCTTCTCCTGCGCAGCCGGGGCCTGCGGGTCCGCATGCTCAAGATGGACCCCTACATCAACGTCGACCCCGGCACGATGAACCCCTACCAGCACGGCGAGGTCTATGTCACCGACGACGGCGCGGAGACGGACCTCGATCTCGGCCATTACGAGCGATTCATAGGCGAGCCCATGACGCGGGAGTCCAACACCACGAGCGGCGCCGTCTAGTCCTCGGTCATCGCCCGCGAGCGCAAGGGCGAGTACCTCGGCGCCACGGTGCAGGTCGTTCCGCACGTCACCGACGCGATCAAGGAGCGCATCGCGCGGCTGGAGACCCCGGGAACGGACGTGGTCCTCGTGGAGGTCGGCGGGACGGTGGGCGACATCGAGGGGCTGCCCTACCTCGAGGCCATCCGCCAGTTCGGCCTCGAGCGGCCCCGGGGAGAGGTCATGTACATCCACATGACGCTCATCCCCTACCTTGCCGCCTCCGGCGAGATCAAGACCAAGCCCACCCAGCACTCCGTCCAGAAGCTCAGGGAAATCGGCATCCTGCCCGACATCCTCATCTGCCGCACGGTCTGCCCGCTCGGGAACGAGGTGAAGAGCAAGATCGCCCTCTTCTGCAACGTCCGGCGCGAGCATGTCTTCGAGGAAAAAGACGTGGACTTCTCCATCTACGAGGTCCCCGTCATGCTCATGGAGCAGGGCGTCCACAAGACCGTGGCGGACTACCTGGGCCTGCCGGAGACGGAGACCGACCTGTCCGCCTGGCGGGCCATGCTCGAGGTACTCAAGAATCCCTCCCGGGAGGTCACCATCGCCGTGGTCGGAAAGTACATCAGCCACACGGACGCCTACAAGTCCATCTACGAGGCGATCACCCACGGCGGCATCGCCAACCGGGCGCGCGTCCACGTCGAGCGGGTCGAGGCCGAGCGGCTCGAGCAGGAGGGACTCGAGGTACTGGAGGACGCGAGCGGCATCCTCGTCCCGGGCGGCTTCGGCCGCCGCGGCGCCGAGGGCAAGATGCTCGCCATCCAATGGGCCCGGGAGAACCGGGTGCCGTTTTTGGGGATCTGCTACGGCCTCCAGTGCGCGGTGGTCGAGTTCGCCCGCCACGTCTGCGGCGTGCCCGAGGCGATCAGCGCCGAGTGGTTTGACGAGGAGGGCGTGGGGGACCTCCGCAAGGCCTTCGTCGCGCTCATGGACTCCCAGCACAAGGTGACCGCCAAGGGCGGGACCATGCGCCTCGGCGCCTACGCCTGCGGCCTCAGGCGCGGCACGCGCGCGCGCGAGGCCTACGACGCGGAGATCGTGCGCGAGCGCCACCGCCACCGCTACGAGGTGAATCCCGCCATGATCCCGGCCCTGGAGAAGCACGGCATGGTCATGAGCGGCACCAATCCCGACAGCCGCCTCGTGGAGATCATCGAGCTCAAGGATCATCCCTGGTTCGTGGGCATCCAGGCGCACCCGGAGTTCCAGAGCCGCCCCGTGGCGCCCCATCCCCTTTTCCGCGCCTTTGTCCAGGCCGCCCTCCAATACTCCGACGCCCCGGGAGGATCTACATGAAAGGATGCCTCGCGCTCGAGGACGGCCGCGTGTTTGCGGGCGTTTCCTTTGGCGCGCAGGGATCGGCCGAGGGCGAGATCGTCTTCAACACCTCCATGACCGGCTACCAGGAGATACTCACCGACCCCTCCTACCACGGCCAGATCGTCGCCATGACCTATCCCCTCATCGGGAATTGCGGGACGAACCCCGAGGACGTGGAGTCGTCCCGGCCGCGCGTCCGGGGCTTCGTGGTCCGGGAATACTGCCCCGTCCCCTCCAGCCACCGCTCCCGCCTTTCGCTTCGGGACTACCTCCGGGAGCACGGGATCGTCGCGCTCTCCGAGGTGGACACGCGCGCGCTCACGCGCCACGTCCGCACCGCGGGCGCCATGCGCGCGGTGATCGCCTCGGACGATCAAGACCCCGGCGCGCTCGTGGCCCAGGCGCGGCGCTCCCCGGGGCTCGTGGGGCGCGACCTCGTGCGCGAGGTCACTTGCGAAAAGCCCTTCGCCTGGATCGAGCCCTGCCCCTGGGCGCTCCGGAGGGAAGGGAAGGCCCGCCGGCGGGTGGTGGCGTACGACTTCGGCATGAAGTACAACATCCTGCGCTACCTCACGAGCTTCGGGTGCGAGGTCGCGGTCGTGCCGGCCTCGACCTCGGCCGAGGCGGTCCTCGCCATGAACCCGGACGGCGTTTTCCTAAGCAACGGCCCCGGCGACCCGGCCGCCGTTCCCTATGCCGTGGAGTCCATCCGAACCCTCCTCGGCCAAAAGCCCCTCTTCGGCATCTGCCTCGGCCACCAGGTCCTCGCCCTCGCCCTGGGGGGAAAGACCTACAAGCTGAAATTCGGCCACCGGGGCGCCAACCAGCCCGTCAAGGACCTCGCGAGCGGCCGGGTGGCCATCACCAGCCAGAACCACGGATTCGCCGTGGACATGGAATCCCTGAGGGAGAAGCCCGTGAGGGTCACGCAGATCAACCTGAACGACCGGACCGTCGAGGGCCTGGAGCATTGCGCATGGCCCGCCTTCAGCGTGCAGTACCACCCCGAGGCGAGCCCCGGGCCCCACGACGCGGAAGGCCTCTTCGGCCGGTTCGTCGATGCGATGGAGCGATAGATGCCCAGGCGCACCGACCTCCGCAAGATCTGCATCATCGGGGCCGGGCCCATCGTGATCGGCCAGGCTTGCGAGTTCGACTATTCGGGCACCCAGGCGTGCAAGGTCCTGCGCGCGGAGGGGTACGAGGTCGTCCTCCTCAACTCCAACCCCGCCACCATCATGACCGACGTGACCCTGGCCGACCGCACCTACGTGGAGCCCGTGACGCCCGAGATCCTGGCCCAGGTGCTCCGCCGCGAGCGGCCGGACGCGCTCCTCTCCACGCTCGGGGGCCAGACGGCCCTCAACACCGCCTTCGAGGTCGCGCGCACGGGAATCCTCGAGGAGCTCGGCATCGAGATGATCGGCGCCGACGCCGAGACCATCGCCCGGGCGGAGGACCGCGACCTCTTCAAGCAGACCATGATCCGGGCCGGCATCGACGTGCCGCGCTCCGGCCTCGCCCGCTCCCCGGACGAGGCGATGGCCCTCCTCGACGCGATCGGCATGCCCACCGTCATCCGGCCGGCCTTCACCCTCGGCGGCACGGGCGGGGGCGTGGCCTACAACCGGGAGGAATACGCCCGCATCGCCGCCGGCGGCCTCAAGGCGAGCCTCGTGAGCGAGATCCTGGTCGAGGAGTCCCTCCTCGGATGGAAGGAATTCGAGCTCGAGGTCATGCGCGACAAGAGCGACAACGCCGTCATCATCTGCTCCATCGAGAACTTCGACCCCATGGGCATCCACACGGGCGACTCCATCACCGTGGCGCCCGTGCAGACCCTCACCGACCGGGAGTACCAAGCCATGCGCGACGCCTCCCTCCGGGTGATCCGCGCCATCGGCGTGGAGACGGGCGGATGCAACATCCAGTGGGCCGTGAACCCCCGCACCGGCCGGAGGGTCGTCATCGAGATGAACCCGCGCGTGAGCCGCTCCTCGGCCCTCGCCTCCAAGGCCACGGGCTTCCCCATCGCCAAGATCGCGGCGCTCGTGGCCGTGGGCTACCGCCTCGACGAGATCCGGAACGACATCACCCGCGAGACCCCCGCCTCCTTCGAGCCCGCCATCGACTACTGCGTGGTCAAGATCCCGCGCTTCAACTTCGAGAAGTTCCCGGGCTGCGACGCGACCCTCACCACCTCCATGAAGTCCGTGGGCGAGATCATGGCCATCGGACGCACCTTCAAGGAGGCCCTGCAGAAGGGCATCCGGTCGCTGGAGACCGGCCGCGCCGGGTTCGGCGCCGACGCCAAGGACTGGGACCCGGCCTCCGTGGCGCCGGAGACCCTGCGTGAAAAGCTCTCCGTCCCCGGCGCGGACCGCCTCTTCTACATCCGCACCGCCTTCCAGCGGGCCCTCTCCACGGACGAGATCCACCGCCTGACCGGCATCGACCCCTGGTTCCTGGAGGAGCTCCGGCAGATCGTCCAGAACGAGATGGAGATCTCCTTCCACCGGCTCTCCGGCCCCCGCGCCATCTCGGACGAAGGACTCCGCGCGGCCAAGCGCCTCGGCTTCTCCGACCGGCAGCTCGGCCGGCTTCTCGGCGCCACCGAACCCGAGGTCCGCTCCCACCGCCTCGCGCGAAACCTCCGGCCCGTCTACAAGCTCGTCGACACCTGCGCCGCCGAGTTCGAGGCCTTCACGCCGTATTATTACTCCACCTACGAGGAGGAGGACGAGACGCGGCCGAGCGATCGGAAGAAGGTGATGATCCTGGGCGGGGGGCCCAACCGCATCGGGCAGGGGATCGAATTCGACTACTGCTGCGTGCACGCCTCCTTCGCGGCGCGCGAGGCGGGCTACGAATCCCTCATGGTGAACTGCAACCCCGAGACCGTCTCCACGGACTACGACACCTCCGACCGGCTGTACTTCGAGCCCTTAACCGTGGAGGACGTGCTCTCCATCATCGACCGCGAGCGGCCCGAGGGGCTGATCGTCCAGTTCGGAGGGCAAACGCCCCTGAATATCGCCGCGCCCCTGGAGGCCGCGGGCGCCCGCATCCTCGGCACGCCCGTGGCGGCCATCGCCCGGGCCGAGGACCGCGCCCAGTTCAAGAGGCTCCTCGATCGCCTTGAGCTCCGCCAGCCCCCCAATGCCACGGCCACGGAGCTTGGGGAGGCCCTGGCCGAGGCGCGCCGGATCGGCTTCCCGATCATCCTCCGGCCGAGCTTCGTCCTCGGCGGCGCCAAGATGGAGATCGTCTACGACGAAGAGGGCCTTTCGACCTACTGGGGGGAGCTCACCGATTATTGTGCGCGCACCGACCTCCGGATCGACGAGGCGCATCCCATTCTCATCGACCGCTACCTCGAGGAGGCCACCGAGGTCGATGTGGACGCGCTCTGCGACCGGCGGCAAGTCTACGTGGCGGGGATCATGGAGCACATCGAGGAGGCGGGCATCCACTCGGGCGACTCGGCCTGCGCGCTTCCCCCTTTTAGCCTCTCCGCCCCGATGGTCGCGGAAATCGAACGGGCCACCGCGGCCCTGGCCCTGGAGCTGGGGGTCTCGGGCCTCATGAACGTCCAGTACGCGGTCAAGGAAGACACCCTGTACGTCCTGGAGGTGAATCCCCGCGCGAGCCGCACCGTCCCCTTCGTGAGCAAGGTGACGGGCGTGCCCATCGCCAAGATCGGGACCCGGATCATGCTGGGCGCAACCCTCGAGAGCCTCGGCCTCGCTTCACCGCCCAAGCTCCGGCACACGGGGGTGAAGGAGGCCGTCCTTCCCTTCAACCGATTCCCCGGCGTGGACTCGATCCTGGGGCCCGAGATGAAGTCCACCGGCGAGGTCATGGGCATCGACCGGCACTTCGACCTCGCCTACGCCAAGAGCCAGCTCGGCGCCGGCGTAAAGGTGCCCCTGGCCGGGACGGTGCTCTTCTCGGTGAAGGACTCGGACAAGAAGGAGGTGACGGCCGTCGCCGGCCACTTCCAGCGCCTCGGATTCGCGCTCGTGGCGACCGAGGGCACGCACCGCGTCCTCCAGGCGCAGGGCATCCCCGCCGGTCTCATTCACAAGATCGGGGGAGGGCGGCCGAACGTGCTGGACCTCATCATCGACGGCACGGTGCAGCTCATCATCAACACCCCGAGCGGGAAGAGACCCCACAAGGATCAGGTCTCCATCCGCGCCTACGCAACGGCGCGCTCGATCCCGCTCGTGACCACGATGCGGGCGGCGCGCGCCTTCGCCCGTGGGGTCGAGGCCCTTCAGTCGCAAACGATATCCGTGCGGACCCTGCAGGAGTTTACCGGAGGGTGACCGGCCTCGTGGAAAAGAAGACCGAACGCGTTCGGATGTCCAGCACGTCGCCCTGGGAGAGGCCCGGTCCCCGGCACAGAACCCGGCGGAGTTCCTCGACCTTTTCCTCCGGGAGGGGCTCGGATAGATCCTTCTCCGCATTGAATGCGCCCCAGCGTATCACCGCGCCGCTTTCGGTGAAAAGGGTGATGGCCGGCCGAAGCATCCGTTCCCGGAGCGCGGTGTCGTAAAACCAGCGGCCTTCCACCCGTATCTCGCGGAGGGGCAGGTCCTGGGCCACCACCGACCGCCGTAGTACCCCCAAAACACCCAAGGCGCTCATTAGCTCCTGGGAGTTCCAGGCTACTCCTTCCGGGGGACGCTCCGAAAGCGAGCAGCGAACCACCGGCAGCCCGGCATCGGGTCGCGCCGCTCCCTCCGCCGAAAGAAGCACGCCGTTCTTGTCCAAGAGATAATAAAAACCCTGGGAAACGACCTGGACGGCCGGCAGCCGGACCTCGAAATCGGTAAGCACCCGACAGTCCTTGAGATCCCGGCGGAAGGGATACGTCCGGGCCACCCACGGGCTTTGGTCAAAAGCTCGGCGAATATCCGACAAAAGCCCCGGCCGGAGCAGGTTTTCCCCCCTGGCGAGGTTCGCAAGCCGGGCAAGCTCCACCTGCAAGGGGACCGGCCAATCCCCGGTATGCCCTTCGTTCCGCACCAGCGGACAGGTGATACGGAATGCGTCGTCAGCCAGCGCATCCCGCCAGAGAATCCCCATCCCTGCCGCCACCGCCGCAAGTATGAGACACATCGGCACGATTTGGAACAATAGCGATGCCCGTTGGCGCGTGGATTCGGGAACAGACGCAATGACCCGTGAAACCAATAGGTTAGGCCATTCTTTCCAGCGAGAAGCGCTTTGTTTTTGGGCCATGATAGCCGAATTCCTCCTTATTTACTATCGACATTTTCCAGGTTTCGCTTTCGGTGTTCACCCCGACGGTTGTTGCAACTCCTTGACATGTCGATGGATCCCGAAAGGCCTCCGCTTATTTCAGCTGGGCTTGTAACGCCCTATCAAGGATGCAAAAGGCATCGGCTCAGAAGAAAACAAGCGGAAGGGGATACTTTACTCGTTGCTGCAGGGGAGCGGTCGTTATCAGGGATTAGTTATCAGAACATGGAAAACAAAGGGAAAATATTTTTCATGGATTTTGTTCGAATGACAATTTTGTTGGTTCAAACCGGTTTTTGAAGTAAAAAACCAATGTCCCGGCAAAGGAATCCGGTCGAAACGAATGATTCTACGCATAGCGGCTGGCCCCCTCCATGAGACGCGGTTTTCTTTCGCGTTTTTTTCTTTTTTCGGACCCTGTTGAAGCCACACTGTTCATATCGTCCACATCGTCTGAGAGGAACACGAGACGGCCCTTCGTTCGACTCAAGCGCCCCTCCCGGGCGTTCCGATACATGCAGTAACACTCCAGGCCGAAAAGGGTCGAGATTGGTCATGCCCCGTTTCCGACGGACCACCTCTTGGAAGAAAAGGCGCTGACACATGTCCCATACTCCGGCTTCCTATTCCCTGCCTCCGGCCAAGGCATCGGAGCAGGGCTCGGACGTTGCCAAACGCCGGCTCATCGAGTCCCTGGAAGAATTCCGCGCCAGGCGGCCGGTTGCCGCCCGCGCCTCGGAGCGCGTCTCCGCGCCGGGCGAGGTCTTCCGGAGCGTCCAGGAAGCCCTGCAAAACGACCCGGCCCTTCTTAATTCTTTTCTCGGCATGATGCGGCAATACTGGACCCAGGAGGAGGCGCTGAAGGAACGTCAGGCCACCTGCTCGCTCCTCGAAGAGACCGTCAAATCGCTGGAAGAGAAGCTTTTGGAGACCATTTCCGACAACGGCGGGCTTCACCAGGAGCTGGACTCCGCCCGCGACAAGATATTCCTGCTTCGCAAGGAGATCGCCCTTTTGACCCGGCAGCGCGACATGCTGCGAACCCGCATCGAGGCGCTCCGCGACGAGTACGCGGACCACTGCCATGCCCTTGCGGCGGCGGAACGGGAGATCATGTACCTGAACGCCCGCTTCCTCGATGAGCGGATTCTACCCTCTTAAAAGAGCGAACGCTCCCCTAAAGAAAAACGAGCGCGAACGGCAAAACCCTCGCGCTCGTTTCGCATTCCGCCCCATGCCGGAGCGGGGCAGGGGTCTTGTCCCGCAACCGGCCGACGGGAAACCAGACGCGCCTCACTGCGCGGGGGCCGCGGCAGGCTCCGGCGGCGGCGCTGGAATCTGCACGCCCTCCACCCGGAACCCGTCCTCCACCGGCAGAATTTTCCCAGCGGAAAAACCGAGATATTTCTTGAAAATCGCCCCGTCCGGCCAGAGGTTCATGTCGATCATGCTCGCCACGCGCTCGAAGAGGGGCGCGTTCCCGCCCTCTTCCGCCTCCTCGGCGGAGGGCGTGCTGCTGTCCAGGGGATTCTGTTGCATTTCCGTTACGAGGGGCTGAATTCTCTGCAACTCTTTGAGCAGGAGCGGAAAGGCCTCCTTGATCCAGTCCCAATACCACGCCATGTAATTGCCGTTATCCATGCACAAGAAAACCGTGGCGGCCTCGCCCGAGAGCTGGGCCAGCGCCGCCTGGCACTGGGGATTCTTGGCCATCTCGCTCGTTTCGTTGCCATGGAGCGAAACAACCTGCTTGACAACATCCATGTTGAGCGCGACGAAGAGCCTGTCCTTGGAAAGAGCGAAAACAGGCAGGGGAATGGGCATGAACCCCATGCCGAAGTCGGGCAGGGAATAAATCGTAAAGCCGTTCACCTCCTCCTTCTGGGGAGCGAACATCGAATCGGCCCCCGGCATATTCGGCATCTTGGGCATGTTTTTGGAAAATTCCTCCGCGATCTTATCCATGATCGTCCGGACAAAAAGCCCCAGATTGGCGCTATCCTTCACCGAGCACGAGAAGAGCATCATGCGGAAGTATTCGACCTGCATCGATGCCATCGCCATGGGACCGGGCATGACCGGCGTGGCTTGACCGCCTTGCGGCCGGATCAGCATGAACTCCACCTGGTCCCCGAGCGCGTCGATCAGCCCGGCCTGGAGATCGATCCCTTTTGTCTCCTTGAGCTCAGCCAGGCCTGTGTCCATCTTCTCGCTCATGCCGGGCGCAAAGAGATCGGCCACCTCCTTGGCGAAGGCTTGGATTTGCGTAGGCGAGACGCGGACCGTTTCATAGAGCATTGCGCTCGATGGGAGATACCCCGGAAGCGAGAGGGGCGCGGCGGACTGGCTCAAGAGCTTCAAGAGTCCCTTTTTCTCCACGGGACACTCGATAAATCCTCCCTGGCGCACGCTCCCGTCGTCGGCGACCTTCCCCCACAACGCGGCGGTCTTCAGGTTATCGATCCCGAGGGTCGCATAGATCTGCCGGAGGTCCGGCTTTCCCCCCGCGTCGGTTGGAAAGGCTTCCTCCGCGCCCGGGACAGGCGCGGCGGGATTGGGCATGGCGTTCAGGAATGACTCGAAATCCGCGTAGTAAAGGATGTCCGGCGCCTCCCCGGCGAGGGCGCGCATGCGGGTGTACTTCGCCGAATGCAGGAGGTTCGGCTCGACCCCATCGAGAACGGTCTTGATGCCGCGCCTCGCGCCTCCGAGCTTGTTGGCGAAGATCACGTACTGCTTTGCGAACGCGAAATTCACGGGATTCTTTAAGAGGGCCGGCTCGGATTCATCCACGTCCTTGGGAAAGATGCCCGTGATCGTCGAGCCCATGTAATCCCTGGTCTTCGTCTCCAGGTACTCGGCGCCTTCCCGGATGAGAAGTTGGAGAAGCGAGTCGAGCCGCGCCTGTTGGTCGCCGATGTCGGCGAGGACGAGAAAGGAGATCTCGTCGCTGCTTTGGAAGGTCGGCCCCTGCGGGGCCTCCATCGCGATGACCAGGCCCCCGCTGAATATCTCGGCCAGGGAAGCGAGCGTGAGGGCTTCCTTGAGCTCGGCGCTTGCCAGGTGCTCATTCTTCAACCCCCGCAGGAAGGTATCGATCTCCTCCAGCGGCTTTTCCAAAAACGCGCGCACGGCTTCGTCCCGCATGATTCGGGACGCGGGCGTGTTTCCCATCTTGAGAATAAGGCCGTTCATGTCCGGTATGCCGGCCACAAAGAGCGTCCCTTCCGGCAGGTAGGATTCGAGGGGCGTTGTCGGCTCCGCGGGGAGCGCCCATCCGGCGAAAAAGATCCCCACGATGACCAGAAAACCGCACCACTTCGTCTTCATCGTTCTCTCCTTTGAGTCCCCACGAGATGGGCTTTGAATATGCAGAAATCTACCCTTTTCATGGAATAGGGTCAACTTAATTTTAAGGCCGTCCCGAATGCGCCGGGGAAAA